>PLMF01000292.1 GCA_003142355.1 Bryobacterales bacterium
TGTTGGTGATGTTCCGGCGCGGCACGCCGACGTCGTAGAAAACCACCGGAATGCCGCTGTCGGTGAGCTCGTCGATCAGCGCCGGCTCCATCTCCGAGACGATGGCGGCCAGGCCCGCCACGCGCCTCCCGATCATCAGCCGGACGCTGGCCACCAGTTGCTTGGACCGGTAGTCGGTATTGGCCATCACCACTTCGAAGCCGCGGGCGTGCGCGCCGTCTTCGACGGCCTTATAGATGTCGAAGAAGAACGGGTTCTCCAGGTTGGAAACGATCACGCCGATGGTGCGGCTCTTGCCGCCGGCCAGAGTGCGTGCGTGCAGATTGGGATGGTATTTCAACTCCTCGATCGCCTTGACGACGCGAGCGCGGGTGCTGCTCTTGACGATGCTTGCATGATTGAGCACCCGCGACACTGTGGCGGTCGAAACCTTGGCTCGCCGGGCCACTTGTTCGAGGTTCATGTCAGTCGTCCCATTGTAAGCTGCTGGTCGAGAGGCCCTGCGGCCAACTCTACCGGGGCAGTGGAGCGGTAGACGGCACCGGCGGCTTTCCGTCCACCGTGGCCGGCTCCATCAGTTCCGCGCGCGTCCCGTCGGGATCGAACACATTCAGTTGACGCCTGCGGTTGATGCCCGTTCGGGGCTCGAGTGGACGGCTGTAGATTTTCGCGTACGGCCTGGCTTGCAGAGTTTCCAGAGCGCTGGAGATACTCGGGACTTCCAGGCACAAGTGGTGCGCCGTCCCTCGCTCGTCGGGGGCCGGCAGGTCCTTGTAGAGCATGAATTCGATCCCGTCGCTGCCGTCGGGCACGTGCATGTTGATCCAGGATAGGACCGTTCCNNGAAATGCGCGCGTCCGCCATGGACTTGCCTTTGTCCCGCATGGCCCAGCCATCCGGCAGGTATTGAACCATTTCGACGGTGTGCCCGTCGGGGTCTTTGACATTGAAGTTCAAGTTGCCGCTCCGGCCCTTGGGCACGCTGTCCGGGACCGTCACTCCCCGAGACGCCAGATATACGCGCATACGCTCCGCGTCATCCGTATAGAACGCGATGTGTTTCAACCGGTCGTCACCGGGCTTAAGGCCGGGAGAAACCTCAATGTACTGGTAATCGTTTACCTTGATAAAAGCCAGGCTCACGGAACCATCTGCGTTAGTGAGTGAGAACGGCTCGCTGAAGCCGAGGAAGTCTCTGTAATAGGCGCGCGCCTTGCCGAGATCGCCGACAGAGACCGCCATGTGGGCAATCCCCAGGACACGCGGTCTTACCGGCTGCGCCGGCACAACGGAAGACAAGATCAAACCTAGAGTAAGTAGTCTCATATGGTGGCAAAGGCTATGGTACACGGGCTGGCGTTCCGAACCACCTGTTCGGTCGGCGTCAGACGGCCGGTCGAGGGATCCGCCAGCCAGCTTACCACGGTGTCGGCCTGCTCGTTGGCGGCGTAAAGGAATCGGTGAGCCGGGTCAAAACCGATGAAACGCGGCACCCGGCCCCGGCTCGGTACCCAACCGATAGAGGTCAGCAGGCCGGTGCCCGGGTCCGCGGCGAACATTCCGATGCTGTCGTGGCTGCGGTTGGAACAGTACACGAACTGGCCTCCCGCTGATACCGCAATCTCCGCGGCCGTGTTATCCCCGGTGAAATCCGACGGCAGTGTCGGGAGGATCTGGACCGGCCGCAGATTGCCGTGCTCCGCTTCCAGGTAATAGGTGGCAACGCTGCTGCTGATTTCATTGAGGACAAAGAGGACGGGTAGCGTCGGGTGGAACGCCGCGTGGCGCGGTCCCGACCCCGACCGTGCCACCGCGCTGCCCTGCTCCGTCGGGGTCAGCCTGCCGGCGGCCGGGTCGAAGCTGAAGATGAAAATCCGGTCCAGACCCTTGTCCGGCACCACCACAAATTTTCCCGACGGATCGAAGACAATCTGGTGCGGGTGCGAACTGGCCTGCTCAATCCGGTTCGGCCCCGGCAGACCCGGCAGCGGGACCAGTTGCACCTGGTCGCCCAGCGTTCCATCTTGCCGCACCGGCAGCACCGAGACATTGCCGGTACCGTAGTTCGCTACCACCATGAACTTGTCGCTCGGATCGATGGCCTGGTGAACGCCATTGCGCCCGCCGGTCTCAACGCGGTCGAGCAGCGTCAGGAACCCGGTATTGCGATCCACCGAGAAGGAGGTGGCATAGGATTCATCGCCGTGCACCGCGTAAAGATAGCGCTGATCCCGGCGCAGCACGAGGAACGACGGATTGACCAGGTTGCCGACGTGTTGAACGTGGGTCCAGGCCCCGGTCGCTGGCTCCACGCGGTAGACGTGGATCCCATCGCCGCGAGCGTAGCGCCGCGCCGTGGTGTAACAGCCTGCGTAGGCGTAAAGCGCCCCTGGCGCGGGGTTCGGCTGCGCGCCTAACCGCGCCACCCCCAGCGCCGCGGCGCCCCTCAACAGGGCGCGGCGTGTCGGCTCACCGGTTTTCATTCAATCCGTCTCCTCATACAGCCGGTTTGCTCGAGGCCAGGGAGCGTTCCGCGGCATGGAGGCCGGTGAGCACCTCATCGAGCGAACTCGCGTCCAGCCGGGCGGCGGTGTCCTCGATGAGGCGTCTGCCGGCAGCCTGGTTGATTCCCGCCGGTGAGGACCGTTCGCGTCTGGAGGCCGGTTGCATGGCGCCGGTCCATTGTTTGAGGTCCGCCATCAGGGTGGCTTTCGGTGTGCCGGCCGACTGCGCCTTTTCGAGGCGGCCAATCAACTCGCGGGTAGTTTGGAGGATGAAGCGGCGGTGCTCGACGAGTTGCGCGACTTTTTCAGGGGTGCCGCCCGAGCTTCCGTCGGCGTAGAGAGCCGCTTGCACCTTCACATATTCCGGCGCCGCGCCCACGGTCATGTCCGTGACTTTGAGGTTCTTCTCACCGCCAGCGGGAACAGGTTCGGAGGTGATCTCGTCCTGCACCAGCGTAAAGGCGCTGCCGGGGTAACCGACCAACTCGACCAGATAGGCGGTGAGGGGTTGAGGTGCGACGTTTTTGATATGGAAGATAGAGGCACCGACGGTCGCCTCGATGCGCAACTCGGGCAGTTGGGCGCCGGTGGCCGAGAGCGTCAGCACAAGAGTGGCCGCGAATGTTTTCAGTGTCATATGACGCCAAATCTCCTTTTGGGGGGCCCTAGCACCCGTTTGAGAGTATATCATCAGATTATATGCGAGCCTCACTTGTCTTTTGCCTGGCCGCGGCCGCATGCTTGTCCGCGCAGGTCCGGTTCACACCGGACGAGATTGCCGTGAACATCGACGGCAAGCCTTTCACCACGTTTCATTACGGCACCCTCGATGCCAATAAGCCCTATCTGGCTCCTCTGCGGTCTGCCTCGGGTAAGATCGTAACGCGCCGTTTTCCGATGGAGGTTGTGGAAGGGGAGAGCCGCGATCACTTGCATCATCGCGGGCTGTGGATCACGTATAAGGACGTGAACGGCGTCAATTTCTGGGAGAACGACCCGTCATACACCGAGAGGGGGCCGGTCGGCCGTATCGTCGTGCGCCACGCCGAGTTCAAACCGGGCGACAAATCGGGCACGCTGACGGCCACCATGGACTGGCTCCATCCGGACGGGAAGGTGCTCTTGGTGGAAGATCGCATCATGACCTTCTATTCCGATCCGAAGTTGCGCACCATCGACTTGCTGGTCACCCTTACAGCCGTGCCGGACGTGACGTTTGGGGACCTCAAAGACGGTCTGCTCGGCATCCGCCTGGCTGAGCCCTTCACCGAGAGGAAGGGCGGCGTGATGGTCAACGCGGAGGGCCTCAGCACCATGTTAAAGGTGTGGGGGAAGCGTTCGAACTGGATCGATTACACGGGCGTGGTGGATGGCGAGAGGCTCGGCGTAGCGATCTTTGACAACCCGCAAAACCTGCGCTATCCAACCTACTGGCACGCCCGCGATTACGGGCTGGTCTCAGCGAATCCACTGGCTCAAAAAGATTTCGACGAAAGCTTGGCGGAGAGCCACTTCAAGTTGCCGGCGGGCCAGAAGTTGGTCTTCCGCTGGCGCGTGGTGATTCACCCCGGTGACGCGGTGACAGCCCACATAGCGGACATGTACAAGGACTACGTGGCCCACTGAACCTCAATGAACCCCGATGAGAACCGCTTGCGTCATGCCGGCGATCGAGATATTCAACTGCATGGTGCTGGTGCCGGCCCGGATATCCACGCCGTAAGTGCCGGGGATGTCTCCGGCCCGGTAGGCGTTGCGAATGCTGCCCCCGCCCGCGGTCATGGCGATCCGCGGCGTGAGCGGACCGGTATAGGGTAAGCCGGCGATGTCCACAATGCGAAAGACAACCGCCCCATACGACACCGTCCGGATTGGATCGTAATAATCCTGGTACAGCACCGTAATACCCGCCGGAGTAGAACCGGGGACCGCGAACCAATACGGGATCGTCGTGACGTTCGAGGTCGCGGTGCCGGTCACCTGAAGGTATCCCTGATACTCGCCGGGCGCCAGTCCCGAAGCATTCACCGTCGCCGAGAGCGCCTGCGAGCCGTTGGGATCGAGCTGCACGGTATCGGTCGAAAGCGCCGCGGCCGGGCTGTCGCCTACAGGCAGTACGCCGATCGAATACGTATCGCTCACCGTACCGACGTTCGATAGCGTCAGGTTCAGCGTGCTGGCGATCGCGCCCGGGCCCGTGCCGAAGTTCAATGCCGTGGGATATGCGGCAACGGTGCCGCTGAGGGCGGCTGCCACGTTCAGCACTCCGGTCCCGGCCTGCTGAACGGTCGCCGGCACTCCCGGGCCCGATGTCGCGGGGCCGGCGCTGTTGATCAGAAGCGAGCGGTATTGCGGCATGCTGAGTCCCGGACGGGCCGCCTTGAGAACCGCCGCGGCGCCGGCCGCCAGCGGTGTTGAAAAGCTCGTCCCCGCCGTGTCGATAAAGCCCGACGGGTCGTAGGATTCGCCGCTCGGGAACGAATTCTGCGCGGCCGTCACGATCTCTTCACCGACGGCGACAATGTCCGGTTTCATGGCGCTGCCGATGTTCGGACCGCGGCTGGTAAAGCCCGTGAGATCCGTTCGGGCTGGGAATGCGGTCGCGTCGGAAAAGTCCAGCGTGGCCTCGAGTCCGGGGCTGGCCGCGACGCGCGCGGCCAAGTCCGCTCCGTCGGCCTGGTTCACAAACATGGCGGGCAGCGTCGCCGCGCCCACGGTCTGGCCGTACAAGGCAAAGGGGCTGGTGGTGCCGTTATTGTAGATGATGGCGGCCAGCGCGCCACCGGCCGCGACATTGTCGATCTTGCTTTCAAACGGGCAAGTACCGCGCATGACCAGCACCACCATCCCCGCCACCGATCCGGATTTGAGCGGCGAACACGCCAGGCCGGTTGGATCGNNAGGCTGCCATAATCCGAGATCGAGCTGCCGCCCGGCCCGGAGTTCCCGGCCGCCACCACCACCACCACCCCGGCCTGCGTGGCCGCCTCGATCGCCGCTACGTCGATCGCGTTTGGATCGATGTCCGAATAGGATGCGACATAAGAGCCCAGGCTGATATTGAGAACATCCATCCCATCGGCCACCGCATCGTCGACGGCCTTCGCGATCACGTCCGAGGTGCTGCCGTTCGCGTCGAGAACCTTGTAGCTGCCCAGGTACGCCTTGGGCGCAACTCCGGTGATGGCGCCGTAAGGCCCGTTGGCCGTGCCGCCGGCCGCCGCCATCGAGGTGCCGGTGCCATGGCCGTCGCGATCGTTCGCATCCGGATCGCCGCCGTCGGGAAGAAGCGGCGTGTAGTTCTTGGCCACGATGATCTTGGCGTTGGTGAACTGCAAATCGCCGTTCGCCAAAACTTTCGGAAATCCATCCACGGCCGGAAGCGGATCGCTGAACGCCGCGTTGTTCACGTCGATTCCGGTGTCGATCATGCCGATCTTGATCCCGGCCCCCGCGCTCGACTCGCCCAGCGGCAGCGTGTTCCAGGCATCCGGCACTTTGTGTATCGGCAGAGCGTGATTGAGCAACGGCCTCACGCGATGCACCGGGTGCACTTTCACTACCCCGGGAACCTTCGAAAGATCCGCGGCCCGCGCGTCCGGAATGCTCACAATCAGGGCGTTGACCACGGTATCCATGCTCTCGATGACCGTTCCGCCAAGCTCCCCGATCCTCGTCCGGGCATCCGTCTGGCTCCGGCGCACCGCCGCCCGCCGCGCGGCGAATCGCGACCCTTGTACGGCCGTCGCCCTGGCCGCCGGATCGCCCGCAAGCTCCACCACGTATCGGCCCGGAACCGTTTGGCCCAAGACCGCCGCCGCCGAAAAAAGAAAAAGCGCAACACCCTTCGTCGAGACACCCCTCATGTGAACACTCTCTTCATGATTTAAGCCCGATGGCCTGCTATAAGGATTCTACGTCGCATCCCGGCGGTGCGTTACACTACCCCTCCAAACTTGTGCCAATCTGTCGACGTGGCGCAGGCACTCCTGCCNNGCGGCAGAGTGAGACTCTGCGCCCCGTCGGTGGCTGTGAAGTTGTTTTTGCGCGGTCCCTTAACCCGCTGTGGAATGGCGCCGCGCACCCAAACGCCGCTTGGCACGCGGAGGAAGTCCCCGCCTTCTGCATTTGTGACGCGACCCGCGGACCACTGGGACCCCTCCGGCGCGTGAGCGCACCTCCTCGCTCAGCAGGCTGATCCAGTGTTCGAGGCGTTCGCGCCTCGCCTGGAATTCGGCCGCAAACAACTCGCCGATATCGCTATCGCAAGAAACGGGAGGGCGGGAAGATTCCGTCACAGCGTGATCCTCGCCGGACATTGTCTGTTGCAGCCGCGCCAGTGCCTTCGTCAGAGGATCATCGTGTTCGGTCTTCATCTGGACTTCTCCTCCCTCCCCTTTTTGAACGCCGCGCTTGGAAGTCATGCGCACATCTCGTCTTGCCTGTACACCTCCACGGTGTAATCTGTTTCCCCCGGCAGCCAGTACACTGCCAGCGTCTGTCCCCCTTGCAGGCGCACCCCCAGCGGTTGAATCCACTCGGCGTCCGCGCCCGCATTGGTGTATAGCGCCTTGCCCGAAACGCAACTCCAGCGAACGGCCCGGTTCTCGCCATTCCTGTTCACCTGGCAACGGGCTGCGACCAGGGCCGCAAGCCAGATCGGAAGCGGAGCGCCTGCCGGCCGCTGGCATCCCAGCTCCATGCAGCGGCCAACGGGCCTGCGTACCAATCCGGTCGTGGTCGTCATCTCCAGCCGCCGTGAAAGAGCTGATACAGGCACGCTTGGAACAAGTCAAGCTCGCCGGCTCCCAGTCCCTGGCCCGTCGGAATAGCTTGCGAAATCGCTTGATCCGCTTCCGCTACGTTGACGTGGTTTCTCCCGAGTTGAACCAGCAACGCCGCGCCTCCCGCCACCAGCGGCGCGCTGAAAGATGTGCCCCAACCCTCGGCATAGTTGTTTCCCGGGTAGAGGGTGACTATCCCTTCGCCCGGAGCGGCCACGTCGACTAGAGTGTTGCCATAGTCCGAAAAGGTGCTTCTGATGTTCTGATTGTTCGTCGACGCCACTGCAATGACCTGGGAGTGATACCCCGCCGGAAACACCGGAGGATTCTGCTTCCCGTCGTTCCCTACCGATGCGATGCAGATGACCCCCTTGGAGTTTGCGTAGGCAATGGCCGCGCGAAGTTCTTCGGAGGATTGCGTCGAGCTGAAGCTCATGTTGATTACGTCGGCGCCATGATCGACCGCCCAGCGGATGCCCCTCACTATGTTGGAGAGAGTCGACGTGCCGGTGCCGCTGAATACTTTCACGGGCATGATCTTCGCCATCGGCGCCACCAGGTGGATCAGCCCCGCGACCATGGTTCCGTGGCCGAACGCCGAGGGAAGTCGGGTTCGATTCCGATCCAGGATCGAGTCGGTGGATTGGTTCAGGATGGCAGTCGCCGACTGATTCAGCACGAACGCCGCCTTCTGGTCCAGTATCGAGTCGGTGGATTGGTCCAGGATGGAGTCGGTGGATTGATCGATGTCCGCCATCTCAGAACCGTTGCCACTGTTGCGCGTGAAGTCCCATCCGGCCACCAGCGTGTTTGCCAGCACCCGCTCGCCGGTATCCACCCCGGTGTCGAGAATGGCGACCACCGCGCCCGACCCGTTGGCGAAATTGTGACCCTGAGCCACCTTGATGACGAAGGCTGCGGGCTGGTTGACGTAGGCATCCCAGGCGGATGTTCCGTAGTACTGGACCAGCGTGTGGTTGGAAACAGGAGCGGGGTCGGGGAGCCCCATCTGGCGAAGCGGCGCCCCTGCGGACGTCTCGGGTAGGCTGACTGGGAAGTCCGGTTCCACTCCCTGGACCGACGCGTCCGCCTGAAGGCCCTGCATGGTGCGGTGGACATCCGCCCCTGCGGGCGCAGCCACCAAATGAAGGTCCTTGGCCGAGCCTTCGAGCGAGCGAATGAGGGTGAGATTATGACGGGCGGCGATGTTGCCGATCTGCGCGCTGGGCGCGCGAACCAGGTAGCGATCCTGTGCGGAGGCGCACAACAGGAACGCCACAACCAAGAAACCGGCCCGCGCCAAGATGCGAATTTTTCTGTCCATTTCGGCTCCTCTACTCGGCTACTGCTGGTCCACTCCTGAGCGCGTCTTCCCTGAGGCCGTTCCCATGTTCAGGCGATCCCTTCCCGCGTGCTTCTCGGCTACCAGTCTCTTGAGTGGCACCTGAATGCGCCTGGTGCCGCCATCCAGGTATACACAAAGCTGTAGCCGTCCCCGTTGCTCGTACTCCATCTGAAACTCGCCAAACCGATTACTGACCGTTTCCGCCACAACCAGCCTTCCCGATCTGAGACAAATTGGAATGTTCGCCATCTCGATTTCCGGAATCCTGTGATTGGAGATCTGGCCGATCACCGCTGCCCGAGACGACTGCAATTCCGGCTCGATTCTCAGATCCAGCGAGCACTCCCCGGCGCGATAGAGCCCTTGCCAGCCAACCTGCCAACTGGCGCGCATCCCCGCCGGCACCGGAACCAGGAAGCTGTCGTAGATCAACTCGATTGGAATGCGAACGGCCCGCTGGGGACGGTCCGCCCACCGGATCGGGAAAATCGCCCGCGCATGGCGCACGGCGGACTCCGGCGCCCGATGCGGCGCCAGAGCAAGACAAACGCGAGCTAATTTGTCACAGAAGGCGGCGGCTTGCCGGCACTCCAGGCAACCGGTGGCGAGGTGCTCTCGCATCATCCTCCCCTCTTCTTCCGGCGTCACCCCGCGCGCGAAGTCCACCCACTGGGCAATCCCAAAGTGTTTCATATCCTTCCTCTAACCCCTCCGGTCTGATTTCTGTCCAGGTTCGGCGGCATGACCATGCTCTCTAGTACAAGAGGGTATTGCCGCTGCCGAAAAATATAGGCCGCCGGGTCTTTTTGAGCGGATGGTTGGGGACTGGCTCGAATTTCGCCGCCATCCCCTTAAGCCAGCTCCGCAGGAGCGATAGACTGTAGCCCACGGCGNNCGCCCCGTTCCGGGGCTTTCCGGTCGTTCATCCCTTTCCCAAGGCTGGCGCCTTGGGCTATGTTCTTTCGCCCTATCGGGCTCAATGCCAAAGTGAACAGTATTGTATTTAAGCGGCGTTCGCTCAGTCGCCCGCTGATGCGCAGACGGCCGTCGCCGGCGAGACCTCGGAGATGTCGTCATCGTCGGCTTCCGGCTCCGCATGTTTCGTCGACAACCACTACAGCATCGCGGTCGAGAGATTCTCGAAATATGCCGACGCTACGATGCTGGTGTCCGAATCCAACTGGGGCCCCTCCATCGTAAACACCAGCGCGGACGCCGTGTCCGTTCGCAAAACGTTCTCCAGGTAGTCGTGAATCGCAAGTTCCGAGTCGGGACTCGCCGTNNTGCACCATGGCCAAACCGGCATCCGTCAAGTCGTACACCGTGGTCTGGAAGTCCATGCCGGGCAGTCCGGGCACGCTGCTGTGAAGTTTCCCGTGGAACGTCCCCGGTGCGTTCCTCAGCTTCCGCAGAATGGAGCCGGTCCCGTTCAACGCCGGCGCGATTTCGGTGGGCCCGTGCCAAAACCCGCCCTCGTCGTTCCATCCGTAGAGATAGATTTCGACCTCGGTCTCAGTAGCAGACAACCCCGATTTATTCATTCTCAAGGATCTCCCTGACGCCCACATACCGGTCCAAAACGGTCCAAATTCACCCCAATACCTGGCTTGTCCACCCGCACCGTAATGGGCGACAACCTGCTCATCCGGGTGACGATCCATTGCCACCACCGAGAGTTTGCTCAGGTCGAAGCCGGACTGGCCGAGCCGTTGAACGCTCTCTTCCACCTGCCGGTGTGAATCGAGGACCGCAACTGTTGCATTCTGCGCCGCAACTGCTTGCCGCATGGGACCGCCGCGTTTAGCGATGCAACTGGACAGCCAACCCGAGAAGGCCAGCCGAACGGCTTCGGAGGTTCCAAGGACGTGGACAGAATTGCGACAAGTCGTACACTTTTGCGAACCAAATGGTATTAGACTATGAAGGTCCACTTATCTGAGAAGTCCATGAGAACGGTCATTCGAGCTGTGGCCCGGAGCGGTTTCGCGTTGGCGCTCGTCATCCCGCTCCTCATCGGGGTGCTTTCCTATCAGATCAACAGGAGCCTGGTCGAGAACCAGGACGCCATCATGCGCGGCCAGGAGGTCTTAACCGGCCTCGACGAGCTGCTCGTCGAGGTGCTCGAAGCGGAGAGCGCGGCCCGCGGATTCGTGATCGCGGGGGAGAAGTACTTTCAAGATCCGTATTATCTCACCGCGCAAGTGGACGCCACCGTCGCCCGGCTGCGGACCCTGCTGAGCAATAGCCCCAACCAGCAGAGCCAGCTCGACTCGCTGCAGGGGCTGGTCGCGGAGAAACTCGCTTTCCACCGCCGCATGATCGAGCTGCGGCGCAGTAGCGGGGAGCAGGCTGCTGTTCAAATGTTCCTTACGGGGAGAGGACACGTGCTTCGGGAGGAGATTCGCGATCGCGTG
>PLMF01000197.1 GCA_003142355.1 Bryobacterales bacterium
TTCATCTACACCACCTGCCCTGGTCCGTGCCCCATGATGAGTTCGCAGATGCGCCGCGTGCAAGTGTCCACAACGCCCGACATAAGTCTGGTCTCATTCACGGTCGATCCCCAGCACGACACCCCGCCCGTGCTCGNNCAACGACCTTGGCCTCACCGCCTTCAAGCTCAATAGCGTGGATGGCAGCCTGATCCACAGCACGCGCTTCGTGCTGGTAGACGGCGCCCGCCGCATCCGCGGCTACTACATCGACACGTCTGAACTGCTTCACGATATCCGCCAACTGGAGCGCGAAAAATCATGACCCCGATTTTGCCCTCCGTGAATGCCGTGCTGAACGCCACCGCCGCCGTGCTATTGGTGTGGGGCTACACGCTGGTTCGCCGCAAGCGCTTCGCGCAGCACCGCAAAGTGATGCAGACCGCGTTCGTGGTTTCGTGCCTGTTCCTGGTGTGCTACCTGGTCTATCACTATCAAGTGGGCAGCGTGCGGTTTCCGAAGACCGGCGTTCTAAAAACGCTCTACCTGGGCATTCTCGGAACCCATACAATCCTGGCGGCGGCGGTTCCGGTGCTGGCGATTATCACGCTCCGCCGCGGCTTATCCGCGCGCTATGACAAGCACCGGCGCATCGCGCGCTGGACGCTCCCCATCTGGCTCTACGTGAGCGTCACCGGCGTGGTAGTGTACTTGATGTTATACCACCTATGAAAGTTCTCTTCATTGGCGGAACCGGCATCATCAGCACGGCCTGTACGCGTTTGGCCCTCGAGCGCGGCATCGATCTCACGCTCCTGAACCGGGGCCGCCGCTCAATCCCCCTGCCAACCGGCGCAAAGACGCTGACGGCGGATATCGACGACGCAGTGGCCGTATCCCAAGCACTCGCCGGCGCCTCCTTCGACGCCGTAGTGGATTGGACCGCCTTCGAACCCGCGCACGTAGAGCGCGACATCGCGCTGTTCCGCGGCCGGACGCGCCAGTACATCTTTATCAGCTCCGCCAGCGCATACCAGAAACCCGCGACGCAGTATCTCATTACCGAGTCCACACCGCTCGCGAATCCATACTGGGACTACGCGCGGCAGAAGATTGCCTGCGAAGACCGTCTCATGCGCGCGTACCGCGAGGAGAATTCCCCAATCACCATCGTGCGTCCCTCCCTGACCTACGGCGATTCGCAGATCGCGCTCGCCATCAACAGTTGGACCAGGTCCTACACGGTGGTGGACCGCATGCGCCAGGGAAAGAAAGTGATTGTCCCCGGCGATGGCTCGTCCCTCTGGGTCATCACCCACAACACCGATTTCGCCAAAGGACTGGTGGGGCTGCTGGCGCGCGAACAGGCCATCGGTCATGCCTTCCACATCACCAGCGACGAGGTGATGTGCTGGGACCAGTGGTATCGCTTGACGGCCGAGGCGTCCGGCGTCGAGGCCCGTCTGGTGCATATACCTAGCGATTTCATCGCGGCGTGTGTCCCCGAGGCGCGCGGCAGCCTCCTGGGCGACAAAGCCGTCAGCGTGGTCTTCGATAACACCAAGATCAAGCGCTTCGTCCCCGGCTACTGCGCCACCGTACCCTTCACCCAGGGCATCCGCCGGACCATCGCCTGGTTCGACGCCGACCCGGCGCGCCGGCAAATCGATGACCAGGCTAACACCCTCTGGGACAAGCTGTTGGAGGCCTACGAACGCGGTACCGAAGAGGCGCTGCGCTCCTTCCGGGCCTAGCTGCCAGCGGCGGCCCGCTACTTACCAGGGATATCACTTTACTGTTAACCGATTGGGATTGGTCTCGCGCCAGGAAACCTCGTACCATTGACTTGCTGAGCCCAAGGGAGGGACCTTTGGAGTTTATTGTCACGATCCTTTGCGCGATGAGCGGCGCCCTGATCGGCACCGCCGTTGGCATTCTGTTGATGTCCCGCAGGTTCCGGCCGCCCTCACAAGCGGAGCTGGATGCGTTGCGTGGCAACCTGGAAACCGCCGAGTCTTCACTGGCCGCGGCAACCACGGATTTGGACAATCTGCGAAGGCAAATCGTGGAACGGGACCGGAGCATTCAAGAGAGCAGCCAGGAACTGAACGAGAAACAGCGCCAACTGGGCTTCGCGATCGCGGAAGCGGAGAAGGCGGCGGCCGAGCGTGCGGCGGCCGAGCAGAAATTGGCCGCCCTGACGGAGCGCCGCGCGGAGTCGGAGGCCCAGTTGGAGGAAGAGAGAACCCGTGTGGCTGAGCAGGCGGGCCGGCAGCTTGCTTCATACGAGGCGCAACTCGATGCCGGCAAGCTGCAGATTCAGGAGGTTGGCGGAGAAGTTGCCCGCCTCACCGCGGAATGCGCCGAACTGAAGGCGCAACTCGGCACGGAACTGGAACGGAGCGGCCAACTGGCCGGCCAGATCGCGGAACTGCAAAGCGACCGGCAGTCCGCCGCCAAGGGCATCGAATTGCTGTTGATGGCCCAGCAGAACCTGTCCCGCTTCCTCAAGCCAGTTTCCGAGGGTGGTCCGAACGGCCACGACGGCGGCGTGCCCGTCGAGGCTGCATTGGCCGATAGCCTGGCCTGAGGACACCAGCCGTAGACGCTCAACGCCCCTCAATTTGCAGCGCGCCACGGCCGTGTCGGACAATACTTACATGCCCAGATTCCTCTTGCCGGCCGTGTGTGCCGGTCTGGTACTGGCGGCATCCTCGCTCCTGGGGCAAACGACCGCCGCCGCGCCAACGTTCGATGTCGCGTCGATAAAACCGTCCGAACCGATCACGCCTGCGATGGTTCAGGCGGGAAGAATCCACGCGGGAATGAAGATCGACGGAGCTCGCGTGGATATCGGAAACTTCACGCTGTTGCAACTGATTACGAAGGCATACGACGTAAAGACCTATCAGGTTCAAGGCCTCGGTTGGATGACTCCGATGGCGCAGAGGTTCGATATCGTCGCCAACCTCCCGGCCGGCGCCACCAAAGAGCAGGTTCCGCAAATGCTGCAGGCGCTATTGGCGGAACGGTTCAAGCTCGTCATCCATCGCGACACCAAGGAGCACAACGTGTATGCGCTGGTGGTCGCCAAGGGTGGTACCAAGTTCAAGGAGACGCAGGGACCGTCGCCAGCCGGCGACGGCGCCGCACCCAACCCCGCGATTACCGGGAGCAGTTCGGTGACCATCAACCAAGCCAAAGGCGGTGCGGCGGAGGTGTCCGACGGTGCGGGTCTGCGGCAGAAGATGATCCCTTCAGCCGACGGCAAGTCCGTCCGTTTTGAAATCTCCAAGGCCAGCATGGCCCTGTTGGCAGAGGGGCTATCGCCCTTGGTGGACCGGCCGATTGTGGATATGACGGAGCTGAAGGGCAACTATGACGTGGCGTTTGAAGTTTCCAGGCAGGAGTTGCTGAATCTCGCGCGGGCGGCCGGTGCAAATGTGCCAGCCAGTGCGCCCGACGCTTCAGCCACACCTGCCGACGCCGCGTCCGATCCGGGCAACTCGATTTTCACTGCCATACAGAGTCTGGGACTGAAGCTCGAACCGCGCAAAGCGCCGATCCTCATGATCGTTGTGGACCAAGTGGAAAAGATGCCAACGGACAATTAGCCACTGCAGAATTGGACGTGTTGGAAACCGCCAAAGACGTTGTCATCGGAATCGATAGCAGCACCACCGCGACCAAGGCCATCGCCTGGAAACAGGACGGCACACTGGCCGGGGTCGGGCGCAGCCCGATACCGCTCGCCAGTCCCGCCCACGGCCGCTATGAGCAGAACCCGGAGGACTGGTGGTCGGCGGCCTGCAAAGCGTTGCGGGATTTGTCGCGGCAGGTGGCGCCCGAGCGTGTCGCAGCTTTGGCAATCTCCAACCAGCGGGAGACGTTTGTGCCGCTGGGGCCGCAAGGCGAGGCGGTGCGGCCTGCCATTGTGTGGCTCGACCAGCGGTGTAGCGAGGAAGTAGCCTGGCTCACCGCCAGGGTCGGCAAAGAGGAGATTCATCGGATCACCGGCAAGCCGCCCGACATGGCCCCCGTGGCGTACCGGATTGCCTGGATGTTGCGCCACGAACCAGCGCTGTTCCGCGCCACCGCGATGTTCGCCGACGTGCATGGCTACCTCGTCTGGAGGCTGACCGGCGCATTTCGGACAAGCTGGGCCAGCGCAGACCCGCTGGGTCTTTTCGACATGCGGAGAAAAGTCTGGTCCGCCGAGGTGCTGGAAGCGGTGGAGTTGCGTCCGGAGCAATTGCCGCAACTGGCGGCGCCCGGAAGTGTTCTCGGCGTCGTCGGCGAGTCTGCTGCCGCCGCCACCGGACTCAGGCCGGGTACCCTGGTGGTCGCGGGCGGCGGCGACGGACAGGCCGCGGGCTTGGGCGTGAATGCACTCTCTTCCTGGCGCGCCTATCTGAATCTGGGGACCGCGGTTGTCTCGGGCACTTACTCTCCGGAGTATCGCACCGGCACTGCCTGGCGCACCATGGGGAGCTGTTCGGGCGAGGGTTATTACCTCGAAACGAGCCTGCGCGCGGGAGCTTTCCTGCTCGATTGGTTTGCCCGCCAGGTCTGCCAGGCGCCCGAGGGAGACACTGGAATCTACGCCAGACTGGAGGCCGAAGCCGCGCAGGTTCCCATCGGCAGTCAGGGTCTGCTGGCAGTGCCCTACTGGGGCGCGGTGATGACACCATATTGGGACCCGCAAGCGCGCGGCTGTTTTGTGGGGTTCACAGGCTCCCACCGGCTCGGACACATGTACCGATCGCTTCTCGAGGGCATCGCTCTGGAACAGGCTCTGGTCACCGGAATGATCGAGGAGCAGGCCGGGATCCGGATCAAGGAGTTCATCCTGACCGGCGGCGGCGCTTCGAGCGAGCTGTGGTGCCGGATCTTCGCGGATGCCACCGGGAAGACCGTCCGGCGCTCCAGTACGGTCGAAGCCTCCAGCCTGGGCGCAGCGATTTGCGCCGCGGTGGGCGCGGGCTGGTTTGGGGGAGCGGCGGAGGCGGCCAAGTCGATGTGCGGAGCAATCACCCGCGAAACAGAGCCTTGCCCGGAACACGTCGCACGCTACTCCGAGCTACTGGGAATCTACCGCGGAATCTACCCGCGGTTGCGTGATACGTTCTCTAAGCTGACTCGATTCGCGGCGTCCGCCCCTACAGACTCCTCAGACTGAACCCGCCGTCCACTCAGGCAACCTGCTTGTTCTTCGCTCTCGGCCTGCCAGCCGTGATGTCGACATCCACTTTCAGACCGGCGGCGGTCACCATGTTGACCAGTGTATCGATTGTGAATAGCCCGATCTTGCCGCGTACCAGACCCGAGATTCGCGGCTGCGATACACCCATGATTCTGGCCGCGCGAGATTGGGTGATCTTTCTCTCCTGGATATAGCCAGTCAGAGCCATCATCATCTTAGCGCGGATGCGGAGGTTTTCCGCTTCGGCGGGCGGAAATCCGCAGTCTACGAAAACATTCTCACTGCCTTTAGTCGCTCGCATCACTCCCGCCTTTCCAACAATTCACGGTACCGTTTCTTCGCCAGCTCGACATCGAGTGAGGATGTCTTCCGAGTCTTCTTGGCGAAGACATGCAACACATAGACGGCGTCCTCGAACTTGGCCACGTAGAAGACGCGATATTCACCCTCCGCATGGACTCGAATCTCAATGACTCCGGCGCCGACGAGTGGAATCGGCTTCCAATCGATGGCCGGGCATCCTGCCTGAATCAAGCTCAACTGATAGCCGATTTCGCGACGCGCTGCCTGGGGGAACCGCCGCAGGCGGTCACGACTGTCTCCGAGCCATTCGATCGCTTTTGCGCCATTTCTCACTCATTCCGATTATACAGAAGTTTTATAATCTGAATGTGGTGCGTTCTGCTGGCGTGCCTTTTCCCAAATTGGCGTTCGGCCGCGGCTGGCGGCACTGGTTCCCGAAAGCCGCGAAGGCGCGGCCGATTCCCCGCCCCGGCTACCGAGCCGCTCGGGATGCCGGTAGCGGGCGGCTGGATGTACAATTGATGGCGGACGGGAGCCAAAAATGGAAATCCCGGTTCAAGCGCTATGTGGCAGGTCTTAGGATGCTGCCAAGGTTGCGCGGCCAAATCGGCAATGTCGCCGATGGCAAGGAGATGGTTCGCTATGGCTTTTTGGAAAGATCTTTTCGGCGGTAGACCAACAAAAACGGCGAAACTCCCAGTCGCAGCGGCGAAACCGGCGCAACGCCCAGTTGCACTGGCGAAACCGACGCAACCCCAAGTGGCTAATCCCCTGCCTCCCTCACCGAGAACTGTCCAGGTGCCGAACAAGGACCGCCTGGGAGACGGAAGACCGCTGATGTTGAGTGCCAATCCGGACGTGAGCCGGATATTTTCTGATCCGAGCCCTGCATCGCTGCTAATGGACGGCGAGCAAAACCGCCGTTATTGGGAGAGTCTGGATGTCGCGGCGAAGAGAAACAACCTTGCAATAGCCTTTCTTCAACATCCGAACGCGGCCGTCCGCTTGGCCACCATCAATCTCGTGCGCGATATAGGAACACTCGGCGTTTCCTACGAGTTGACAAACCTGCTCGGGGACTCCGATCCCGCCGTCAGTAGGGCCGCGGCGGTATCCGTCTGGGAACAGGAGAAAAACGACAACTGCACAAGCGCTGTGAAAGCCCTCCGGGATGAGATTCGCGGCTCCACCTCTAGGGGAACGACTGACGGCTTAGTCATGGGACGTCGCAAGGGAATACGCGCACTCGACCTTCTGATTGATTCCGCGCCGGATGAAGCAGCACGCGCCGCTATCAGGGACTTTGCTAATCGAGAGGTGGTGATAGAAGAGCGGATCGAACAGGTTGATACAACTTCAGTCCAGTTCACCAAAACGGAGCAGCGCAGGCAGTTCACCTACGAAATCTATAGGGCACCCAACCGGGAGCAAGCGCTGGCCTTCTTGAAGTCTAAGGTGGTGAACAAGCAGATGTACTACATAGAGGTAGAAACGCCTGAAGGAACTTTTGGAAGAGACCTGAACGGAATCTATTGGTGATCCCCCACGAAGCCCGCGAAGCATGAGGCATTGGATTGACAATCCGCCCCACAACCCACGCCCCTACAGACTCCTCAGACTGAACCCGCCGTCCACGTTCAAAATCTGCCCCGTCGAGTAATCGAGCAGCCCGTCGGCGATGGCCCTCACGGCTTTGCCCACGTCGATGCCTTCGCCCATGCGGCCCTGCGGCAACAGGCCTCCGGCAATCTTTTCCTCGTAGGCCTTTTCCACTGTGGCGATCATGTCGGTGCGGATTATCCCGGGGCGGATCTCGAAAACCTTCACCCCGAGTTCCGCCAAGCGCTGCGCGTAGAGCGCCACCGACATGCTCAGGCCCGCTTTCGAAATGCAGTATTCACCGCGATTCACCGACGCCGTGTAGGCGGAGATCGAGGTCACGAACACGATGCGTCCCTCGCCGCGCTCAGCCATCCAGCGCGCGGCCTGCTGCGTCAGAAAGTACGGGCCCTTCAAGTTGACGGCCATCAGCTCGTCGAAGCTCTCCTCGGTGGCTTCCAGGATGTCGCGGCGCTCGCGCGGTCCCATCCCCGCGTTGTTCACCAGCAGGTCGAGGCTCGCGAAGCGCTCGCGCGCGAAGCGAATGAGAGCCTCGCGGTCCTCGCGGCGTGCCAGGTCGCACTGGAAGATTTCGCACCCGGTCTCATTGCGCAGCGATTCGGCGGCGTCGCGGCGGCCGCGGTAGGTCCCAATCACGTTGTGGGTCCTGGCCAGCTCCATCGCGATGGCGCGGCCGATGCCGCGGCTGGCGCCGGTCACGAGGCTATTTGGCTTGGGCAAGGGCGTCGTCGATTCCCTTCGAGATTTCCTCGAACGTGAAGACTTCGATGAATGGCGTGCCGTTCACCAACGCGGTCGGCGTGTGGATGATCCCGCGACCCACGCCTTCCTGGTAGTCCCGCTCCACCAACTCGGCGTAGTGCGGATTGTCCAGCGCCGCCAGCGCCTCCTCGGGCTTCACGCCATGCTGGCGCGCGAATTCCGCTACCCGGTCCTTGAAGTTATCCGCAGTGGTCTCGCCGTGGGTCGCCATGGTATGGCGCCGGTATTCCAGGCCAAGTTTGGGGTCCTTCTCGGTGAAGTACCGCGCCGCGATGGCCGCGCGCCGCGCCCACGCGTGCTTGGCCAGCGGAAAATCGCGATGAACGAACTCCACCCGGTCGCCGTATTTGGGAAGGATCTGCTGATCCATCATGACCCGGAAGTTGGCGCAGTCCGGGCATTGCAGATCCTCATAGATAATCACACGCACCGGGCTGCCGGCGCGGCCTTCGACGAGGCCCTGCGCCGCGAGTCCGATGCTGGAAAGCAACAAAGCAGCCCCCAGACGTTTGGTCATATGCGAATCGAAGTATCCAAAACGAAAGTCAAGCGGGTCTCGGAGGGAACCTTCACACGCTGGCCCTTGGTGACTTCTTCCGCTCCCACTCCGGCCGCGCCCCCGGCGCCCGCGCCGATCACCGCGCCCTTGCCGCCGCCCGCGATGCCGCCGATGATCGCGCCCAACACCGCCCCCCCGCCGGCCATTTTGGCGGTGCGCTGGCCGCGCGAAGTGCTCTCCCGCGAAACGCTCTGCGTATTGATATCCACCATCCGGCCGTCCACTTTCACCGACATCAAATCGAGTGTCAGCTCCGCGCGGCCGGCCAGCTTGCCGGATTCCTTGGCATCCACCAGCTTGACCACCACGTCCGCGCCGCGCGGGATGACGGTCTCGCCATTCAGGAGCACCGGTTCGTCCATGCTGGCGGCAAAGGTCTGTCCCACGCGGTTGACTTCCGAATCCACACCGTCGATCATCCGCACTACCAGGTTGGTGCCCGCCGGAAGCTCAACCGACTCGCGCTGCGCGGCCGCCGGTGGAGGCTCGCTATCGGGCCGCATGATGGTGGGCTGCGAATCGGGCTGCACGCGCCGAAGCCGTGGCCGCTCCCCGGACGATTCATCGCGCGCGGGTGCCGGCGCGAAGTCGCCGAACTCGATGCGGACCACATCCCCCACGTCCAGGTTCTCGACCCGGTCGCCCACGTCCACCCTCAACTGCCGGGCCGTACCGCCCAGGTAGGTGCCATGAATCACCCGGCCGCTCTTGAGCGTCACGGTGTCCGCAAAACCGGCCGTCGCAAGGGCCAACGCAATCGCAAAATGTATCAGGCGCATAACTCTCCCCTTATTGGATTTTTCTACCCATATTGTACGACGTGCCGCAGGGAAAGAATGTTTACAGCCTGCCCCGTACCGTTTCCGCGATCGCCTTGCCGCGCTCCAAGGCCGCCTGGTACACTTCCTCGCGTTGCGCGCGTGTGTAGGCCGCGCCGGCGTGGTGGTAGTGCTCCAGTCCCTTGCCCACCACGAAGGTCCCGGCGTAGGCGATGGCGCCCTTGGGAATGATGCCTCCGCCAAACGGAATCTTGCCCACCAGTTCGCGCGCCAGGGCGCGCCACCCGAACGCGCTGCCCACGATGGAGAGGATCTCGGCGGCCCGCTGCGAATACCCGAGTTCCTTGCCGCACGCCGCGGCAATCAGAAACGCCATGCGCACCTGGTTGGCCGTCAGAAATGCCGTATCGGAGGCGAATTCGCCGAACGCCCAGGGCAGCTCGCCCAGGCTCGGAACCAGGTTGGGCAGCGCCGTGGCCACCGCGAACACGGCGTTCTCCCGCGACACGGCTTGGATGATGCGCTCCACTACCGGCTTCCGAAATGGCGCAAAATGGCGCGCCAGCGCCAGCTCCAGATCGCCGTGGTCGTGCAAAATTTCCGCGATGGTGGCCGCGGGGTCGTCGAATCTGAGGAGGTAAGCGCCTTCCGGACAGGGGATTCCCTGCTGGTACAAGACCAGGTCCACCTTGCCAGGCGCCCCCGGGTCGCCGGCGCGATACACCTGACCGAGCAGCTTCAGCCTCGCTTCGCGCGGTGTGGCGGCCGGCGCCAGGAAATCTTCCATGGCGGCGTAGCCGGAGCTGTCGAAGGCCACCAGCCCGATGCGGACAGGCTGCCGCGCGCGGCGGCGGACTTCATCGGGGTTCAACATTCCAACGGCGGCGCGCGCCTGCTTAATGACTTTCAACATAACGCCATTCTACCGCCTGTTCTCCCCTCCTACCGCGTACGCGTCCTTTTCAGGCCAACAATTCCTGAGTGCGGGAAATCCGGTCGCGCACTTCGACGCCGTTGGGACAGTCGACCGAGCAGGAACCGCAGTCGCTGCACTGTATGCCGCGGACCTGCTCCGGCAGCTCCAGAAACTTCTCTCGAGCCAGGGCGAATTGCCCGTAACCCTCGACGTAGGTCAGGAAGCGCAGCATGTCCGGCACCGGAACCCCCTTGTCGCACACGCCGCCGCAGGCCCCGCACATGCGGCAGTACATCGGGCTGATGTAGGCCAGTAACTGGTTCAGGAGCTTCTCGTCTTTGTCCGTGTACGGCTCGGCCATGGCACGCAGGTTCTCGTCGAGCTGGTCATGATCGGTCATGCAGACAATGGCCGTATCCAGGGACTGGTTCTTGAGGGCCCACTTGATGGCCGCCAGTGGCGCGCCCTCCCGGCTGAAGGTCTTCTTCACCGCGTCCTGCGCCGCCCCATAGAGCCTGTCGCCCCGCGTGACCCGGTTAAGCCCCCCCGCCAAAGTCTTCATGGCCACGATTCCCATGCCGGCCTTTCGTGCCGTCTGGATCGCCGCGGTCATGTCCGCCACCCGCGCCGGCTGATTGTCCATGGCCACGTTCTTCATGGAGAAGTTGTAGGTGGTCAGGACCACGTCGGTCTGCCCCAGTTTCACCAGGTGCGCCAGCATCTGGTCCATGTTGTAGTGCGTGCTGACGCCGGCGAACCGGATCTTCCCGGCCTTCCTGGCGCTGCGCTGGGCTTCGAGCAGATCGTCGGTCACCTCGGCCGGCGCACTTTTGTTGTGCAGATACCAGATGTCGAGGTAGTCGGTACCCAGTTCTTTCAGGCTGGTGTCCAGGTCGGCCAGAGCCTCTTTCCCGGTCTTGCGCTCGCTCTTGCTAGAGAGGATCACCTGCTGTCGCTTGCCCTTCAACGCCCCGCCCAACATCCGCTCATTGTTTCCCGACTGGTAGCCGCGCGCCGTGTCGAAGTGGATGATGCCCATGTCGGCCGCCCTCGCGATCACGGATGGGTCCGACGCCGTCATGCACCCGAAAGACAGCGACGTTACCTTCAGACCGGTCTTCCCCAGCGTCCGATAAGTGAGTTTCACCTTCTGGGGTGCTCCCTGTGCAGCGGCTTGCGCAGGCTGCGGAGCGGCGGTGGGCTTCGCCAACCCGGCGGCCGGCAGAGCCAGCCCGGCAGCCAGAAAATTGCGGCGCGACGACTCAGGATTCATGCGAACTCCTTCCTTCCACCAGCGATTATAGCGTCCAGCCGCCTCCATTGGAGCCGTTGAATGCCGACCGCGCCGACACGGGATGCGTGTTGCCGCGGATTGCATCAATGTGCAGAATGGTCCTGCGTGGTCTTGAGCGACTCGACGCGCCACCGCATTGGATCGGGCACAAATTGGCCGGTTAAGTCCCCGGCACGCCAGAATCCCGCCACGTGGCCGTCACGCTCCCCGCCCGGAACCAACCCCCACCATCGCACCGCCCCGCGCCCCCTCACTCCGGTCTCTCCGCCCCCCGCAGCCTAAACATCACCTTTAACCCCTTTCTCCAATCCGCCGCCAGCCCGACCCGCTCCACTTCGATCGCCGGGGAAAAGTAACTCAGGAGGGTCTCCGTGCTGGGATGAAACTCCAGCGACGGCGAGACCAACAGCAGGCGCGGCGGCTCGGGGCGCAAGAGCAGGCCGGGGAAGTAGCCGTGCGCGGTGAATTCGCCGCGGTCCAGGTGCCATTTGACGCGAATCCAGTAGTCAAGCGCCTGTAGTGGCAGGTGCAGGTCCGCGGATGCTTTCAGTTCCACCACGGTGAGGCGGCCCGCGCGGTCGGCGGCCAGCAGGTCCAGGATGCCTCGGTTGCCCCCGGCGAAGGCCGGCACCTGGTCGTAGATGGGGTCGCACAGGAGCGAGGCGTCCAGCGTCTCGATCTGCGCGCGCGCTTGGGATTCCAGCCACGCTTCGGGCGATTGCCGGTAAAGCGGGTTTCCGCGGTCTTCGGCGTCGGGCGAGCGGGCGCGGTCGAGTTCCTCCACCAGGCGCTCGATTTCGGCGGCGTGATGCTCGCGCGCCGGGCGCTGTTCGCCCAGGCCGAAGAGCAGCTCGCCGCCGGAGAGTTTCGCGAACTCGATGCCGCGAACGCGCAGGCTCACGCGCCCATCGTGTTTGACCACGCGCTCCACGCCGGGGAGCGAAGTGATGCGCTGCCACGTTTCCAGCAGGTTGGGCGCGGGGCGGCGGCAAGGTTCGAGGCGTGTATCCAGATTGCCATGGTCGCGCGGGTCGATGCGCACCACGAAGTCCTGCTCGGAATAAGTGAACAGCTCGAAGCGCGCGGCCGCGGGGTCGAGGCACAGCAGGCGCAGGGCCGCGGCGCGCTCGCGTCCCGCCGGAACGTAGATGGCCAGGCCCTCCACCGCCACCCGCCGTTCGCGCCCGCGCAGGTACGTGAGCCAGATCAGGCCGAACGAAAGAACCGCCGCCGCGTCGCCTTCGGGCGGCGAGGCAATGGCCGCCCAGCCGTGCTGCCCGTGGCGCAGAAAGGCGCGCGGAAAGGCCGGGGAGAGGCTGAATTCCAGGTTCGCCTCGGCGCTCAACTCCGCCAAGTTCCACTCCGGGAACTGGCGGCGCAGAAAGAGGCGGAAGCGCTCGCGGAATACCAGGCGGGCGCTGCGCCGGCCCAGGTCGGCTCCGGCGCGCCGGGCGAGGTCGAGCAGGAAGAGCTGGCCCTCGCGGTGGGCGAATCGCTGCACGGTGATCTCCAACCGCGCGCTGGTCGCCTTCTGGATGGCGGTGACGCGCCGCGTCAGGTTGCGCGTGCGGTCCCAGGCCTGCAACGTGAGACGCCCGCCGCGGAGATCGAGCGCGAAGTTATCTTCGGTCAGTGGAAGAAGTTCCTCGCCCGGTTCCAGCAGAGCCGGCTGTTTCGCGTTCTTGAGAAATGCCGCTATCGCCGCGCGAATCTCTTCCATACTAGCCAAACTTCGCCGCGCGCCGCTCCGGCCCCAGCGCCGTGGCAACCGCCGCCATCAGGAACACCGTGGCGGCCGTCACTGCCATGGCCACCGCGTAGCTGGTGCGGCGGGCGAATACCGCCTCGATGTAACCCACCGAGCTGGCGAGCAGCACGCCGCACTGATAACCGAAGCCCGGTAAAAATCCCCGCACCGAATCCGGTGACAATTCGGAAAGGTGCGCCGGCACCACGCCCCAGGCGCCCTGAACCATGAACTGCATCACGAACGCCCCGACGACCAAGAGTGTCACCGACGGCGAGAAGGCCCAGATGGGTATCACCAGCACCGCCCCCAGCAGCGCGATCACCATCGAGCGGCGCCGCCCGATCCGGTCCGAGAGGAAGCCGAAGAGCGTCCCGCCGGCAATGGCTCCCAGCATGGAGAACGCGGTCAAGCCGGAGCGCCCGGCCACATGAAATCCCCATTGGCGTTCCAGAAAAGTCGGGTACATGTCCTGCGTGCCGTGCGAAGCGAGATTCATCGCGGCCATGAGCAGAGCCATGTAGAGGCCCATCTTCCAGTTCGCCAGAATCGCCCGGCCCAACTGGCCCCAACTTGCATGGCGGGCCTTCTTCCACACTTCCGACTCTTTCACGCGCGTGAACACGAATATTGCCAGCAGCGCCGGCAACCCGCCGAGGAAAAACAGGGGCCTCCAGCCTACGCGAGGGAACACGAAGAAATAGCACACAGCCGCCAGCAGGTAACCCATGGCATAGCCCTGCTGGAGGAACCCCGAGAGCAACCCGCGCAGCCGCGCCGGCACCTTCTCCATGGCGAGCGACGCGCCGACGCCCCATTCGCCGCCCATGCCGATCCCGAACAGCACGCGGAGCAGCAGGAACACCGTGTAATTGGGCGCCAGGCCCGAGAGCACTTCCATTACCGAGAAAAAAATCAGGACCAGCACCAGTGGCAAGCGGCGCCCGTAGCGGTCGGCCAGCAGGCCGAAGAGAAAGGCGCCCACGGGACGGAAAGCCAGCGTGGCGGTAATGGTCAGGGCCATGGCGGCGTCGGACTTATGAAACTCGCGCCCGATGGCGGTGAGGCAGAAGACCACCAGGAAGAAATCGAAGGCGTCCAGCGTCCACCCCAGGTAGCCCGCCAGCAGCGCCGCCCGGTGGTCGCTGGCCCCCGGCGCATCGGCCGGTGTCACGTATTCGCCCTCCGCCGCAGCGCCGGCGCCACGGCCCAGACCACGCTCACGGCCAGCACGGCGGCCACTATCCACGCCTGCCGCTCAAGCGCCGGGTTCCCATTGCCGAACAACTCCATCATCGCCGGCCGCAGCGCCATGGCCCACAGCACCAGCGCATAGGCCAGGTAGTTCCTGCGCGCGAAACACAAGCAGAACAGCACGGCACACCCGGCCCAGATCGCGGCCATGGCATACTGGAGCGCGAATTCGCCCGGCGTGCGGATACCTCCCGCGAGATTCACCGTCAGCGCCGCCAGCGCCAGCGGCGCCAGCATCCATCGCTGCGGCAGCTTCTTGATGATAATCGCGATCAATGCCAGTGCGGCCGCGTTCATGAGCAACGACCGCGCGGCCTCCGCCACCGCCGCCAGGGCCGGCGCGTGGCTGACGATCAGGTCCGGGCTGCCGATGGCGAAAAGCGCCTGCGCGTGATGGTGGTCCATGAGCATGGCGTCGTGTTGATTCAGGAGAATCGCGAACCCAGCCGCCGCCAGCAGCGCCATTGCGGCATCCAGGCCCAGCAGCCCGCGATTCGCCGCGCGCAAGGCCCCCATGCTCTCCGGATAGAACAAAGCGATCAAAGCCGCCGCCGCGCCCAGGATCAGGAAAACGAAGATCACGCTCATCAGCAACGTGATGTACAGGACGGCCTGATAGGTTTCGAGTGGAATCGCGGTGTTATAGTCTTTCAGCATGAGCTCGAACGAGAGCAGCCAGGCCAGCGCGAACAGCAGCGTTGCGGGCACGGCCAGCCGGATGGCTCCGCGCCAGCGCACCAGTCCCTTGCGTGTGGCTTGAATCAGCAGCCACAGCGCGTAAACTATGCCCGCCGCAATCATCCCGATGCGCAGCGCCAGCACCGCGATCGAGAGCGCGTTCTGCCGCTCGCGGCTGCGCTCATAGGCTTCCGGGATTTTCCAGTACGACCGCAGCGAAGAGACGCGGTCCCCGGCCACTTCGACGTGCACGCGGTAGTGCGCTTCGTCCAGGTTGCGAGGGTCGCCTGCACGCGCCTCCCACTCGAGCGTATAGTCGCGCCGCGCCTTCTTCTTCTCCGATGAGCTCTCCTTCAAGTCCATGGCGGCCAGGTCCCACCCCTCGGCCGCGGCAAAAGCGAGGGCGATCTGGCGCGCTCGATCCTCCGCAATGTCCGCCCCGGGGCGGTCTTCGGGAATGGTGTGGGTGAATCCCAGCACCTTGCCGGTCTCCGGATGCACCGATACGTTAACCTCTTCCTGATCCAGCGATTTGAAATAACGCGTCATCCAGTGTTGCACCGGCCGATACCGCTCGAAAAGCCTGGAGACGAAACTCACCGGCCGCCGCTCCAGAAAATACTTGCCCGCCAGACTGTCGTCGCCGGTCCAGTACGTGGCCGGGTAGGTCAAATGGCGAAAGCCGACGGCGTCCAGGCCCTGCTGTTTGATGAACGCGTCCGCACCCGCGCGCGCCTGCCCGGCCGGGATCTTGTATTTCGGCGATTCGCCGAAACGGCTCACCGGAATCAGCAGGCTGAGCAGACCGGCCGCGAAGATCGCGACAGCCGCCAGGCGCACCCGGTTGCTGAGCGGCCGGTACGCCATGGTGGCAGCAGGGCCCGGAGGGCACCCCGCCGGCACCGCTTCCGCCGGTTCCTCCACCGCGGCGCTTTCATCCGCGTTGAGCAGCCCGCCCTCCGGTTCGAATCCGCCGCGCCACCAGTAAGCCACCAGCGCCACCAGCAGCGGCAGCACGACAATCCCCGCGCTGGCCGCGCCGGAGAGCCGGAAATAGAGGTTGTGCGAGCGCACCAGCAGCAGGGCGGTGTAACCCGCATCCAACGAGTAGTGCCACACCAGCGTCGGCAGGATGCCCCAGCGCAGCATCACCAGCCCCAGCGCCACGCCGCCGATGCCCACTTCCACGCCGCGAATATAGAACGGTTGCTGCGGATATCCGGCGTGACCGAAGCCCCAGATAAAGGCCGCCAGCACCACTGCCACCGGAAGGTATCGCACCAGTTTGTGCAGGAACGGGATGGCGAACATGCGAAACAGAGACTCCTCCGAAACCGCGGGGAAGAATCCGAAGAACAACACGAACAGCCACGGGAAGCGCGTATTGAGCAGATTGTCGTAGGGAACATCCGCCGGCGACCAGGCGCCGAAGCGGTACGCCACAATGTAGAACGCCGTCTGATAGGCAATAAAAATACCGGCCAATGTGATGCCTAGAATCACCCCTAGAAAGAACCGCTTGGTGCGCAGGCCGCGCGGGCGGAAAAGATTGCCCAAGGAAATCTGATTCGGAAGCGCTTCGCGGTAGAGGGTCTCGGCGCCCGCGATGAGCAGGAACAACAGGCCCCCCGCGCCCAACGCGGAGAGCAGGGCTTGCAGCAATTGTTGCGACAGGAAGCTGCCGTAGGAATCCGTGGTCGGATATCCGAATTCGTTCACTGGAAACTGGTTCAGGCTGGCGCACAGCGAGAGCGCCATGCCCACCAGCCCCACCACCATGGCGCGTCGCCACCGCAAGTCCTGGCGGCGCACCCGCTTCACGATCACCACCACCAGGCCCAGAATCAGCGCCACCAGCAGCGCTGAATCGACGATCTGCGCCACGTCGTTCCTGGAGCGCAGGCGCTGGTAATCGCGCGTCCACTGTTCCGGAATTTTGAGATACTCGCGATAACCGCCCACTTCATCGCCCAGAACCGTGACCGCCATCCGGTTGGTGGCGTCGCGCAGATTGAAGTCGTGCTCTTTCCACGTGAACTCCCGATCCACGCGATGCGGCCGCGTCTGGTCCGATTCCTCCACGAATTCGAGCGACGCCGGATCGCGATGCATGCGGCTCCGCAAGAAATCTTCGGCCACGGCGCGCGCCTGTTCGGCGCTGGCAGCGGGCCGCGCGGCTTCCTCGGGAATCTGGTGCCGGAAGCCCGCCAGTTCGCCGGCCGGAGTGATCTCCACCCCGTACTCCTCCTTCTGCTGCGGCCGGAACCATCGGTAGGCCCAGCGCCACAGGCGGACGCGCGTGCCCATGATGCGGTTGGCCTGCTCCAGTCCGGCCTCGCGCTCCAGGAATGTCTTGGCCTCGTCGTCGAAACTGAAACGCGAGGCCTGCCGGTAGCCCGCGACATGATAGCCCTGCCCGGCTAGAAAACGCCCGGCCAGAACCTGCGCGTCGTCGCGGCCCACGCGGAAATCGATGGAGGCTTCCGGAAATGCCCGGTAGAAATTGTGTGCCGAATACCAGGCGGCCCCGGCGAACAGTACCAGACAGACGGCGATGAAACGGTAATCGGAAGTGCGCAGCCGTTCTTTCATACTGATTCCTTCGCCGCCCAATGCAACCCGATTCCGCCCAGAAGGAAACGGCGCGTCTCCAGGGGACGGTATCCCGCGCGGCGCAGCAGAGATGAAAACTCGTCGATGGATACGAAGGTTCGGAGCGAATCGGGGATATAGGTGTAAACCCGCGGCCGCCCGTGCAGCAACAGGCCAAAGAAGGCGCCCTGCACGTAGAGCCAGCCGAGATACAGCCGCCGCAGCCAGCGGTTCGCAGGCAGGAAAAAGTCCAGGCTCACCAGCAGCCCGCCGGGACGGGTGACCCGCTCAATCTCTCGCACCACCGCCGGCAGGTTTCGAAAATTACGCAGCCCGTAGCCGATAAAAACGCCGTCGAAAGACCCGTCGGGGAAGGGAAGCGATTCCGCGTCGGCGCAGATCGCGCGAGCGACGCCGCGCGCCCGGGCGAGTTGCAGCATGCGCTCGGTCAGGTCGACGGCCAGGGCCCGGGCGCCGGGGCACCGCCCTGCGACCAGAAGAGAAAAGTCGCCCGTGCCGGATGCCAGGTCGAGCACTAGTGGGTTTTCGGGCAGCACCGCCCGCTCCACGCAAACCTTCTTCCAGTGCCGGTCCATCCCATAGGAGAAGACGCGCGTAAAGAAGTCGTAGCGTGGCGCTATCGTGTGGAACATGGCGCTCATCCGGCGCCAATCCTGTTTTTCAACCGGAATCTTCATCAAGAGCCGAATTGTACCAAACGAGCCGTTGTGGCGCAGACTCTCAGTCTGCCGGGCCCAGAGGGCACCCCCGACTCATCGGGACGCGCTTGTTCACCTCTTCGGCCGCGAGGGCCGCATCTCAACCCTGCTGACCATGGTGCGCGCGGGCATGCCCAGCACCAGGGCGACCGTCTCCGCCACGTCTTCCGGCGCGATCATCCAGCTTGTGTCGCCGCCGCGCTTGGCGGGGTCGCCTTGGAACTCCGTATCCACGCTTCCCGGCATGATGCAACTGACCCGAACGTTGTCGTAACGGTGGTCCAACATCATGGCTTCGCTGAAACCGTTGAGTCCGAATTTCGACGCGTTGTAGCCCGCGCCGCCGCTGAACGCGTTCTTCCCGGCGAGGCTGGAAATATTGACGATGAAGCCGCCGCCGCGCTTCGCGAAGCGTTCCAGCGCCTCCCTGGAACAATAGAACGGCCCGTTCAGATTGAGGTCGATATTCCGATGCCACTCCTCCGGCGTCATCTGGGCCACCTTCCGGAAGACCCCTTCCCCGGCATTGTTGACCAGAATGTCGAGCCCGCCGAATTCCCGGTCCACGGCCCGGAAGAACTCGCCGACCTGTTCCACCTGAGTGACATCCGCGGTATGCCCGGCGACCTTCCCCAGCGGCTGCATCTCGCGGACCGCCCGCTCCAGTGATTCCTGACTGCGCCCGCAGATGGCGACCGACGCTCCCTCGCGCAGAAGCCGCTCGGCGATGGCGCGCCCAATCCCTCGCGTGCCTCCGGTTACGATGGCGATCTTACCTGAAAGTGGTTCCATATACAGATTGTAGGGGCGAGGCAGGCCTAATTCGCAAGTCCCCACCAGCCTCGGAATCGCAATAGAATCGAGAGTGAACCTCCATGCTTGCGATGTCTCCCACGAACAACCGGGAACTGCTGCGGAAGATGGCCGGCGTCTTCGTCCCCATCTCCACGCCGTTTGCCGATGACGAGGCGGTCGACTACGACGCCCTCATATTCAACCTCGGCCGCTACGCGCAAAGCGGCGTGCTCGGTTATCTCGCCCTCGGATCCAACGGGGAGAACCGCAGCCTCACGGAAGAGGAAAAGATCCGCGTGCTTTCCACCATCGTGCGGCACAAGGGCGCGGGGAAGGTCGTCATGGCCGCCGCCACTTACGACGCCCAACGCGACACCGAGCGGTTTCTCCAGCAGGCTGCCGGCCTGGGGGCGGATTTCGGACTGGTCCTCTCGCCCGGTTATTTCCGCAAGCAGATGACCGACGATGTCCTGTTCCGCTACTTTTCCACCTTGGCGGACACCTCGCCCATCCCCCTGCTCATTTACAATGCCCCGGGCTTCTGCGGCGTTACCGTATCTCCCGCGCTGGCCGGGCGGCTGGCCGGCCACCCCGGAATCGCCGGCATGAAGGACAGCGCCTCGAGCGGCATCGAGCAGTTCCTGAAGTTCGAGAGCGATTCCTTCCACGTGCTCGCCGGCTCGGCCAACTTCCTGTTTCCGGCCATGATGAACGGCTCCGTCGGCGGCACGGTCTCGCTGGCCAATTCGTTCCCGAGCATCGTCATGGAGTTGTTCCGCCATGGCCAGGCGCGCGATCAGGCGCAGGGCGTTCCGCTCCAGGCGCGCGTCACCCGCATCAACAAGACCATCTCCGGACCCTATGGCCCCTCGGGCGTGAAGGCGGCCATGAACCTGGGCGGATTCAAAGGCGGCATCCCCCGCCGGCCGCTTTTGCCGCTTACGGCCGCGCAGGTGGAAGAGATGCGCCAAGTTCTCGTCGACGAGGGGCTGCTCACGTGAAGGGCGACCTGCCCGCGGTCGAACTCGTGGTGCGGACCATCGCGGAGACCGCGGTCGCCAACGAGACCTACTTCTGCCAATTGGATTCCGTGGTTGGCGACGGCGATTTCGGCTATTCCCTGGCGCGGGGTTTCGAAAAGGTCCTGGAAAATTTCGACGGGTTCGACCGTTCGAGCCCCGGGGCCTTTCTCAAGAAAGTGGGCCTCGTGATTGCCAGCCGCGTGGGTGGAACATCCGGCCCTATCTGGGGTACGGCGTTTCTGCGCGCGGGAAGCGCGGCCGGCGACAAGACCGCGCTTTCCGGGGCCGACGTGGTGGCGATGCTGCGCGCCGCGGTCGCGGGCATCCAGGCGCGAGGAGGCGCTTCCCTCGGCGACAAGACCCTGCTCGACGCCCTGGTTCCGGCCATCGACCGCCTGGAAGCGGACCTGGCGGCCGGCGGAGCCGAAGCCCTGGCTAACGCCGCCCAGGTGGCCGAGCGTGCCGCAGCGGAGACCTCCGGGATGCTTGCCAAACGAGGCCGGGCTTCCTATACGGGAGAGCGCAGCATCGGCTCTCCCGATCCGGGTGCGGTTGCGATCGGAGTGATTGCGAGCCGCGTAAGCGCCGCCTGGCGCGAGTATTGTTCAGCCAAGGAGTAATGGACCCTCATGAGAAAATTCGTCAATGACCCCAAGCAGTTCGTACCCGAGATGCTGAANNGAGCCGGCCCACGTCATGCTGGTGGGCAAAGGCATGCTGGACGCCGCCTGTCCCGGCGATGTTTTCTCGGCGCCTCCGGTGGACTACGTCTACGAGACCACCAAATTGTTGAAATCGGAGAAAGGCGTGCTCCACCTGGTCAACAACTATACCGGCGACCGGCTGGCCTTCGAGATGGCTCGCGAAATGGCCGAAGCCGACGGCGTTCGCGTGGAGACGCTCGTCATCGACGACGACGTGGCGGTAAAGAACTCGAACTACACCGTCGGCCGCCGCGGCGTGGCCGGGAATTTTTTTGTCATGAAGGCCGTAGGCGCGGCCGCCGAGAGTGGCGCGGACCTGGAGGCGCTGGTCGCGCTGGGCAAGCGGGTCAATAGCGTCACCCGCACCATGGGCATCGCCTTGAGCTCGTGTACGCCGCCGGCCAAAGGTTCGCCGCTGTTTCAGATGGCCGAAGACGAGATGGAGGTAGGGATCGGAATCCACGGCGAACCCGGGCGCCGCCGCGTTAAACAGGGGACGGCAAACGAGGTGGTGTCCCTGCTGCTGGAGGCGGTGGCGCCGGATCTGCCGTTCGGCTCGGGAGACCGGGTGGCCCTCATGATCAACGGCCTGGGTGGGACGCCGATCAGCGAACTCTACCTGCTTTATGGAATCGCGCACGAGCGGTTGGCGGCGCAAGGCATTCAGGTGGCCCGGAGCTATGTGGGCGAGTATTGCACCTCGCTCGAGATGGCCGGCGCGTCGCTGACCCTGGTCAAGCTGGATGACGAGCTGATGAACCTTCTGCTGGCGCCGGCGGTAATCCCCTATCGCGTCTTCTAAACAGAGCGCCCTGACGGTCGCGGCTCGGAATCGGCTTCATACTGAGCCGCGACCGTCAGGGAGCGGTTGTGGCGCAAACAGTAATGTCGCCGTGTTTAGATTGCGGAGCTTCGAGTGGTACTATCGGTAGTTAAAAGAGTCGGAGGAGTCTTCATGCGCGAAAGTGTTCTGGAACGGCTTACCAGCGTCCATCCCAATCTCGAGATCTGGTGGGACTCATCGCCGCTGGTGTTTAAACCGTGGCTCCAGAAGATGTTGGATCAGGCTCCGGCGGCCCGCAGGGCTGAATTGGAAGAGCAACTGAGCCGCATCTATGTAATCGGCGATCCGGCCAGCAGCCTGGTGCGGGGCTGCACCACGAACCCGCCTCTTTCTTTGACCGCCGTAAAGAGCGACCCGAAATTCTGGAATGAATGGATCGACGATCTCATCGCGTCCAATCCCGGCCTGGACCGGCACGATTACTTCTGGCTGACATACAAAGAGGTCATTCGCCGTGGCGCCAAGATGATGCTGCCGATCTGGGAGGCGTCCGGAGGACGCTATGGCTACATCTCCGGCCAACTCGATCCGCGCCTGATCACCGAGACGGAGCGCATGATCAAAGACGCCCAGGAAATCCGGGCGATTGCGCCCAACGTGATGGTCAAGGTGCCAGCCAGCGGCGAAGGCGTGGAGGTGGTCAAGGCCGTGACTTCCCTTGGTATCCCCACCAACGTCACGACCTGCTTCACGCTTCCGCAGATTTGGGCTGTGGCGAATGCCGCGGCCGCCGGCGTGAAGATTGCGGAAAAGAATGGGGTCGACATGAGCCGGTGGCGGGCCGTGATTACCCATATGATCGGGCGATTGATCGAGATGCCGGCGTTGGACGAGCAGGCCGCGCGGCGCGGCATCGCCCTTTCCTGGTCCGACAAGCACTGGTTTAGCATTTACGTCTTTCGCAAGGCCTTTCGGCTCCTCAAGGAAGCCGGTTTGCCGAGCAAGATGCTGGCCTGTTCCATGCGGCAGGGCCCGCTGGTCGGAGGCGCGCAGCACTTCTGGGACGTGGAGAAGATTGCGGGTGACATCGTGTACACCATGCCGCCCTATGTCCTCGAACCGTTGTTTAACCGTTGCGGCGACCTGGTGTTCAAGGAGGAGGTTCTCTCCGACGACATGCCGGCGGAGGTCCTCCACAAAATGAGCCAGATTCCCTACTGCATCCAGTCCTCGGATCCGAACGGAATGGAAACCGACCAGTTCAATGCACACCCGGCCACGGTCGCCACCGCGGAGATGTTCTCCCAGGCGTCCTCCGGCCTGGAGGAATACGTCGCTCAGCGGATGGCCGTAGTGAAGGGCCGTTGACCCCGTAGCGTCCGAAAAGTCTTGCGGTTGTTCACTTTGGCATTGAGCCCGNNCCAGAACATCTTACGCCCTTCCATGGCTGAATCGTTTTCATGCAATTTCCGTAATGTGCGCAGGTCACCATGACCCGCGAACAGTTGATCAAATATACGGCCAAGAACCCCTACGACCGTTTCCCGGACGGAAGGCCGAAGGTCCCC
>PLMF01000102.1 GCA_003142355.1 Bryobacterales bacterium
ATGGCGTGTCCTTTTATAACTTTGGCGAAGGATTCGAGCTGGCCGGAGTCGACGAAGGCGGCGATCTGGAACCCACCGGCGCCCGTTTTCTCACCAATGTGCCCATGCCGGAGCCCCTCTACCGCAACACCTCGCGCCAGTATCCGGGCTTCAATATGAACATCCCGGACCAATACCGCGCCTCGCAGTTCATCCATGAGATCGCGGAGAAGTACGTCGACACAGGCTCGGATTTGCCGCAATTCCTGTTCATCCATCTGCCCAACGACCACATGGCTAAAGCGCGTCCCGAGGACGGCTATCCTTACAAGGAATCGTTCGTGGTGGACAACGATCTGGCCCTGGGCCGCATTCTGGAATACCTCTCGGGCACAAAGTGGTGGAAGCAGATGGCGGTCTTCGTGACGGAAGACGATGCGCAAGGCGGCGTGGATCACATTGACGCGCACCGCACGGTGCTGCTCTGCGCCGGTCCGTGGTTCAAGAAGAATTACGTCTCGCACACCAACACCAGCTTCCCCGGCCTGCTCAAGACCATCTTCCGGCTGCTCGGGGTGCCGCCGCTGAATCTCTTCGATCAAACCGCGACCGACCTGAGCGACTGTTTCGCATCCCACGCGGACCCGGCGCGCTACAAAGCCCTGCCCGTGGACAAGCGCATTTTCGACCCCGCCACCGCCCATGAATCGCAGAGCGGCGCGCCGGGGCCGCGCATGGACGATCCCAGGGAAGTGCGGAGATGACTGGACGGGGGGCGCAACCCTCTCGACAAGCGTTTTCTTAGAGCCCTCTGATCGGAGCACAGGCTCTTGGATCGGGACTTCAAGACCAGATAGCGGCAGGCTACTGTTTCTTGATCGAGGCGGCAAGCGCAACTGCACCTGTCACTGCCTCTCGGCTGGGTCCTCGTGCTAGCAGGTGAACGGAGATTCCTTCCTCACAAATGAATGGCGGTGGTGGCGGGGGCGCAGGAGGTGGGGCCGGGGGCTTTCCAAGGGTGAGTACGGGGTGCTTCACCGCGACCGGAAAAAGGTCAACCAATGCCTCCGCAAGGCAGACAGTCTTGTCCCTAACAGGCTCCGACCATGAATACCATTCGACGCGTTGACCTGCGACACGGCCCTCAGCGCGAATCGCACCCTCGGGGTGCTTTTCGTTTGGAGCGTGGCCGATGTAGACGACTAGCTCTGCACTCGATCCTGACTGTCCAGCCTCAGTTATTGAGAACAGGTCGAAATCACGGCGCGGCCAACGCACCACTTCATACCGGGTTGGCAACTCCACTGAAAGGGCTTTGTTTTCGCAGAACGCCAGGTTGAAGACTTGCGAACGACTTGAAACTCTTGCAGGACGCACCTTTTCGCCTTGCTCCGCCGGGGTGGCGTGCGTCGGCAGCGAAGGCGTCGCAGCAAGGACGCAGGCGAGAATGCCAAGTATCCGCACGTTCCAATTTGAGCTTAGCTGTTCGCTTGGGGTTTGAAAAGCACCATCGGGGCAGAAGAACCGGCTTACCGGAGACTGGCGGGGCCACGCCACTTGGCTGGTTTGTCCCCTTGTCCGGCCACTTCACTGCCCGGATATCCTTGTGAGTTTCCCGGCCGCGGCAGTCAGGAGCGCTCCGGCGCTATCTGACCATCACCAGTCTGCCGAGACGGATGTGGCTCAGCGTGCCGGCGTTGGGATCGACCGTTGAACCGCCGTGGGCCTCCTTATAAGCTCAGCAGCAACACTGCTCGATCCGATTCCAGGAAAGAGTAGATTCGAACCGCCTCGCGCCGAAGAAGGAGTTCAATTGTCCGGGATGGAAAATCGCATCGCTCGATCCGAATGACCTTGGGAGGAGGCCCGAAACGCTCGGCCAGGCGAACGAAGTCCCGATCCGTGCTGACCAGTGCGGAAAATTCCGATCGCCGAGCCCACTCGAAAATGAACCGATCGGATGAGCCGGTTAGGTCGTGATCGTAAACGCTCTCCACACCCGGAAGAATGTCGGCAAGCATTCGAATCAGCTTCGGCGAGAGGTTCTGATCCAGGAGGACGCGCACTGGTCAACGACCGCCGTAGGCTGTATCCGCCACTTCGGATGCGAAAGCATACACGGCTGCAAAGTCTTCTTTCTCCAGGCCTGGGTGTTCCTCCAGAATCTCTTCTTCTGTCATGCCATGGGCCAACCAGCCGAGAACGTCATTCACCGTAATCCGCATTCCGCGAATGCAGGGTTTGCCGTCGCGCTTGCCAGACTCGATCGTGATGCGCGGGTGAACGGACATCATGCTTCGATTATCGCGCAAACGTCAAATCATGCGCGAATTGCAGACTCCGATAGGGCCGGGCATGCCCGGCCCCTACGGAGCGGGCTGATTGCGTCGGCCCGACTTGACGATCCAGTTGGCGAACATGGCCGTGAAGCCGCGGGCCTGGGGGTCCGATCGTAACTGCTCCACGCTCAGCCGCATCTTCCTTCCCCAATTGGGATACTGCCATGTGGTGCCGGGCAGGTTCTGCTGCTCCAGTTCCTTGGTGAGGTCTTCCTGGTTGATGGCCAGAAGCTGCGACGGCGTGAGCGCCAGGAATCCGACGATGGCATTGTGCAGCTCTCCACTCAGCTCGGGGTAATCGGCGGCGAAGCGTTGCGGCCCGGGCGGCAACAATCCCGTTAGAGACAGCACATCCAGCATCTTCTGCTTGTCGCGCGCGCGGCTCTCGATTTGCGACCGATAGCCCCGTTCGTCAATCATGCCGGCGCGGCGGCGGGCCTCGATGTCGGCGCCCACCCAAAAGCCGGCCAGCGTCGCAAGGTCGTGGGTGGTTGAGGAGACCAGCGCCTGGCGCGGGTATTCTTCGTACCGGCGAAACTCGCCGCGCTCGTTCTTCTCGAAGTAGAACAGGCGGTAACTGAGGATGCCGAAGCTCGCCAACGCGTCGCGCACGGCTGGCTCCACTGTCCCCAGGTCTTCTCCCACCACCACCACCTGGTTGCGGACGCTCTCGAGCGCGAGGATGCGTACGAAATCCTCGGAGAGTTGCCGAACGTATGCTCCGTGGGAGGCGTCGAACCCGTCGGGAATCCAGTACAGCCGGAAGAGCCGCATGACGTGGTCGATGCGCAGCGCGCCGCCATGGCGGCAGTTCTTGCGGATGGATTCGGCAAACAGCCGGTATCCGTCTTCGCGGTGCCGGTCCGCGTTGGGCGGCGGAAACGCCCAGTCCTGGCCATTCGGAGAGAAATCGTCGGGCGGCGATCCCACGCGGCAGCCCGGCACGTAGAAGGCGCGGTACGCCCACAGGTCGGAGCCGAAGCGGTCGGTGGCCAGCGCCAGGTCGTGATACAGGCCGATGGACAGATGGCGGGCGCGCGTCCTCTGCTGTGCGCGGCGCAGTTGGATGTCGATTTGCCACTGGAGGTACTGGTAAAACATCACGCGCCGCCAGTGTTTCTTGCGGAATGCGCGCGTTTCTTCCGACGAGGGGTCTTGATACGGGCCGGGCCATTCGGTCCAGAGCCACACCTCCGGATCGCGCTGGTGCAAGTGCTCGTCGAGCGCGCAATAGGTGGCGAATCGCTCCAGCAGATCGCCTTCGCGTTCCAGAAACGCCTGGAACTCCCGCGCGCGCGCCGAGCCTTGCCGCCACTCTCTCAGGAACCCGGCGAACAGCAGCTTCAGGAACCGCAGCTTCAGCGCGCTGACCCGCTCGTACTCCACGAACGGCGTGCCGCGCAGCGCTTCGATCTCGGCGGAGACCTCCGGAGACTGGCGCAATCCGAGCGCCCGGCGGTTGCGCGGGTAGTCCTCCATGCTTTCGATATCGAGGTATAGAAAGTTCTGGTAGAAACTCGAATTCGGAAGATAGGGGCTGGTATTGAAGGGGCGCCGATTGTGTATGGCGTGCAGCGGGTTGAGGGCCACGAAGCTGGCGCCGAGATCTTCCGCGGCCCAGTCCACCACCTGGAGCAGGTCGCCAAAATCGCCGCATCCCCAATTACGGGCCGAACGCACTCCGTAGAGGCTCACGGCCACTCCCGCCGCCCGGCCGCCGCGGCCCAGGTGGGGGGCCGTCCACGCCCTGTCCGGCGTCACGATGTAGCGCGTCGCCGCGCTGGTTGCGCCCAGCTTCACGGTTATGTCGTGATAGCCCAGCGGCAGGCTGATGGGCAGGCGCGCCTGTTTCCGCACCCAGGTGCGGCCATCCATTTCGATGTGGGCCGTTTGCGGGAGTTCCCAGAGGTTCCGCTCGAACTCGGCGGTAGAACCGTCCTCGCGACGGATCGCAATCCGGGCGCGGAGTCCCAGCGATTCCGCCGGCACATTGAGAACCAGATCCGTCTCAGCCGATTCTCGGGCGACCACCGCCGGCGGCAGCAGCCTCTCCCATTCCCGGCGCGTGAGCGCCGCGAGCGAACGCTCGAGTTCTTCCCGATTGTCCGCGGCAAATCCGAGACCGCGCAGAATGGCCTGCTTGGCCTCCGTGGTGGTGGTGTGGTAATGGCCCCAGATGTCCCAAAAACCGGGATCGATTCCGAATGCCGCAGCGGCGCGATCGAGAAGCTGCTCGAATGTCTCGGGCATGAAAAAGAAGGGTAACTTTGATTCTACAGGAGGCTACCCCTTGCGTGCGCGAGCCACAGCGAGCGGTTTCCTTGGCGCCGCTGAGCAGTGCCACAGCTTCTGGATCAATCCCGCAAAGAGCCCCAGCAACAGGAGAAGTCCCGCATGGGAAACCATGGACGATTGCGCCACATGATCCCCCAGAAACTCCACCGATCCGCCGTGGCGCGAATACCATCCATACCAGGCGGTCCGGTCCTCCTCGATCTGCGATTTCAGGACTGCGGCAAGCTGGCGCGCCCCAACCTCACTGTCTGCGTGGGGAGCCAGTTCCGCCATCCAGAGCTTCGAGAGTTCGTATTGATGTTTGCGATACCAGTTTCGCCAGGCCGATGCTGAAAGCGAATGAGGTCCCGGCTCCTCGCCTACGCTGTACCTGCCATCGGCAACGGTCAAGCCCGAGAAAACCATCTCGCCGGGCGTGTTTTCCAGATTCTCAACCCGTGCCTGCAAGAGAATGCCCAGGGAGAAGTCGGCGATCGAACCGGCTATCAGCGCCACGGCCAGCGCCCGCCGCACCGGCAGAGTCCCGGCCGCGAGCGCCAGCCCCATCACTTCCAGGGAAAGCAAAGTGAGGTGTGCGGCCCCCAGGGAATCGCGTTCTCCCACCACCAGAATGCCTGCGAATACGCAACACGGGACGAACGCCAGCCAAAACCTCCCTTCCGCCTTGCACCCTTTGCGGCGCTCCCAGGCGGAATAGAGAAGAAAGATAACCAGCGGACCGCCCGCAAGGCCCATACCGAAGATCAGGTTGGGTTGGTAAAAGGCGAACGCATTGTCGCGAATGGCGCCGGCGGTGTTCGGCTGGTCGAATCGCTCGACGGCCGAGGGGTCCCGGAATAGGGCGGGCACCAGAGAATCGAAAAGGTTAGCGGCCACTTTTCCGGCGGTGTTGCCCTGATATTGCCGGCTCAAGGTGACGGCGGTGTTGGATGCCACGGTCGCATGCATTCCGTAGGTCTTGATGGACCACCCTAACCAGACCAGCAGCAGCAAGGTAGAGAGCGCAGCGATGGAGATCGTCTCCCGCCACCTTCGCTCACGCCGCGGAAACACGAAGAACAGATAGTGGCCGCCCAATAGCAGCAGGTATGGCGCCGCCGAATAATGCACCAGGGTCCCAGCCGACAACGCCAGGAAAGCCGCGGTCATCCGCCCTTGGTCTCGCTTTCTCCAGCCCGCCAGGTACAGGCAAATTGCCAGAACCACATAGAAAGCGGAGAACATCTTGGTCCACGAATAGGTCGCGTTCTCGATTACTACGGGATTCAACGCGAAGAGGCACAGCAGCGGCAAAATGCGCTGTCTGCGCGCTCCGGCGAGTGCCGGCATGATCAGGCAGCACGGCACAAAGACCAGGAGGTTCAAAAACGTGAAGATCAGTTGAAAAACTTCGAAGCGGTCCTCGCTTTGAGCCATGAAGAAGGACCCCAGCACGTTCATCATCGGCGGCCTGGCCGGCAGCGGATAGTCGCCGAAAATGACCGTGTGCAACGGAAAATGACGCAGAAAAAACAGGGACCGTTGGAAATGTTCGAGCCAGTCGCCGAACCACATGCCGCCGGAATAGCTGCGGATCATGCCCAGAATCAGTAACGTCCAAAGCAACAGGAACCCATATGCGGCTACGGCCTGGCGCACGCGGCGGGCGTGGAACAGCCGCGCGATGTCCCGCCTGGCGGCAATTCCCAGAACCAGGCAAACCGTGGAGACGCACAAAAACGGAACGCGCTCACTCTCATTCCCGCTGGTAGACAGGTAGACCAGCCAGGACGCCAGGAAGAGTATGACCAGCGACAGCCCGATGGAGCCGCAGAGTTTCTCCAGCGGAGTCCATCGAAAGCGCCGCACGAAGAAGAAGCCCGGCATGAATGAGCAGACCGCGAGAAGCCCGAATGTCAGGACTAGTTCCAGCAGAAGCATGCGGCCCAGGCCAAAGACTGAGTCTTCCATCATACGGCACGGAAAGGGCAAGCTAAAAGCATGCCCCACTTCCATGCGAAAATAGACGCATGGAGAAGCCCCTCGCCAGCGGTCCGGCGGCCTTGTTTGCGCGGATTGACGATTACTCGGTCGCCAATGCCGCCGCCGCCCTTTCCGAAGGCATCGTGCTGACTAACCTCGACCGCGCGGTCAACTGGGCGCGCAAGAACTCCATCTGGCCCATGACCTTCGGGCTGGCCTGTTGCGCCATCGAAATGATGTCCATGTCCGCTTCGCGGTTCGATATCGCGCGCTTCGGCGCCGAGGTCTTCCGCGGATCGCCGCGCCAATCGGACCTCATGATCATCGCCGGACGAGTCTCCCAAAAAATGGCGCCTGTCATCCGCCACCTCTACCAGCAGATGCCGGAACCCAAGTGGGCCATCTCCATGGGCGCGTGCGCCACCTCCACGGGGGTGTTCAACAACTACGCGCTGGTTCCGGTGAACCAGGTGATCCCCATCGACGTGTTCGTGCCCGGATGCCCGCCGCGGCCCGAACAGCTCATNNCGCACCTGGTTCCCCCGCACAATCACGCGCGCGAACGAGTGGTAAACCTGCCCATCCGCAGTCTTCTCCTGGGAGAACAGGCTGAGTTGGACCACGTCGCCGAGCTCCGGCTTGCCGGTGGTCCGGTTGGCGATGTCGTAGGTCTGGGCGCGGCTGTGCAGATCGGCCGGGTTGAGATAGTAGTCGAACTGCCCATTGTTCACCGGCAGCTCGCCCTGATCGAGCACCGCGCCCGGCATCACCACCGTGTAGTGCACCTTGTCGGCGGTGCTCCGGCCGATGATGTGAATTCCCGCCACCGGGTCGAACGTCGTCCCGTCCGCCGTCGTGATTTGAATCCCCGTGGCGTTGGCCGGAGGCTGGGCCTCGAGCACGTAGATTTCGCCGCCGGTGGGCGGCAGCCCCGGCATGAACGCAGGGTGGCCGTTCCAGTTGGCGTCAATGGTGTATTGGTAGATCCCGGGCACGTCCAGCGGGAACTTGACCGCGCCCGAGAACGAACCGAATGCATCCGAAACGCCGCTGGTCTGGCCCGTCCGCCCGTCCGGGTAAAACATCTTGAAAGTGATGTTCACCGGCACAATCGGATCGATCTGTAACGCCGCCCCGAAAGTGGTGCCCACCGGGTAAGTCATGCCCGGGCGCGGGCCCACCAGGAAGACCCGCCCCTTCTGTCCCGTGGACGCGGTCAACTCCTCCGACCCCGGCGCGATCACGCGATTGTCGTTGGTGCCTCTGGGCAGCAGGAAAGCGCTGGCGATGTAGCCGGCGTAGGCCGGCGCCGCGCCTGCCTGCCGCAGCACCACTCCGCCGATCAGCCGGTAGATGTCGCCCGGCATATCGCCGTTGCTCGAGGCGTTGATCTGCCCGCCGAATGAGTTCGGGCTCACGGACCAGTACGGCCCCCGGATGGCGGTTTCCCCAACCACAAAGCGCGAGACGAATCCAGGCCGCGCCGCGGCTCCGTAGTAATATTCCCAATCGGTAATGTACTCCGGGAACATGTGCGGCGAGTAGCCGTTGGAGGTCTTCAATTGGACGTTGGTGATGCCGATCCCATTCAACTGGGCATCGTTGCGCTGCGGGTTGCTTACCGGCTCGTAGGTCAGCGTTGGGATAATCTTATCGGCGCCCTGCCCGTCGCTCGAGATCAGCAGCACATCGCCCGGATTGTAGGGAAAATTGAGGTGAATCAAGTGCTCGGCGTCGGTAGCGGGGTTGATATAGCCTTCGTCGAAAGTGTTCCCGCGTTCCACATACTGGCCGCCGACCAGCAACTTCTTCCCTCGCGCCACGATCGGCCCGTTGGGATCGTAGACCACGCCCGCATGGCGCATGGTGGACACCCACATATTGCCGCCCGGGTCGGTATAGGTGGCGATGATATGCGCGGAGTACTCGCCCGGCGCGGAGAGCGTCATGCTCTTGGCGCCCTGCAAGGCGCCGAAGACGCCGCCGGCATTCGCCGTGCCGCTCCAGGTCGCGGTCTGGGCCTTGGAGGGATCCGAATTCGGATACAGCGTGGCGGTCACCGTCACAAAGGCCGGAACCGCGGGCGCGAAAGCGATGTCGCGCCCGTATACCGAGCCGATGGGATAGGGCATCCCCTGAAACGTGGCAGTCGCCAGCGTCATCCGGTTGGCGATCCAGAAGTGGTAGGTTCCGCCGCCCTGGTACTTGTTTCCCCAGGCGTCCTCGATCCAGCCGGTCTCCTTCACCGTGTATGGGCCGTAGGCCGGCGGCTTCCAGGCGGTGACCGCCGCTCTCGCGGTGGTCGGCCCGTTGCCCGACTGCCGGACAAATGGCAACTTGCCCAGGCTCACCGTGGCGCCGTCGGGGCCCGTTACCTCTACCGACATCTCCCCCGAAGCGTAGTCCCACGGGATATTCCAGCAGGCGTCGTTGGTATCCGCGAAGAAAGTCGGCTCCAGGGAGTACGCGATCGCCTTGTTGGTGGCGTCGAAGCGCGGCAGAATGACGTCGTCGTGTATGAGGTTACGCGGCGAAATGGCGAAGTATGGCTGGTCTTCGTCGGCCACCACCCCGTGGTAACCATTGGAGTTGTAATTGTTGAGCAGCACCCACGGGATGCGGGGCTGGATGGAACTGCCGCCCACCGGGTCGCCCTTCAGCGTCGCGCCGTCGGCGGGAATCGGGGGCGAATAGACGAACGATTGCGGCTCGATGCCGCGGAAGGACGGCTGGGACGCAAAGCTATCGCCGTTGAGGGTGTAGTTGCTGCCGCTCCGGGCCACCCCCACGTCCAGCCGCAGGCGGTAGATGCCCGGCGGCAGATCGGCCGGCAGTTGTCCGGAAGCGTGCAAGAGCACCCGCTTGTCGCCCGGCATCAACCCCTCGGCGGCTATCGGCGCCTTCACGAACTGGTCGAGCGGTGTTCGCCAAGGCCCTCCGAACCGGGTGGTCACCGCCCCTTGTGCCCCCCCTTCGATGGGCAGTCCGGTGGGCGTGATGAGCGTCGACATGTACTGGTCGTTGGGCAGGTGCAGGTGGCCCGCGGCATCGAACGTCCGTTCCGCCGTCACCAGCAAAATGAAGCTGTCCGGTTTGATGCCGGCGGCGGACAGGTTCTGCAGATGCCGATCGGCGACCTTCAACGTCGCATCCACAGTAACCGTGTCACCGGGCTTCCAGGCCGCCGGCGAAACCTGAACCGTGCCGGACCAGTCACCGTAGTTGGTGTGGCCACCCATCGGGAAATTCGACGGCGCGGAGGCAGCCCAACCCAGGGACAACGCCGATATCACCAGGCACAGTGCACGCATTTCAGGTTGTACAACCCGATTATCGCGCAATGGTTGCGGACGGCACCCCAGCTAATTCACGGAGAAGTTCACCGCGTAGGTCTCTTGGACGGGTCGCGCGTCATGTGGTACTCGCCCGTCTTGGCCGTGTCCACGAACTCAATGATGACGTTGGTGCCGATGCCTTCGATGAAGCGGTAGCGCCATTGCTCGGATGGGAGGGCGACGGCGCCGCCGGAAGGGCGAGATTCGATCTCATCGGGCGGTCCGTAGGTGATATAGATGCGGCCGCGATCGGTCTTCCAACCGGCAATATGGGCGTCCGCGTAATGCTGGTTGGCATACGCAATGCGCCGGTAATGTTCCTCTTTGAACTCGTTTCTGACGGTATCCGGAGTCGGGTCGCGGCGCAGCCAGAACTGTTCGATGAAATGCTCGCGTTCTTCATCGGTGGGGAGGCGCTTGAAGGCAGCGCGTTCCTGGTCGTTGATGATGTAGGCAACGTCCTCGGTGAGCCACTTGGTATACGGAGTAGCCGGCGGCGGTGGCGCTGGGGGCTGCTGCTGCCAAGCCGTCAGGACTACGGCGGCGGTAATCACCAGGATTCCAGCAGAGAAGACGGGGGTCAAAGCGGCACGCGGCGCTTCCGGCCGATCCAGCAGACGGCGAATTCGTTGCATGAGATTTCCTCCTGTAGCGGCCGGCGCGGCTTCGCGCGCGGACCAGCGGTTCTGTTCCAACGCGGCCAGCGCAGAAGCATATTCGTGCGCATTGCCGCATGTGGCCACCACCAGATCGTCACAACAGTTTTCGCGCTCGGCACGGATCAACCCGGAAATCCACCAGACCGCGGGGTGGTAGAACAAGAAGCCCTCGACGGACGCTTGCAGCAGGTTGACCAGATAATCGTAGCGGCGGATGTGGGCCAGTTCGTGCAGCAGGATGGATTCGATCTGCCCGGCGGGCAGACCGGCGAACAGGCCCACCGGCATCAGAATCGCCGGACGCACATAGCCGATCACCACGGGCACGTCGGCCAGGCAGGATTCCAGCAGCGTAACCGGCCTCGAGAGCCGCAGCCGCGCGCCCAGCCGGTCGAGCCGCTCCCGCCAGATATCGGGCGCCAAACACACTCCCGTCCGCCGCAGATGCCGCGCCGCCATCCAGCTTGCCAGACTCCGCAGGTGGAAGATCACGACTCCTGCCATCCAGAATGGGGTAAGCCACGGCAGGAAATCCGCCGCGCGGTGCTGCACCGGGATTTTCGATTCCTCAAGACCAGCCGGGAGCGAAACGGCTCTCGCGATGGTAACGACGTGGCTTCGCTGCCGCGGCATCAGGCGGGCGAAAGTGAAGCCGAAGCCCGCCAGCATCACGAGCATCGCCAGACAGGCCGCGGCGTACCGGGCGCGGGAAGAACAGATCGCGCGGAACGCCACCGCCACAACCAGCGCTACCAGCGCGCCTTCCCACAGGGAGTGAAAAAGCGTCCAGCCGATAGCTTGCGCAAGCGGAGTTTGTACCCACATTACGACCAGCGTCACGGCGTCCCCCTTTCGTATTCATCGAGCAGCCTGCGCAGCTCGGCCAGTTCCTTCTTCGAGGTTTTGCGGGCGGAAAGCGCGCCCACCATGAGGCGGGAGGCGGAGCCTTCGAACGCGCGCTGGAGAAAATCGCCCGCGAGCTGGCGCTCGGTCCATTCGCGCGGGCGCGCGGCTTCATAAACGTGAGCACGCAGCTTCTCATCGCGGCGCACCAGGCCTTTCGCGGCCATAATCTGCATCTGCTTGAGCACGGTGGTGTACTGCGTAGGCCTGCGGCGGGCGATGGTCTCGTGGACGTCCCGCACCGTCGACGGCCCGCGGCTCCACAGCACGGTCAGGAGTTCGAGCTCGGCGTCGGTGGGTCTGGGCGGGTTCTCAAGCATATACGACAAAATTACTACGATGTTCTTCGTATGTCAAGATGGGCCGATCGTTCACCCTGTGCCGCTACATCACACGCGGTTTTGGGTTTACACGCCTGATACCCTGTTGTCAGGTCGAGAATCGTTATGCGATTGCCGTCGATTGTGGTTTTCACCCTGGCCCTCGCCTCCGCGGCCCTGGCGCAGACCTACACCTTGAAGACGTTCGCGGGCGGTGCGCTGCCCGAAAACGTAGCTGGCACATCCGCTAACCTGGGCGGCGTCTATGGCATTGCACTCGACAATCCGGGCAACGTCTTCTTATCCCTGGGCGACTACCACATTGTGGTGCGCGTGGATGCCAACACCGGCGTCGTGACGCGCGTGGCGGGCACCGGTACGGCGGGCTACAACGGCGATAACATCCCGGCCGCCAGCGCCCAGTTGTCGGGACCCACCGGCTTGGCCGTGGACGCGGCCGGCAACCTCTACATCGCCGACGCCGGCAACTTCCGCGTCCGCGTGGTCTCGAGCGGCATTATCACCACCATCGCCGGGGACGGCTCACCAGGCTACGGCGGCGACAATGGCCCGCCCGCCAGCGCCCGGTTCAACGGACTGGCCGACCTCGCCGTCGATTCCTCCGCCAACCTGTACATCGCGGACTTTTACAACCAGGTGATCCGCCTGGTCTCGCATGGGGTGATTACCACCGTAGCGGGCAACGGGACCTATGGCACCGGCGCCGACAACCTCCCGGCCACCAGCGTGCCGTTGGCCGGCCCCTCGGGCATCGCGCTCGATTCCGCCGGCAACCTGTATATCGCCGAAGGCTACAACAATAAGATCCGCAAAGTGACGGCCTCGACCGGCGTCATCACCACCGTGGCGGGCACCGGTGCCGCGGGGTTTACCGGCGACACCAAATCGGCCACCCTCGCCACGTTGCAGCAACCCACCGATGTCGCCGTGGATTCCGCCGGCAATCTCTACATCGCCGATTACGGCAATAATCGCATTCGCAAGGTGACGGTCGCGACCGGAGTCATCACCACCGCAGCGGGCAACGGCACCAAAACCTTCAACGGCGACAACGGCGGCGCCACCAGCCTCGGCTTAACCTCACCCCAGCGCATCGCCGTTGACGCCGCCGCCAACTTCTACATCGTGGATGCCGGCCGCGTTCGCAAAGTTGCCAACGGCACGGCTACCACCATGGCCGGCGGCGGATCTCCGGCGGGCGAAGGCGGCCCGGCAGCCAGCGCCCAGTTGCTCTCGCCCGAAGGTCTCGCGGTGGACGCCACCGGCAACCTCTACATCTCCGATGAGGGTACCGGACGCATCCTGAAAGTCTCGAGTGGGGTGCTCACCAAAATAGCCGGGGGCGGGAACGCCGGAGGCGCTAACGTCGACAACATTCTGGCTACCAGCGCCCTGTTGTCCGCGCCGTATGGCGTGGCCGTGGACCCCTCCGGCAATATCTACCTGGCTGACAGCACCGCCGCCCGCGTTCGCAAGATCTCCGGCGGGGTCATCGCTACTGTGGCCGGCGGCGGTTCCGTGTTGGGAGACAACGGCCCCGCCACCAGCGCTCAGTTGAGCGACCCACTGGGTATTGCCGTGGATGCCGGCGGCAACCTCTATATCGCCGATTTCAACCGCGTCCGCATGGTTTTGAATGGCACCATCAACACCATCGCCGGAAACGGAAGTGCCGGCTACCAAGGCGATAACGGAGTGGCCACTGCCGCCGAACTGGCCAGCCCCAATGGCGTGGCCGTGGATTCCTCCGGCAACCTCTACATCGCCGATACCGGCAACAATCGCGTTCGCCTGGTCTCTGGCGGAATAGTGACTACCGTGGTGGGAACCGGAACCTACGGCTTCACCGGGAGCAATGGCAACGCCACCAGTGCTACCTTGGGGGCGCCCTCTGGCGTGACTGCGGACTCGTCCGGGAACCTCTACATCACCGACGCCTACCGCGTCCTCAAGGTCACCAAGGGGAAGATCGCCGCCATCGCCGGTCTCGACGCTCCCCAGGGCGTGGCCGTGGACGCTGCCGGCAACGTCTATATTGCCAACCCCTCCGGCCATCGGGTCTACGTGCTGACTCCTTCCGGAACCGCCTGCGCGGTGTCCGTCGCCCCAACCTCCCTCCAGTTGCCCGCTGCGGGCGGCAATCTCACCATCGCCATCCAGACCGGATCGTCGTGTCCCTGGGCGGTCGAAAGCCTGCCCGCCTGGACAACCCTTTCCGGAAACACTTTCGGCACGGGTCCCGCCACCGTAACTCTGGGGGTGGCCGCCAACCCCGACGCGCCGCGCTCGGCCACCATCGTGATCGGCAGCCAGAACGTCGCGGTAGCGCAGGCCGGCGCCATGACCATCCTCGGCCAGGTGACGCTGTCGTCGGGAAATCCCTTGCCCGGCGTCGCGGTCACGCTCGGCACGCTCGGTTTGCAGACGCCCACAACCACCGACTCCGGCGGGAATTTCTCGTTCTCGAATCTGAACTCCGCCGGCACTTACACCGTGACGCCGTCGCTCGCCGGCTACAGTTTTGTCCCGCCCAGCCTGACCTTCGCCAACGTGAGTGCCAACCCGGCAGCCAACTTCGTGGCGTGGCCGCAGCCTCAGATCGGCGGCCTCGGCCCCGGTTTCGGCAGTCTCGTCGAACCCGCTCCGACCAGCTTCGCCGCCCGCGAGATCGTCAGCATATACGGCGCCAACCTCTGCTCCACCGCAACCGGCGCGGCCCCTACTCTGCCGGACCGCCTCACCGCCTGCATCGTGCAGGTGGATGGCGTCAACATCCGCCTCTCCTACGGTTCGCCCGTCCAGATCAACGCGGTCTTGCCGCAGACCCTCGCCCTGGGCGCTCACCAGCTCGTGGTCCAGCGCTACACCGACGCGACTTACAAACAGTTGGCCGCCCAGAGCCAGCCATTCAGCTTCACCGTGGTCCGGATCTCCATGGCCTTTGTGGAGCGAACCGACGGCGCGCTTACCGTGCTCCTCGCGCAGTACGCCGACGGCGGCTTCGCGGGCAGCGCCCGGCCGCTGCACGCCGGCGATGCCATCACCTTGTACCTCACCGGCCTGGGCCGCACCGCGCAAACGTTCGCCGAAGGCGCCGCCCCCAAGACCGCCTCGAGCGCAGTGGAATCCATTCAGATCAACGTACAGGGCCAGCCCGCGCAGGTCAGCTACACCGGTGTCCAGCCGCAATATCCGGGTTTCGACCAAGTCAACTTGAAGTTGCCGAACTACACGCTCACGGCGGGGCAGTCGACGGTGACGTTCCAGATCACGGCGCCCGCCACCGGCCAGACGCTGAATTACACCCTCTCCGCGCGTTAGTACCCCAGCTGCTTGTCCACCACGTTCCTGAGCGGTTCACCTTTGCGGAACTGCTCGAATTGCGCCAGAAAGAACCGCATTGCCTGGTCCAGCCAATCGGGGGTGTGGTCCGCGCAGTGCGGCGACAGCAGCACGTTTTCCAGCTTGTAGAACGGATGGCCCTCGGGCAACGGCTCNNACCGTTTCCGGAGTCAGCGGCGCCGCCACCACCACATAATCCGAGCGCGAAATCATTTCGATGAGCCCTTCCGGCCCATAGATCCGCTCGGCCAACGGGTCGTCGTTGCGCGCCGGCGGCCCGTGGCGTTTGACCCCCAGCACCCGCATTCCCAGGGCACGCACGCGGGTGGCCACCGCGCGGCCTATGTCGCCGTATCCCACGATCCCCACGGTCTGGCCGTGGACTTCCACGATGTCGAACGGCTCCCACGCGCCGGCCGCCTGGTTGCGGATCATGCGGCGCAGATCCTTCGCGAAATAGAGAATCGCGCCCACCACGAATTCGCCCAGCGACTCGCTGTAAACGCCGCTCCCGTTGGTGAGCCGCGCGGGGCTTTCCACCAGCTCCGGAAAGAGCAGGCCATCCAGCCCGGCCGAGCGCGAGTGCACCCACTCGACGTTCGGGCACATCCGAAACACCTCGCGCTGCAAGTCGCCTATGAGCGACCAGTTGAAGATCACGGTGGCGTCCGGCGCCGCTCTTACGAAGGCTTCCGCCGAATTCCCCACGGCGATGCTGGTTTCCGGGGGCAGTTCCTCGAGCATCGCGAGCCGCGGCTCCGCTGGGTCCGCCAGCACCAGAACTGTGATATGGTCCATGACGAAAAGCTACCACAGTTGCTTCCTCCGCCGCCCCTGCGTCAAACTGGAAGTGCCCTTAGTCACCGGCCATGCCTGAATTCTGCACCTGCGGCGCGCAGTTGCCGCCCGACGCTCTNNTCCGCCCGCTCCGCTCCCCCTGGCCCCGGACGCCCTGCCCATGAGTTTCCGTAACCCGGTGGCCATGCGCATCGCTTTCACCGCCGCCATCCTGGGGGCCCTGTTGAGTTGGGTGCCCGTCCTCAACGTAATTCTGTGGTTGGGGGCCGGCTACTTCGCGGTCTTCTTTTATCGCCGCCGTACGGGACACCTCCTGAACCTCGGCGCCGGGCTCCGCATGGGCTGGATCACCGGCGTCATGATGTTCGCCATCGTCGCCGTGCTCTTCACCGCGTTCGTCATTGTCTTCAACGTCTCGGGCGGCATTGAGGTGCTGCAATCTCAGTTCCGGAATGCCTCCGATCCCAAGGTCCAGGAAGCACTCCAAACGCTCCGGAGCGGTTCGGGCGTCGCCATATTCCTGATGCAGTTGTTTCTCTTTATCACCTGCCTCAGCATGATAGGCGGCGCGCTCGGCGCCAAGCTGATTGGCCGGGCTAGCCGGCCACCGGGTGGCGGGAATACCGTTTGACGATAGCCACTCCCGCGAAGATGATTGCCATCGCCAGGGCCTCGCGCCTCCCGAACGGCTCGCGGTAAAACAGCCACCCCAGCGCCACCGCGACCACCGCGTTCACATACGGGTAGACGGAAACGATGGCCACCGGCAGCCGGTCCATGGCGTAGACATACGCGCTGTACCCCACAATCGACCCGAAACAGACCAGGTACAGCAGCGCTCCCACGCCGCGCGCGCTCCAGTGGATCGGGTGATCGTGAATGGCCAGCGCGAACGGCGCCAGGATCAGCCCCGCCGCCAGTTGCTGCACCGCGCCCGCGATCACCGGGTGCGCTTTGCCGGCCTGCCGCCGTTGATAAATGGACCCGAACGACCACCCCGCCAGGCCGACTTCGAGCAGCAGAAATCCATGGAGCACGTTGCGGTCGATGCCATGCGCGCCCACGTCCGCGGTGAACAGGAACGATGCCCCCACGAGGCCGATCAGCATGCCGCCGATGGTAGGCGCATGCAGCCGCTCCCCGCCTGGCAGCAGCGCCTCAAATCCCACCATCCAGAACGGCTGGGTGGTGATAATCAGGCTCGCCATCCCGCTCGGAATCAGCAATTCGGTGAACACCAGGGTGCCGTTGCCCACTCCCAGAGTGAGAAATCCGCTGAAACAGGCCGCCGCCAGCTCCCTGCCCCGCGGCAGATAGACCCCGCGCGTCACCGCGAACAGCAGCAGGATGGAGCCGGAAAGCACGTAGCGCGCCGACACCAGCATCAGGGGCGGAAACGACTCCAGCGACATGCGAATGCCAAGGTAGGTAGTTCCCCAGAAGAAGCACACTGCGCCCAGCGCGAGATACGGCTTGAAGAGAGGATGCCGCGGCAACACTAAAGCGTAACACTTGGCCTGCCTCACTCGCTGGCTGCTGGAACCTCGGGCCGTCTTTGACTTCCGGTGTGCATTTCGATACGCTCAGCCGCATGAAGACCTTCATAGCTCTCTGTTTGTTCGGGGCCGCAATCGCGCCCGCGGCCGCGTTGAAATCCGGACCGCCGATGCCATATACGGTGGTGGCGGACTGGGCCAAACTTCCCCAGGGTTGGACCTTCGGCGCTTGCTCGACAGTCACCGTGGACAAGCAGGATCACGTGTGGATCTTCAGCCGGGGCTCCCATCCGGTGACCGAGTTCGACCGCGACGGCAAGTTGCTGCGCGCCTGGGGCGAAGGCGGCGTCCAGCAGGCGCACGGGATCCGCATCGACGGCGAAGGCAACGTGTGGGGCGTGGATGTGACCGGGCAGGTGGTGCGCAAGTACACCCCGGAAGGACGCGTGCTGATGGTGGTGGGCCAGGAAGGCAAGCCCGGCAACAACGACAGCCGGGACGCTTTCAACCGCCCGACCAACGTAGCCTTCGCGCCCAACGGCGATTTCTACGTCTCCGACGGCTACGTGAATTCGCGCGTGGTGCGGTTCAGCAAGGACGGCAAGTATGTCGGCCAGTGGGGACACAAGGGCACCGGCGACGGAGAGTTCGACCTGGTGCACGACATCGTGCTCGACAAACAAAACCGGCTGCTGGTGGCCGAGCGCACCAACGAGCGTATCCAGATCTTCGATCTCGAAGGCAAACTGCTGGGCAAGTGGACCGGCATGGGCGCGCCGTGGAGCATCTTTTACGTGGCGCGGGAGGACGCGGTCTACATGGCGGATGGCGTAAACATGCGGGTGGTGAAGCTGAACATGAATGGCGACGTGGTGGGAGTGCTGGGCGGTCCGGGTAAAGCCCCCGGGCAGTTCGACCAGCCGCACGGAGTCGCCGTCGATAGCGCCGGCGCCCTCTACGTGGCCGAGGTGGCCAACCAGCGCGTGCAGAAGTTCGTGAAGAAGCAGTAGGCCGGCGTGGCAATCGAGTTCACTGTGGCTTCTCGATCAAGTGCCGCTCGGCCACTCGGCGAAGGAATGCCAGGACCTGCCGTCGATCATACTGGCGGGCAGGTTCGAGCTCGCCCTGATTGGTGATTCCGACAGGCTTGCCATCGGGAGCGAAAAATGCCGCCGCGGGCACGCCCTTTTTGAGGCTCACACCCAGTTCCTTGGCGACCCCCAGGTTGGCGTTCATTTCACCGATATTCACGTTCACGACTTCGAAGTGCGCGTCCACGTATTCGCGTACGGGCGACTCGTGGAGCCGGTCGTGAAGAGCCCTGCAATCGGCACACCAGTTGCCGCCAAAAACGACCATCAGCAACTTGTCGGCGCGACTGGCGCGCTCTCGGGCTCGCTGAAGATCGGATCGAGCGTTAGCCGGCGGAGGATACAGGTCCGCGGCGGCAAGCACCAAGGAAAGCACCTGAATTGCGGCAAAGACGAGAACCAATCGACGCAATAGCGACATGCGACGATTGTACCCCGGTCAGAACTTCAGCCTCGCCGATAGCTGCAAGCGTCGCGCCGGCAGCGTCGCGACGGCTCTTCCAAAGAACGGCGAACTCATGTCTCCCACGTAGGCCGCGAAGTTCACGTGGTTCACCACATTGAACGCGTCGAAGCCAGCAGTGAACACGGGGCCTTTGTCCTTCTTCGACTGATTCAGATTGAAGTCGCGCGACCATCGCAGGTCGAGATCCGCGTAACCCGGGCCCACGAGGCTATTCCGGAGAACCCCAGGCGGGCGGGCATTCGCCATTCCCGTGTGGTACGGATCCATCCCCGTAGTCAGCGTATAAGAAGCGCCGGCCGCCAGCGTGAGCGCCACTCCCAGGTTCATCCGTTTCCCCACGGCGAAGCTGCCCAGCGCGTTGAGCTTGTGGCGCTGGTCGAAGTCGGCCCGCGCCCACTCTCCCGAGAGGTCGAATTGATTGGCCGGAAACCAGTTGATGCCGCCGGTGTTGTTGTATGTGCGGCTGAAAGTGTACTGCGCCAGGCAGGTGAATAAGCGGGTCACGTCTCCCTGAAGGGTCACGTCGAAAGCGTTGGAGGTTTGACGGCCAGCCGATTCGATCTGCCGGAAGATCCCCACGCCCGGGTCCGGCCGAACCTGATAGTCGGGCGGCAGGGGAGCGTTCACATCCACGGAACGGTATAGCTTCAACCCGAGTGCGCCCCGCCAGGTCGCCGAGAGGGTAGCCTTCCTGCCAACCTGCCGCTCCACCGAGAGATTGTATTGAATGGAATAAGGTTCGCGCACAGTGGGGTCGAGGCGCACGATCTCCGGGGACTGGCTCGCCAGCGTCCCGATGGCCGCGTACGGGTCGGGATAGCCTGGGTTCGGGATGAGATAATTCCGCAGCCGCTGGCCGTTATAGAAAAGCAGGTCCGCCAACGGTCCGGCCCCGGTGCGGTCGTAAAACACGCCGGCTCCGCCGCGCAGCACCGTCGTCCTGCTGCCAGGCGCATAGGCAAAAGCCAGCCGGGGCGAGAAGTTGTTGTCGTCGTGAAGATAATTCTGCCAGTCGTAACGGAGGCCGATGGCGAGCGAAAGGCCGGGCCGCGCTTTGAACTCATCCTGCACGAACAATCCCGTCTCCTTTTGCCAGTACACGAGGTGGTCCAGACCCTGTTGAATCTGAAACGCGTAGGGCCGTCGAGCGGCGTAATCCTGAAGGTTCGAAAAATAGAACGTGCCTCCGAAGTTGTTTCGATTATCGACGCCGCGGCGGCTCCAGTCCGGCACGTTCCAGCCGAACTTCAGGAGGTGTTTGCCGGTGGACCAGCTCGCCAGGTCGTTCAATTGAACGTGGTTCTCGGTTCGCAGGAGGTCAGTCTGCGCGCCACCACCGGTGAACGCGCCTTGCACTACAATCGAGGGGGCCGAGGTCACGCTGCTCGTACCCTGGTGCTCGCGGCCCACCAGCGCCTGAAACTGGTTGATGAATCGGGGCGTCACGGAGAGCCTGTCGTTGATGACGAATTCCCGCTCCCAATGATCGGGAGTGGTCCCTGCCTCGGGAAGGGTGAGGCCTCCCACGCCGAGGTTGTGGCCGGGATACTCGCGGTTGTTGTACTGCCAGAACATGGCGTGATTGGACGTGAACTGGTGGCTGATGCGCAGCGACAACTGCGTGAGGCCGCGGGGGCTGGGAGCGGTCTCCTGCACCAGTCCGGAAAGAGTCTGGGCATAGACGACCGCCTGCAAATTGTCTTCCTGGCGGCTTCCGGAGAGCAGAAACGCCGTCTTCCCGCCATGTCCGAGAGGGCCTAGCAACGCGCCTTCCAGGATGCGCCGCTGCTCGGGAGCGCGGAACTGCGCGAAGTAGTCGCGGGCGTTCAGATGTGAGTCGCGGAACGTAAAGCCGATCGCGCCATGGAATGCGGCGCCGGCGTCCTTCGTCACGATCTCGATGCGTCCCCTCCCGGGCCGGGCAAACTCCGCGGAGTAGGGATTCTGGTTAATACGGACCTCCTTGATGGCCGACGCACTCACGCCGAGAGAGCTGGCTTCCATACCATCCACCACCAACGAGGAACCGCCCGTGCCGGTGGAACCGGCATCCAGGAAAACGGACATCCTCGATACATAGTCCTGATCGAACACGGGAAGCTTTTCCATGAGGTTCGAGCTTACGGCGGCGGCATCGCGGTTGGCGGAGGTCTCAGCCGAGACTTGGCCGTTGGAGTCGTCGACGGAGATTTCCGAGGTGACGCCAGCGACTTCCAAGGTGAGGGTCAGCCCGGTCCGCGACCTGGGGCCAAGCCGGACGCGGGCTGTCGCGTTATTGAAGCCGTCGTGCTGGGCCTCCACGGCGTAGGCTCCGGCCGCCAGCCCTACGAAACGGAAACCGCCCGAACTTCCGGTCTGAACGGTTTCGAGGGGCTTGTCCGAGGCGAGCAACCTCACGCTTGCGCCGGGCACGCTGGCTCCGCTTTGGTCGAGCACCGTGCCGGTGATCGAAAATGAAGGCGCGGGAGCCTGAGCGGCCGCGATCGCAAAGCTTGCCAGCAGCGCGTGGACCAGCTTGAAATCCAGTGCGGCCATACGAATAGTTTAGTTTGCGGTAGATGAATAGCCGATGAATCGGGTGAAGGCGATGCGTTCGCCGGCCAGCGCGGCTTAGGGCTTGTCACGAAACAACTGTGCCAACCGCTCTCCAACGTTCGCGGCTCGGATCGGCGTTCAGAGCCGCGAACGTTAGAGAGCGGTTGCCGGCGATTGGACTGGTTATTTCCCGAAAGACGCTTAGGATTGCTCGTAGGCGCGCATAAAATCATCCCGGGCAATGCCAGCCTGCGTCAGGATGGTTCTCAAAGTGGAGGCCTTGAGGGTCGGATGGTTCGGCATCGTGAGACAGTCGGAGCCTCCCATCCGGTTCGGACGCCGCATGGCAATATGCTCAGCCTCGCGCACCACCTCGAACCCGAGGCCGCGAAACGCGGCGATCACTCTTTACTTTGGGGCATCCGCGGGAAATTTGGCCATCAGGCGGGAAAGGTCGCTTCCGCGACGAACGCTTCCAGCAGCGGCGAATCGTCAGACAGGACTTCAGCGCCGAACGTCTCGATGTGAAACCGGATGGCGGATTTGACATCGGCGAGGGCTTCCTCGTAACTGTTGCCTTCGCCCACCACCACGCCTTTCAGGCCAAGAGGGTAGGCTACATAGCCGTCCGCGTGCTTCTCCACAATGATTTTGACCTGTCTCACCATGTCCTGTCCTGAAGTCTACCATGACTTGCCCCGCTAGAACGTGATCCCCAGCAGGAACTCGCCCTGGTTCAGATTGCTGTGCAGCAAGCCGTTGGGATCGATGAAATGCTGCGCGCCCCAGCGCGTGAAGCGGATCTCGGGCGATATGCTCAGCCGCAGCACCTTCACGCTCAGGCCGGCGCCCATCACGAAGCCCCTGGTCGCGGTGGCATTCAGTTCCGCCGGGCTGGAGGTGGTAGTCGTTCCGGTGATGACGTTCGCCGTGGCCCTGGTGATGGTCTGGGTGAGGCCGCTCAGCTTGTCCCAGGAGACACCCGCGTCTACAAACGGATGCACGATTTTCATCGGGAACCGGTACTTCGCCAGCAGTGGGAATTCCCAGGCGCTGCTGGTGGTGCTGCTATTGGTGCCGACGTCGCCGTGGATGACGCTTCCGTTGTAGTCGAAGCGGCGATAGAGGATATCGAACTCGACACCCAGGCCGAAGGGCAGATGCAACTCCGCCGTCGGGCCGACGATGTACCGATTGGTGGTGGTGTTGAAAGCGAACTGCTGGCTCTGGGCGGCGTTGAGAAACTCGTTGAGGGGCACCCCCGCCTTCACCCCGAAGGAAAACGGCTGCGCCAAGGCCGAAACCGCGCCGAACAAGAGCAGGAACAGTGGTCTCATAAAATCACACCTACAGGTTGAACGATTCGCCCAGGTAGACGCGTTTGACCTCGGGGTCGCGTCCCAGGGCCTCGGGACTGCCNNACGTTGTGGTCGGTCACCAGGATGCCGATGCCGGCCCGCTTCAGGTCGAAGATGATGCGTTGCAGCTCGAGCACCTGGATGGGGTCGATGCCGGAGAAGGGCTCGTCCAGCAGCAGGAAGCTGGGGCTGATCACCAGCGAGCGCGCGATTTCCACGCGGCGCCGCTCGCCGCCCGAGAGCATGTAGCCATGGCTGCGGCGCACTTTCTCGAGGCCCAGTTGCTCGATGAGCTGCTCCATGGTTTTGCGGCGCTCGCGCGAGCGCATGGGCAGCGTTTCGAGAATGGCCATCAGGTTCTCTTCCACCGTGAGCTTGCGGAAGATGGAAGCCTCCTGTGGCAGGTAGCTGATGCCGCGGCGCGCGCGCAGGTACATGGGCAGGCCGGTAATATCCTCCTCATCCACCAGGATGCGGCCGGAATCGGGACTGATCAGCCCCACAATCATGTAGAACGTCGTGGTCTTGCCGGCGCCGTTGGGGCCCAGCAGTCCCACCACTTCGCCCTGCTGCACGAACACCGAAACGTCGTCCACCACACGACGGCCGCGATAGGCTTTGGAGATCTCCCGAGTCTCGAGTTTGCTCATGCGGATTTATTTTTTGCGGCGAATCCGGCTGTTGACGGGCTGCTGCGGAGACCCACTACCCAGCAGCCTACCATCGTTGGCAAAGTAGGTCAATTCGTCGCCTTGCATGGATCCCTTCAGGCTGTCCACAAGCTTGGGTCTTCCGCCGCGCAGCAGCACTTTCTGAGCGTCGGTGTAGTACTCGGCGTGTTCGCCCGTTCCCGTGCGGGTGCGGTCCGGGGTGGTCTCGACAATCTCGACGGCGCCATCGGCGAAGGCCTTCTCGAGCCGCGAATCGGCGCCCGATTCGGCCAGGAACGCGCGCAGTTCCTTGCCTTTCACCTGGAGCCCCGGGCGGCGAAGCAGAATCCCGCCGGTATAGACGGCCAGGCGGTTCTCCTCGGTATAGACCAAGTGGGAGGCATGGACCACGGTGAGCACGGGCGCGGCGGGCTTCTTCTCGTCGCCCTTGGGCTCCTCCCACAGGTTGGTGACCACCTTGCCGTCGGCCACCAGCGTGTGCTTTTCGCGGTTCACGTCGATGACGCCGGCCTGGATGCGGTTGGCGCCCTGCCGCATGGTGACGTCGCCCTGGTAGTGGATGGCGCGGTTGTGATTGGAGGAATCCATCTGGCGCGCCTGCGCCTCCACCGGCTGGTCGCCGGAGAGCATCTCGGAATTCTTCTTCTGATCCTTATCGGGGAGGCGGCTGGAGTTCACTTGTCCCTCGGCGGTGAAGTCGCCGGTGCGCTGGTCCATGCGGATGTGGTTGGCCGAAGTGGAGCCGGTCTCGTCCCAAACGCGCGCGGAAGTCTCGAGCAGGATCACGTTCTGGCCGGAATCGAGCGTGGCCTTGGCGGCCCGGGCATGGCGTCCGCCTTCGTCGTAAGTGAAATCGCCGGTCTGCTCCATGGACGACAGGCGGCTCGTCTGGGGATCGAAGTGCGCCAGCAAACCGCGGCTGGTGGTGAGGGAGAGCGCGCGGTTGCGCTTGCGTTCGTCGGCGGTGGGTTCGGTCCGGGTGGTGACGTCGCGGGCGCGGAACGATTGGATGCGGTTTTGCGGGCCGTAGGCGATGTAGAGGTCGTTGCCATTGAGCGTGCGGTGGTGGTCGGCGGGCAGGTTGGGGAGAAACTCCAGGACGCCGGGCGAATGCGTGACCACGGTTTCGATTTCGCGGCCGCCGGGGCGCATCTTCATTTCCATATTCTCGCTGCGCAGCGTGTGGGTCTCGCCGAGCGGCCGGCCGGGGGCGGGCAGCGGCTTGGAAGTCACCAGGCCGTGTCCGAGGGCGATCACATGCGAAAGATTGCTTTCTTTGTTCTGGGCTTCGAAATCCATCTCCACACGGTCGGCGGTGACGGTGGTTTCGGAAGCTTCGGAGGTCGAGACCAGGCGCGCGGCGGTGGATCCGGTGATTTTCCGGGCCGCGCCATCGTCGTCGAAATCCACCAGCAGGTAATCGGCGGAATACGTCAGCTTGCGGTTGGGGTAGTCGTCGGTGCCATGCGCGTGGGTGGCTTCGATCTTGCGGATGATCTTGTGGCCGGCATCGTCGTCCTGGAGATAGACCGTGACGTCGTTGCCCTCGACCACGGTGTTCTCGCGCGTCAGCCGGCCCCACGGATTGAGCCAGATCTGGGAAGCGGCCTCGTGGTAGCTGAGCCGCTGGGTCTCAATCTTGATGGGCTTGGCGTTGGGGCCGGGGGGGTTCCAATCGACCTCCACGTCGCTGGTCATTTGCAGCTCGTGCGTGTTGGGGTCGTAGGTGGCGCCTGTGGAGTGGCCGTCGCCGTTCTGGAAGACGAAGGTCGAGGGCCGGTCGGTTGTAGCCCGGTATGTCTCGCTGTCGAAGTTGACGCCGGACGATTTGATGGAGACCGGGGTGTGGGTGGGCGGGCCTTCTTTGGGCACACGGAGCGTGATTTCGACCTCGCCTTCCGAGAAGAGGTGATGGTCGGATGAGAAGAACGAGGTCGCGGCGCTCTTCACCACGTCGTAGGAGGCGTCATCCTTGGTGGGGATTCGGATGGTGACGTTCTTGAGATCCACGCGGTCGGAGTCCTTGACCTGCCGGAAGTCCTCGGCATCGATTTCCGCTATGACGGTATTGGTCTTCAGGTCGGTGTCGGTGAAGTGCCAATGTTTGGCCGAGGAGTTCAATTCCGTGGGGAGCGCGGCCGGCTGGGGTGGGGCCTGTTCGCGGAGGACCTTCTTTTGAGCTCGGTACGTGAGGCCGACACCGCCCAGGATCGCGGCAATGGCCACCAGCACGAGCCAGCGCGTGCCTCGCATGGGGGTAACTCCACTATAGCGCGGCGTTACCCTGCCACGCGCTATACTCCCCCATGGGACGACCTCCGACGGCACCGGGATTTTCGTCACCGGCGGACCGCCGCGGTCCTCGGCCACGGCATTGCCGACAAGATGCGCCCCGGACGTAGAGCTATCAAGCAATCTTAGCCCGTTGTTGTCAAGTATAATAACCTGTTTTATTGCAATCATTTACAAGCAGATCTTGTCACTCTTCACACGAGTGTGCTAATAATAGTCAGTGGAACCCAGCAGTTTCCGACATGGGTTCGATCGTTAATCAATACTCAATTTTCTTCAGTGGAGGTGGTTGTTTTATGAAAATTCGTCCGCTCTATGACCGGATCGTGGTCAAACGGATTGAGCAGCAAGAGCAGATGCAAGGCGGCCTGTACATTCCGGACACGGCCAAAGAGAAGCCCCAGGAGGGCGAGGT
>PLMF01000067.1 GCA_003142355.1 Bryobacterales bacterium
TGGGGTAGCGGTCGAAACCGGCGTCGATCTCCATGGTAAGTTGATCCAGGCGGCGGCGGGCCTCGGCGTCCAGGTCGGCGGCGGTCTGCGCGACGGATTGCTGCACGGCCTGGTCGTAGCTTTGAACGGAGAGCCAAAGTGCGGATAGCGCGTGCGTACGCTCCGCCAGCGCGCGCGTAGCCGCCAGTTCTTGCGTGCGCATTTCCGAGAGAAAGCGGACCGCCAGCACGCGGGACACCAGCAAGAGCGCCAGCAGCAAGGCGGAAACCGAGAGGAACAACCAGCGCAGCCTGCTGGAGGGCGGCGTGGGTTCCCTCCACGCGTCCGAATCCACGGTGTCACTCGGTTTCGCCATATTACAAGCTGCGGCCGGCGTGCCTCGATTCCAGATCTTCGATGGCCTTGCGGCAGGACTCCGGGAGGGGAACCGTCTGGTTCTTGCTGTAATCGAGGACCACTATGGTGGACTCCACCTCGGCGGCTACGGCGTCGAGGGCTTTGCTCACCACCCGATGCTGCAAGCGGAAGCTGCGGTTCCCGATCCGAGTCACCCGGGCGCCAGTGTAGGTCGTATCGGGGAAGGTCAAAACCCGCTTGTAGTCGCACGAGATACTGGCCAGTATCGGCCCGACGCCCGCCGGCGGCAACGGCGGCCAGAAGCCGATCCGTACCAGGTATTCGACACGGGCCGTCTCGCACCAGCGCAGGTACGCTAGGTTGTTCACGTGTCCAAATTCATCGTGGTCCCCCCATAGCAGGGGGATGGTAACCACGACGGGAAAATCGATCAGAAATTCATGGCAGTGTTTCATTTCGCGCTCTTGGCGATTTCGACCGCGCCGCTCCGCTTTGAAGAAACCCGTATCAATCAGGTTATCGGAATTCGCGGTCTTGATGCCAGCCACGTCCGGCACCGCCGTCTCGTTGGCGGCTCGGTGCGACGGAAAGTTACCGCTCGACCGGCCCAGCGGCGCCTCCGAACTCCCCCTTCTTCATGCGCTCGACGAGCAAGATCAGCGTACGGTCCCGCGCGTTGCTGCACGGGGCGTCGCACGCTTCCAGGTCACCCAAGTGGCGGCAGTGCCCCCGGCATTCGGCGGTGCCCATCAGCCTGACTGTTGGCTCGCCCGGTTGCGGTCCGGGCAGGAGGTGGCGCAGGCGCCTGGAGAGGATCGAGATGGAGCTGCCGCAGCCGTGCTCGAATACCAGCAGGTTGACATCCGGAAGGGCGAGCTCGGACTGCAAGCCTAGCAGGCGCACGGCCGGATCCAAGACGAAGCCGTCCCACGTCGCCCAGGTGCGTTTGCAGGACCCGCAGATCTGGAAGGGGGCGGTCACAAAGCCTCGGCTTCATAATCTGCGGCGGCCTGAAACATGGCGCGGACGTTCCGATCCGGGGTATCTCCATCCATATTGATGCAGCAGACACCTGCGCGCTCACGCCTGCCGGCCGCGCGAAGCAGGCCGCGGATGTCCTCATAGATCTCCCGTTCGCTCAACTGCAACATCCGCACCGGGCTCAATCGAAGATTCAGGAACGCATCCGGCAGGTCCAGGCTGCATCGAGCCACGTCGGAACCCCAACCGACATCGAAAAAGCGCGGCGAGACTTGCGAGTAGGTCTTGGTGTATCGCTGCAAATTGTTGCCACAGTGGTGTATCCCGTAGGGCCGAAGGCGGTCCGCGAGGTAGCGCTCGAAGGGCAAGACCCGGGTCTCGTACAGCGCCGGCGAGATCATCTGCACGCTGCAGTTGCTGGTCAGATAGGTAGCCGGATCGGCGTCCAGGACGGAACGGTTGGTCGAGATGGCGCAAGTGCCGGTCCTGGATTTGACGCTCGAAGCTACAGCGGCCTGCGTAGCCGCCACCACGCTCAGGATGTGATCGGCCAGTTCCGCGTCCTCCACCAGGTCGAGGAAGAACTGCTGCCCGCGCAGTTCGATCGCCGTATTCAGCAGTCCCGCCGTGTTCAGGTCGCCCGTGACGTATCCGAATTGCCGCTCCAGTCGATCCATCTGGCGGATCAGCACGTCCATCGGCCAGGTGGAGCCGAGGTCGGGGACCCGCAGGGAGAGGGCCGATTTGCGGTCGAGATCGAGCGGCACGGGCCAGGCCGCCTGGTCGCGGGAAAAACGGGGTTGCACGCCCAGAAGCGCCGGGACCACAAAGCCCCCCGCGATGTGTCTGGACCCGATGACGGGTCGCGGCTGCGGGTCCGGCTGGCCCAGGCCGAAACGCTCGTACAGAGCCTTGCGCATGAGAACATCGTTCTGCATGCGCGTTTCCGGATCCAGGTAGAACGGCTCCTCGAAGGAGACGCCGTAATGATGAAACCACCAGCTTGGGCTGAATACGAGATTGACCGATATCTTGCCTCGACTGTCCATGATATGGATCCTCCAGCCTAATCTGGTGTAGTGCGGCCTGGCTTGGGCAGGCTAAAGAGGGACTTGCAGAATTCGCATCCTGCCCCCCCCCCGAACTTGCAAGAACAGATAGTTTACGAAATGTTTTGAGGAGGGCCTGAATCCCCAATAGAATAGTTGTGACGCAACAAGATCTCTTGGGAAGACAGACCCTCCATGAACAGCTTACTTCAGTTTCTGACCCAGTCGTTCGGACCGATCCTGCAAGACCAACTGTTCCCGGCCTTACGGGAGGAGTTGGGTCCGA
>PLMF01000023.1 GCA_003142355.1 Bryobacterales bacterium
TGGTGACCATGAAGCATCACCATGCCAGAGGCCCGGAAGAGACCATGTGCGATCTGCCGCCGGTGGTTCCGGCCGGACCCGCGAGTAGGACGTCGCCAACATGCCTGTGGGAAGGCGGAATGCCAGGTGTCGCGCCGGCAGAAGACCCAAGCCAGTTGGCGCCGCCGGAACCCGGGGTACGCCATCGCCTGGCGGATTGACCAACGCGCGGCGCAAACACAGACCCCGCCGGAACCATTGCGGCTACCCGCGCCCTTGAACCAACTTCCCTGGGAGTTCGCGAAAGACCAGTTCGGGTCCCAACGAGCTGATTTCATTGGGGTTATGGGAGCACTAATGGTCCGGTCCGCGAAAGACCAGTTCCTGGCGTATCCAGTTGATTCCACGAGGCTTTCCGGCACCCTTCTCCTTCCGTCGCAAAAGACCAGTGCCGACTTGGGCCATACTGAACCCGCGGGCGATCATGCAACTGGAGTTTCACCAACTCGACCGGCGATGGGAGCACCTGCGAGTCCGCCGCCCGCACCGGCAGCGGCGCCTGATGGCGTCGCTGGCTGAGTCGGGCCAGCAGACACCCATCGTGGTGGTTCTCTCCCCGGACCACCGCGACCACTACCTGGTGATCGATGGCCACAAGCGCATCGCGGCACTCGAGCAACTGGGCCGGGATACGGTGGAAGCGGTGGTCTGGCCAATGGGCGAGGCCGAGGCACTGCTACTGGACCGGTCGCTGCGCTTCTCCGAGCACGAGACCGCGCTGGAGCAAGGCTGGCTGCTGGCGGAAATGGAGCAGCACTTCGGCTATGGACTGAATGAACTGGCGCGCCGGTTTGACCGCAGCGTGAGCTGGGTGTCACGGCGGCTGGCGCTGGTCGAGCTTCTGCCGGAAACCATCCAGCAGCAAGTGCGCGAGGGCAAAATCTCCGCGCACGTGGCGATGAAGTATCTGGTGCCGGCGGCCCGCATCAATCTGGAGGACTGCGAGCGGATGGCCGCGGCGTTCGCCCAGCATCATTGCGACACCAGGCAAGCCGGGCGACTGTATGCCGCCTGGCGCGGCGGCTCACCGTTGATCCGGCAACGCCTTCTCGATGAGCCCGCATTGTTTTTCAAAGCGCAGCGGCCAGCGGAACCGAAAGCTACGGCGGCGCCGGCCGCCGAACTGCTGCGCGATCTGGAGATGGCGGTGGCGATTGTGAACCGCGCCACCCGGCGGCTGGCAGGGGCGGCTGCGGTGATGGATGGCCAGCAACGCGAAGCGGCGCAGCGCCAGATCGAACGCTTGGAAAACCAACTTCGCCGTCTGGCCGGGAGGATTCCACAGGAGCAAGAGCAGCATGTTGAGCCAAGCGCAACGCACCACGATTCTGGAACTGAGCGTCCAGGGAGTGAGCCAACACGAGATCGCGCGGATGTTGGGCATCTCCCGTCCGACGGTGCGCAAGGTGGCGCGATCAAACTCCACCGAGGTTCCGGAGATAGTGCGGGCCGAGAAAGCCGAACCCTACCGGCAACGGATCTTGGAGCTTTTCAGCGGCTGCAAGGAGAATCTCGTGCGAGTCCATGAGGAACTGACGGCCGAGGGAGCGGCCTTGTCGTATGCGGCGCTCACGGCGTTCTGCCGCAAGCAAGGCATCGGGCAAGCGCCCGCCGTGGCGGCGGGTCAGTACCACTTCGAGCCGGGCGAGGAGATGCAGCACGACACGTCTCCGCACGAGGTCCAACTGGCCGGCAAGAAGCGCAAGGTACAGACCGCATCGGGCGTGTTGTGCTACTCGCGGATGCTGTTCTTTCAGTGCTACCCGACGTTTCAGCGCTTCGACTGCAAGGTATTTCTGACCGATGCGGTGCGCTACTTCGGCGGCGCAAGCGAACGCGTCATGATCGACAACACGCATGTCGTGGTGCTGCGCGGCACTGGGCGCGAGATGGTTCCGGTGCCCGAGATGGCCGCGTTTGGAGAACGTTTCGGGTTTCGGTTCGTGGCGCATGCGATTGGGAATGCCAATCGTTCGGCCCGTGTGGAACGACCCTTCTGGTTCATCGAAAACAACTTTCTGGCCGGGCGCACGTTCTCCAGTTGGGAGGATCTGAATCGGCAGGCGCGCGAGTGGTGCGACAAGGTCAACTCCACTTACAAGAAACATATTCGTGCGGTTCCCCGCGAGCTATTCGCGGTGGAGCGGTTGCGCCTGAAGCCGCTGCCGGCCTGGATTCCCGAGGTCTACCGGCTGCATCAACGCATGGTGGACATCGAAGGCTATGTCGCGCTCCACACCAACCGCTACTCGGTTCCGGTGGACTGGATCGGCCGCCGCGTGGAGGTGCGCGAGACCAAGGACAAGATCGAGATTCAGCGCGACGCCCGCAACCTGGTCACCCACACCCGGATCGCCGACGCCGAGAATCGGCGGATCATGCTGGCGCAGCACCGGCCGCCGCGGGGCCAGGGCATCGAACGTCCCGATCCCCATCCGGAAGAGAAAACCATCCTGGAGGCCGCGCCCGAAATGGCCGACTATGTCGCGGCGATGAAGCAGCGAGGCCGTAAGGCGCCTACGCTTGCCCTGCGCCAACTGCTGCGCCTGGTGCGCGAGTATCCACGGGAACCGCTGCTGGCCGCCGTGCGGGAAGCCGGCCGCTACGGTCTCTACGACTTGGACCGGCTGGAACGAATGATTCTGCGCCGCGTGGTGCGCGACTACTTTCTACTCGACGATGGCTCACACGATGACTGAAGAACTCGAACAACTGCTGAAGAATCTCAAGCTCCGGCGCATTCTGGAGATCTACGACGAACAGTTACGCGCCGCCGAAAAGGAAGACGTCACCTACTCGGAGCTGGTAACCCGTCTGGTGCGCGCGCAGTGGCACGCACGGCAGGAAGGCGCCCTGGAGTGGCGCATCCGGCGCGCCAACCTGCCCGAGCGCTGGTCGCTGGAAACCTTCCCCTTCGCCCGCCAACCCGGCGTCAACCGCAAACAGATTCGCGCCTTTGCGGAGCTGGAGTTCATCGCCAAGGCCGAGAACATCGTGTTGGTAGGCAAGACCGGCGTCGGCAAAACAGGACTCTCCTGTGGCCTGCTGCTGAAGGCGCTGGAGAACGGCTACCGCTGCCAGTTCATCCGCGCGCAGGATCTTTTCGATGAAATGTATGCGTCGCTGGCCGACCGTTCCACGCGGCAGCTCCTGAAACGCCTCGCCCGCCTGGACGTACTTCTGATCGACGAATTTGGATATCTGACCCTGAAACCAGAACAGAGCAACATCTTCTTCAAGCTGATGGAGGAGCGGTACCACTGCCATTCCACAATCATTACTACCAATCTGGTCTATGACGAGTGGCATAACTTTCTCGGCAACAAATCGATGGTAGACGCGCTGCTGAGCCGCGTGCGGCATTACTGCCACACGGTAAGTATCGACGGTCCGTCGCTTCGCGAACTGCAGGGCTGAGGAGGAGTCGCGTGGGAGAGAACCCCATCAGCCTGGAAGAATATATCGGCAAGGCTCTCAGCGCTTACCGGCGGACACCGGGAACGGCGGGCACGATCCGCCGCCCGGACCGCTTTCTGGCAGCGCAGCTGCACGAACGCGGGGTGCCCTTGATGGCAGTCGAAAACGCCTTGGTCCTGGCAGCGGCACGCCGGATGACACGGCCCGCTGGCTCCCCGTCCCTGAACACGATTCGCTCCCTGGCATACTTCTTACCGGTGATCGAGGAAGTGCTCAGTCTGCGCGTCAGTCCGAGCTATTTCCAGCATCTGCGCCACAAGATCGAACACCTGGCCCAAACACGGTAGGCCCACTGCGCTCTTCACGGCACCAAATCATCGTACCCGGCACCCTGCGCGCCTGCGGCGCGGATGATA
>PLMF01000145.1 GCA_003142355.1 Bryobacterales bacterium
GTTGTCGCGCTGGTTGAAGCGGTAGCCGCCCGTGTTTCGGCCGTCGCCTACGTCGGCGTTGTTGATCTTGCCGGGAGCGGGCACCTGCGCCAGCAGGGTCTGGATGGCGGGATCGATCGAGGAAAGCAGAGGGACTTTGTGCGAATTGTACGTGAAGATGCCGTTGCGGGCGTCGGCGGTCAGGATGGTGTTGTTCTGAGGCGTCTGCTGGTGCGCGCGGATGGCCTCGTAGCTGGCATAGAAGAACAGCTTGTCCTTCTTGATGGGCCCGCNNAACCAATCGTTGGCGGAGAAATAATTGTTGCGGTTGTACCAGAAAAGCTCGCCGTGGAATTGGTTGGTGCCCGAGGGCGTGGAAAACGCGGCTTCGGTGGCGCCGCCGGAAGCTGCCGCGTTGCCATTCGACGTGACCAGCGTCAGTTGCCGCACCTGGCCGATGCGCAGCTTGTTGGGCGTGAAATCGAGCGCGTTGTCGCGAATGTAATTGTCCTGNNCCACTCCGGGCTGGGTCTGCAAGATCGAGAGGACATCGCGGTCCAGGATGGGAAGGTTCTTGATCTGTTCCATGCTCACCGTGTCCGCAACTTCGGCGCTGGCGGTGTCCACGCCCTGAACTTCCGCGGAGACATCGACGGTCTGGGTGACGGTGGGCAATTGCAGCTTGGCTTGCGGCACCGAGGTTTCGCGCGCCGGGTCGACGGAGATGCCGCGCAGCGTGGTCTTCACGAAACCAGCGGCCTCGATCGTCAGGTCGTAATAGGCCGGACGCACGGCCATGAAGTTGTACCAGCCGTCGGTCGAGGTCTTGGTGGTCAGCAGCGGCCTGGAGCCGCCGGCCAGGTACAGTTCCACTTCGGCGGCTGGCACCACCGCGCCGGAAGAATCCACCACGGAACCCGTAACGCGGCCGGAGAATTGAGCGGCCAGGGGAAGAACCGGCAGCACACCCAGCAGAAGCAACCCACAAGTGAATCGCATATTTCTATTGAACCCCAAAATTGGGAAAAGGGGTCAGACGCATTTATTGCCGAACCCGCAAAATGCGTCAGTCCCCTTTTCGTTCCTGGTACGCTGGAGGTTTGTCCGGTGACCGGTTATGAAACTTCGTGAAATTGCCGATCGGCTGGGGTGCCGCCTGGAAGGCGACGGGGAACTGGAAATCGCCGGCGTGGCCGGCCTGGAGAACGCCGGGCCCGAGCACCTCACGTTTCTGGCCAATCCCAAGTACGCGCCCAAGGTGAAGCACACCAAGGCGAGCGCCATCCTGGTTTCGGAGGCCCTGGCGGGCGTCCCCATCGCCTGTCTCGTCTCCGGGAACCCGTACCTCGATTTCGCGCGCGCGCTCGAGTTTTTCTATCAGCCGCCGNNGCGGTGGTGGGGGAGCGTGCGCGTATCGGCCGCAATGCGGTGCTCCATCCCCACGTGGTGATTTATGAAGGCGCTGAGATCGGCGACGATTTCCTGGCGCATTCCCACGCCACGGTGCGGGAGTTCTGCCGCATCGGCCATCGCGTGATTTTGCAGAACGGGGTGGTCGTGGGCGGAGACGGCTTCGGTTTCGCCAAGCGCGCCGACGGCACGCACTTCAAAATCGTGCAGTCCGGCCGCACGGTAATCGAGGACGATGTCGAAATCCAAACCCTCACCTCGGTGGACCGCGCCACGGTGGGAGAAACCCGCGTGAAACGCGGCGCCAAGATCGACAGCCTGGTGCAAGTGGGGCATGCCTGCACCGTGGGTGAAGACAACATCATCTGCGCGCAGACCGGCCTGGCGGGAAGCACGGTGCTCGAACGCAACGTGCTGCTAGCGGGACAGGTGGGATCTTCCGGCCACCTGACGGTGCATGAGGGAGCCATCGTCTACGCGCAAAGCGGCATTGGCGGCGACGTGGCGCCGGGCACGCGCATTTCGGGATCGCCGGCCTTTGCCGCCAACGAATGGCTGCGCGCGGTGACCGCCTACCCCAAGCTGCCGGAAATGCTGAAGACCCTGCGCGAATTGAAGAAGAAAGTCGATGCATTAGAGAAGCATGCCAAATCAGACGCCACCTCATAGCGACCGGCGCCCGGTCGCGTACCTGAATGAAAAGTTCCTGAACAGCCCCGATGCGCGGGCGCTGCGCATCCTGTCCGAGTTCCTGGAGCCTCTGGCCCATTTCCGCCGGGAGAGAGTGCGGGACACCGTGGTGTTCTTCGGCTCGGCGAGGCTGCGGGAGGAAGGACCGCTCGCGGAGTATTACGAGGATGCCCGCACCCTCGCCAAACTTCTGACGAAATGGGCCATCCAGTTCACCAACAGCTCCCACCGCTTCGTGGTCTGTTCGGGCGGAGGGCCGGGCATCATGGAAGCAGCCAACCGCGGGGCCCACGATGCGAACGGGATGACCGTAGGGTTGAACATCGGTCTGCCCTTCGAGCAATTTCCCAACCCGTATATCACGCCCGAGCTGAGCTTCGAGTTCCACTACTTTTTCATGCGGAAGTTCTGGTTCGCTTACCTGGCCAAAGCGCTGGTGGTGTTTCCGGGCGGCTTCGGCACCATGGACGAAATGATGGAACTGCTGACCCTCTCGCAGACTCAGAAACTGGCGAAGAAACTCACCATCGTGATTTACGGGTCGAAGTACTGGAAGGAGATTATCAATTTCGACGCGCTGGTGCGCTACGGCATGATCTCGCCCGAGGACCTGGAGCTGTTCCACTTTGCCGACGACCCGCAGACGGCTTTTGAACTGCTCAAGGCCGGCCTGACGACTCACGCCATCGAGGCCGGGACGCCCGAAACGCCGGCGATTTCGAAATCCAGAAACCCGCTGAAACCGGCGGGCACGGAGTGACGGAGGGCCGCGTGACTCGAATGTTCCATCGCACGGCGGCGCCCGGCGTCGAGATGCATCAGTTCGAGCCGCGCGACGCGGCAGCGGTTTTCGCCGTGATCGATCGCAACCGGGAGCATCTGCGGCAGTGGCTGCCGTGGGTGGACCACTCCCACTCGCCCGAGGATATCCGGCAGTTCATTGTGCGTGTGCAGGCGCAATTCGAGGCCGGTCAAGGGCCCAACGCGGGAATCTGGGTGGATGGCGTTTTAGCGGGCAACGTGGGGTGCCACCCGATTGATTGGGCGCACCGGAGCTCCAGCCTGGGCTACTGGATCGACGCCGCCCAGCAAGGCAAGGGCGTCATCACGCGTGGTTGCGCCGCGATGCTGGATTACCTCTTTGACGACTTGCGGCTGCATCGCGTGGAAATCCGGTGCGGGACCGGCAACACGCGAAGTTGCGCCATCCCCGAGCGCCTGGGCTTCACGCGGGAAGGTCTGCTCCGCGAGGGCGAGCGGGTGAACGACCGATGGGTGGACCTGGTGGTCTGGGGGATGATCGAGGAACAATGGCGCGCCTCGGCCCCTTCACGAGTCACCTGGACCCGGAGATTGAATCTAGAATGATGGGTGATGATTGCATCCATCAACCCCGCTACCGGCGCGACTTTGCGCACATTTGAGCCGTTCACGGAAAGCCGGATCGAAGACCGGCTGCTGCGCGCGGCGGCGGCGTACCAAGTGTATCGCCGCACTTCGTTTGCCCATCGCGCGCGTTGGTTGAACGCGGCGGCTGCGATTCTGGAATCGGAGAAGGACCGGCTGGGGCGCGTCATGACGCTCGAGATGGGGAAGAATATCGGCGCGGCGCGCGCCGAGGCGGCCAAGTGCGCCCTGGCCTGCCGCTACTACGCGGATCACGGCGAACGGCTGCTGGCGGACGAGCCGGTTGATGCCGGTGCCGCCGGCGCCGGGCGTGCCTTCATCCGCTACCAGCCGATCGGGCCGGTGCTGGCGGTCATGCCCTGGAACTTTCCTTTCTGGCAAGTGTTCCGGTTCGCGGCCCCGGCGCTCATGGCGGGCAACGTGGGGCTGCTGAAACATGCGTCCAACGTGCCGCAGTGCGCGCTCGAAATCGAGGACATCGTTCGCCGCGCGGGGTTTCCGCCGGACGTGTTTCAGACGCTGCTGATCGGCTCCTCGCAGGTGGAGCGCGTGATCGACGATCCGCGCGTGAAGGCGGTGACCCTTACCGGCAGCGAGCCGGCGGGCGCGCAAGTGGCCAGCCAGGCGGGCAAGCGGATCAAGAAGACCGTGCTGGAGCTGGGCGGGAGCGATCCGTTCATCGTGATGCCCAGCGCGGACCTCGAGCGGGCGGCGCGGATAGGGGTCGAGGCGCGCACCATCAACAACGGGCAGAGTTGCATCGCCGCCAAGCGCTTCATTGTGGACGCGCGGATTGCGGCCGAGTTCGAACGGGTCCTAGTCGCGGGCATGGCGGCGCTCCGGGTGGGCGACCCCATGGACGAAACGACGCAGGTGGGGCCGCTCGCCACGCCGGGTATCCTCGAAGGGCTCGACCGGCAGGTGCGCCGGTCGGTCGAAATGGGCGCGCGCGTGCTCACCGGTGGGAAGCGGCTCGACCGGCCGGGCAACTACTACGCGCCCACGGTGCTGGCGGATGTGCCGAAGGACGCGCCCGCGTACGGCGAGGAGCTGTTCGGACCAGTGGCGGCGCTCTACCGCGTGAGTGGAATCGAAGAGGCCATCCGGCTGGCGAACGACACCGAGTTCGGGCTGGGCGCCAGCGCGTGGACCAACGACGAAGCCGAGCAGCGGCGCTTCATCGATGAGATCGAAGCGGGAATGGTGTTCCTCAACGGGATGGTGGTCTCCGACCCGCGCCTGCCGTTTGGCGGGGCCAATCGGTCGGGATACGGACGCGAGCTGGGCGCCTGCGGCATCCGCGAGTTCGTGAATGCGAAGACGGTGCGCGTGGCGTAGTGTGCCTTACGATTGCGCCAGCGCCAGCAGCGGGAAGTAGTCGCGGTACATGCCGTAAGTGAGGTAGAAGACGTTGGGGAAGCCGGTGCCGGTGGTGGCTTCCTCGGGCCATGTGCCGTCGGGCCGCTGGTGATCGAGAAGGAACTGGATGCCGCGGCGGACGGCGGCGCCCTCGCGGTCGCCGGCGGCCAGCAGGCCCAGAACGGCCCAGGCGGTCTGGGAGGGGCAGCTCGGGGCGGGAACGAAGCTCTCGCGGTCGTAACTGGCGCAAGATTCGCCCCAGCCGCCATCGGGGCCCTGGATGGTCCGCAACCACTGTGCGGCTTTGGCGATGGCGTCTTTGGCTTCCGGCGCGCCGCTGGCCGCCAGGCCGCGCATGGCGAGGAACGATCCGTAGATGTAGTTCACACCCCAGCGGCCGTACCAGCTTCCATCTTTTTCCTGCGCCCCGAGCAGGTAGGCCACTCCGCGGCGCACAGCCTCGTGGCCCGCCATGCCGCGGCGGCAGAGCGATTCCANNACGTCGAATGCCGCCCAGCCGCCGTCGCCCGATTGCATGGCGAGCAGCCAGTTGATGGCGCGGCGCTCGGCGGCGGCCTGGGCCGCGGGATTCGACGCCTTGGCGTGAACGAGCGCCAGCAGCACCATGGCGGTGTCGTCGATATCGGGATAGAACTCGTTGGCGAATTCGAAGGCCCAGCCGGAGGGTTCGGTGTCGGGCCGCTTGACGGACCAGTCGCCTTTGCGGCGGACCTCCTTGCTGACGATCCAGTCGGCGGCGCGCGTCATGCGGGCGTCGTCCTTGATGCCGGCTTCGCCCAGCGCGAAGGCGCAGATGGCGGTATCCCAGATGGGCGAGACGCAGGGCTGGAAGATGAACCGGTCCTCGGTATCGATGAGCAGGGATTCGAAGTGGCGAATGGCTTCCACCAGGTCGGGGTGATCCTTGGGATAGCCCAGCGCGTCCAGCGCCATGATGAAGTACATCATGGCGGGATAGATGGCGCCCAGGCCTTCGGTGTGGCGCGTGCGGTCGAGAATCCAGTGCTCGGCCTCGCGGATGGCGGCGTTGCGGACGCGCTCGGGACCGCGCTTCTCCCAGAGCTTGAAGACGCGATCGAGGTGGCGAAACAGCACCGAAAGGCCCTTCCCTTTGGGAAGCGCGAGGCTGGCGCCGGGGAGCAGGAGTTCGTCGAGCGTGAACCCCGCGGGCACCCGGCGTTTCGAGCCGCGGGCCTGCACGATGGAGAGCGGCACCAGGATGGAGCGCGTCCACGAGGACATTTCGTAGAGCAAGTCGCCGGGCAGCAACACGATTTCCGGCGGGATGGAGGGCACGTGCTCGCGGGGATAGAGGCCGAAGAGGCTGAGGTTGATCTTGACGTAGCTGTTGGCGGCTTGCAGGCCGCCCAGTGCCAGGATACGCTCGCGCGCGCGGCGCAGGGGATCGCTGTCGGCGCCAATGCCGGCCAGCTTGAGAGCGCAGTAGGCTTTCACGGTGGCGCTGACGTCGGCGGGACCTCCGGTGTAGATATTGAAGCCGCCATCCGGCAACTGGCGTTCGAGGATGGCGCGGGCGGCCTTCTGGATGCGCACCGAGGTGGGCGGATTCCAGGCGTGGTCTTCGGGCTGGTGCAGAAACAGTTGCAGCAGGATGTAGTCGGATTCGAGGGTGGCGTCGGCGGTCAGCTCGCCGCACCAGAAACCCTCGGGCGCCTGCTGCGAAAGCAGGGCTTGGGAGGAACGCTGAAGCGCGGCGCTGAGTTGCTCTCGTGTGGCGCGAGCGGCGTGCTGCACCTGGAGGTGCTGGCGCCGCCGCGCGGGTTCCGTCCATTCTAACGGCATAGCAGACTCTACATGGTAACAACGTACACTGGAAAGATGGACTGGCAACTGGACGCCGTCGAGGCGCGCGTGCTCGGCTCGCTGCTGGAAAAAGAGATCGCCACGCCGGATTACTACCCGCTTTCCTTGAACGCTCTGGTGAACGCCTGCAACCAGAAATCCAACCGCGAGCCGGTGGTTTCCTATGACGAAGACATGGTCGAGACCGCGCTCGAGGGATTGCGCGCGAAGGGCCTGGCGGTGCGGATGACGGGCGGAGACAGCCGCGTGCCGAAGCATGGCCAGCGGTTCACCGAGAAGTTCAACCTGGGAAGGCGCGAGGCGGCGGTACTGTGCGTGTTGATGCTGCGCGGTCCGCAGACGGTGGGCGAGTTGCGCGGGCGCAGCGACCGGCTCTACCAGTTCGAAGACCTGGAGGGGGTGGAAAGCACTCTGAACCGGCTGGTGGAGATGGAGTACGTCAAGAAGCTGCCGCGGCAGGCGGGATACAAGGAACAGCGCTGGGCGCAGCTTCTGGCCGGGGATGTGGAGGTGCCGGAAGAGGCGGCGCCAGCCGCGGAGCGGGGGCCATCGGACCGCGAGCGGATCGCGGAGCTGGAGCGCGAGGTGGCCGAGCTGAAGCGGGCGTTCGAGGAGTTCCGGAAGAACTTCGAGTGAAGGCGGCCCGTTGCCGCGAAGTGGTATTTTTGAGCTATGAGTAATTTCGCTGTCGTCATTCACCAGGAAGCAGCGGGCGGGTTCTGGGGCGAGGTTCCGGCCCTGCCCGGGTGCTACTCGCAAGGTGAATCCGTCGAGGATCTCCTCGCCAACCTCCGCGAAGCCATAGCCGGAACGTTGGAGGTCATGAAGGAAGAAGGCGCAGAACCGGAATCGAATGTCCAGATTCTGGAAGTTTCGGTTTGAAGCCCATCACCGGCCAGGAACTCTGCCGCAAGCTTGAGCAGGCGGGTTGGTCGCTCAAACGGATCCACGGCAGCCATCACATCTTCGGTAAGACGGGCGTGCGAAAAATCATCACGGTTCCCGTCCATGGCAATGAGGAATTGAAAGCCGGTCTCGCTGCCCGTATCGCCCGGGACGCAAACCTGAGTTGGTAGTTGCTCTGTCCGGGCCTTTGACGCACTCGTACTGGCGAAGAGGTTGTATCACTGCTGTCCGGCTAACGAC
>PLMF01000279.1 GCA_003142355.1 Bryobacterales bacterium
GGGATGTGCGTGCCCACTCCGACCAGGACACCCAAATCGCGCACCTTCTTGCACCACTCCTTGACGCTGGCCATTTCGCCGGTCTGGTAGGCGGTATCGACCACTTCGCCCTGCCTTTGGAGCCCCAGCGGCTTGAGGGTCTTTACCAGCATTTCCGCGTCGACCCCGGCGTTCACCTGGGGAATGAGGTGCATCTTGCCGCCCTCGGCCACGAACCGCGCCCAGTCCTGCGGCCCCCTGTCCAGGTGGATGAGGTGACCCCCCTTGGCCATGCATTCATCAGATCGGAAATGCCCCAGCATATCGGATCTCATGGCCCGGTTCAAGGGGCCATGAGTCTGGCTTCGAACTTACACCTTCGAGACGGGCGGCTATTTTTCTCGCTTCACGCCGCTACCTTGGCGAAGGCTCGATCCACCGCGGTCTCGGCTAGCCGTCCGTGGCAGAAAGAGAGTTTTGGGCGATTTCGCCCAAAAAACGCATGCTAAGTCCTTTGTTTCCCGCTGCGGTTTGGGCGAATTCGCCCAAAACCTGACTTGCGCCACGGGCTGCTAGCGAGTGTCGGTGATGGTGAGGCGGCGGAAATCAAGGGTGCGGCGCATGTGGCGGTATTTCAGGATGAGGAGCTCGGAATCCACGGGGGCTTCCAGGAATGGTCCGCCGAATAGCGGCCAGTGAGCGTAGTCGAGGGGAGTGCCGTCCAGAAGCGGAGCCTGGCCGTAAGTGAAATCGAGGGTTCGGCCGCGCAAGGAGTGAAAGCGGACAGAGGGGGCGGGGTCGAGCGAGAATTTGAGCGGCAGCGCGAGGATCGCGCGGATGAACTCCGGCATGCCGGCGAACTCGTTGCGAGCGGCTACCTGCACCACGATTCCGTTCTGCAGGTAGGGGCTGAACAGGCGCCGGCCGCCGCCCTCGATGGGCTTCCACGTGTATGGCTGCAACGGGCGGCAGGCAATCAGGGCATCGCCGCCGCGGGCGAAGATCCAGCCGGAGGCGTCTTCGCGCACTTCGACGAGGTCCTTCGAGAAGAAGCCGTTGATGTGCGGGAAACGGGTACCAGCCGGGATATCGTATAGCGCGACGATGGTGTCCTGGTCCTGGAAAATCTTCTCGTAGGGAGAGCCGCCCACGAACTTGTCGGGCGAATCGTAGCTCTTCTTGGAACTGACTACGCCGGAGATGCCGATATCGGGGGCGAAGGTGAAGTATGTCTCCAGCTCGCGCAAGGACGAATACGGGTTCAGGGTGAACAGCGTGTTGTCGACGCCGCGCGGATCGGGAACCGACCAGGTGACGTCCCAGGAGTGTTCCTGGATGGGCTGCAGGGTGCCGCCCTGGTCGGAACCGACGGCGTATTCGCGGCGCACGTAGGTGGTCTTGTATACCGGGCCGTGCAGCTCGTCGAAGAAACGCCAGCGGTTGCGGGTGCGCTTGCGTTCGTAGTGGGTGTAAGGCTGCGCGCGGTCGGTGGCAATGCGCTGGAGGATTTCGGGTGGCTGGTAGGCGCTGGCGAGCACATAAAAGAGGATAGGGTTGGCGGGTGGGTCGAGCGGACGGCCGAGGCCGAACAACACCCATCCGAAATCGCTCGAGGCGACATTCCACTTTTCGAGGACTTCGCGATCGTAGACGCGGGAATGTGCGCCGGCGTAAATGCCGTCCAGGCTCTCGGCTGCGTAATCGGCGATGAGGTAGTCCAGCATCATGGTGGCACGCTGCTTCATGGCTGGATCGTGGGCCCAGGCGGCCAGATAAGACATCGAGAGGAAGTACAGGCCCATGTAGTTGGGGCTGTCGTACTCACCCTGCCCGCGGGTGGTGGTGAGACGCACCCACGATTCGAGCCAGCCGGCGGCTTCGCGCAGGTTCTCGGCGGAGGATTTGCCGGTGTACCATTGGGCGCCATCCAGATCGGGCCAGAGCTGCGCCATCAGGTAGAGCGAGGTGTAGTACATGACCCAGTGATTCTCGGTGTCGCCGCGGTAGGGCATGTAAGTGCGGAACGAGTCGCCGAGCGCGCGGCGGGCGGAGTCGGTGAGTTGGCCGCGGTCCAGATAGGCGATGGCGGCGACGGGGTACATCCAAAACATGTCGCCGCTGGGGCCGGCGGCGAGCAGTTCCTCGAGGCGCCGCGAGCAGCCGGCCGCGTCCTCGCGCAGCCACAGCCTGGCGGCGATGTTGGCGTAGCCGAGGGGCCTCGAACTCACAGGGTGCGCGTACGCCTCGACAACCGACCGGACGCGCTGCTCGAAGGGTGGAGTCTGCGCGTCGAGGGAGAGCGCCAGCAGCAGGCACAGCCAGGGGAGACGGGTCATTTGCGTGGCGCCTCCGGGACGAATTTCATGCGAAAGATGGAACTGCCCGCGAGCCCGTCTTTCGACCAGGTCCGGCCGTTGTCCGGGGAAACATAGATGGCGTCTTCGTGCACGCTGGCGTAAATGCGGCCGGGCTGGGCGGGGTCGAAGGCCACACTCCAGACGGCGGTCGCGGGAAGCCCGGAGTTGCGGGGTTGCCAGGTCTTGCCACGGTCCTCGGTGATCTCGACGCCGACTCCCCAGCCCGCCACGGCAATGCGATTCGGGGAGGCCGCGTCGAAGGCGATGTCGTAGAGGTTGCGGCCCACACCCAGGTTGCCATTGCTCTCGAAAGCAACGCCGCAATCGGTGGAATCGAACAGGCCGCCGCCTTCGGTGGCGGCGAGCCAGTAGCACGAATCGTGGGGCGATTGTTCGATGTGCAGAACCTGAATGCCGGCGGCGCCGGCGAGCCGCCAGGATTTTCCGCCGTCTTCGCTGCGGAAGATGCCTTGCTCGGTGCCGGCCAGCAGAAAGCCCGCTCGGCGCGAATCGACGCGGAGAGCCGCGGTGTATTTCCGGTGCAGGCCGGAAGCGGCGTCACGCCAGGTGGCGCCGCCATTATGACTCACCTGAATGCCCGCGGTGTGGCTGAAATAGATGGCGCCGGCGTCGTTACGGTCGACTGCGACGTCGAGTAACTCGGTGACGTCGCTGCCGGTGAGGATCTTCCAGCGCTCGCCGCCGGCGGAAATGCGCAGCAGGCCATTGCCGGCGGCGGCGTAGACGACGGAGGCGTCGCGAGGATCGAAGTCGAATGCGGCGATGGAGGGATGATTGAAGCCCGCGTGCCGCCACTGGCCGCCCGCGGGTTTGAGGAAGATGCCGCTGGCCGGGAGCATGGCGCCTACAACATAGTCTTTAGAACTCGACCCGCAGGTGTAGAGGGTGTACTGGCCGGAGACGGGAAGCGGCAATACTGCCAGCAAGAGCAGCCAGCGTCTCATGGCGGACTACTGTAGCATGCATCGGGCGGCGCCGGCTCCTCTGGACGCACTAGTCGTGCACCACTGCCGTTCATACATCCAGCCGGTTCGCGGCCGCGACGCGCGCATACCAGTGTCCGGGTTGGACCATTGGGCTCGCCAGCGGCGCGGTCGAACCCGGAGAGCGGCCCAGCCTGGTGGGCTGGCAGTGCGGGTACCATAGGAATATGAACCTCGCCGAAAAGAAAATCGCGATTCTCGTGGACAACTTCTATCAGGAAATGGAAGTCTGGTACCCGCTGTTCCGCTTTCAGGAGGCCGGGGCGACAGTCATCACGGTCGGCGCCAAGGCTGGCGAGACGTACGCTAGCAAGTTGGGCTACCCGGTCAAATGCCAGCTNNATGGATGCGGCTGGCAAACTCGTCGCCGCGATCTGCCACGGTCCGTGGGTCCTGTGCTCGGCGGGCAGCCTGTTGAAAGGGCGTAAGGCAACCAGTTTCTTTGCCATCAGGGACGATGTTGTCAACGCCGGCGCGCACTGGGTTGATGCCGAAGTCGTCGTAGACAAGAATCTCGTGACCAGCCGCAAGCCTGAAGATCTGCCCGCGTTCTGCAGAGCTTGCATCGAGACATTGGCCGGCGTTCTGGCTTAGACCAGTTTAGACCAGCTTCACGGCCGCCAACAGCCATCAGCTCTGCCGCTGCATCCGAACTCTACCGCACTTCGGGCATTTCCACTTTCGCTGCTTGTGGAAGATATGCCCCTTCAGCTCTCTCATCGGAAGTCGACATTTCCGGCAGGTCACGCCACCGCCCCTTGCCCTTCAGGTCAACTCGCCGGTTGAGTCTTAGAGGTTTGCGACGCGTGCTTGTCGCGCCGGCCCATGAGCTGATGCAGGGCGAAGGGGACTTCGTCGGGATGGCATGTGCACCAGGCAACGATGCGCTCGAACTTGACGGCATCGTCGGCGATGGCGCTGATTTCCATCAGCTCGGTTTCGATGATCTCCGCGTCTCGCATAGAAACTCTAGCATGGCACATGTCGGCACCTGGAAGCCTGTGCACCTTGAGAGCCCCTCGGGAGATTCCATTCGCATTGTTGCTGTCCGTGTCGGCGTTCAGGTCCTCATTTCGAATCCGGTAATTCGCTTGTTTTGCCGGCAACGTTCGTTTCCTGGTTGGTCAAGACCACCTCAGCGCCCGCGACGACAGCGCCCGAAGCGTCCCTCACCTCCCCGGTGATGGTTCCGGGCCTGATTTGAGCATAGCGGTATGGATGTGGTCAAGGAAGCCGGAAGGACTCAAACTGACCGAAAGCGCCTTGGGGCCTTCGAGGACCCAGTGC
>PLMF01000020.1 GCA_003142355.1 Bryobacterales bacterium
GCCTCCCGGTTCGCCGCACGGGCAAGCCCGCCTGCGCGACCAGTGGCTCGCCGGATCTCCCTAAGAGCCTTCTCTTCCTCGGTCAGTTTGAATGCGTCCCTCAGACGCGGATTCTCCGCGTCGATCCTTACGCTTCCCTCGTGCACTGTTTCGGGAATCCCAGGCTCCGGGCCTTCGTATTTCGACGAGTAATTCATGCGGTCGATCAGGTCCGCATGCTGTGCTGGCGTAAGCTTACGTCTGCCGCCCTTGGCGCCCAACACTTTCAGTTCCTCTGGCGATTTGTCGAAGAAGGCGTCACCTTTCTCCCACGCCCTTCCGCCACGCTGGGCGTCACGCATGGCCCGGAATGCCTCGCCAGCAAGTTCCTCCCCCTCGATCTCAAGCGCCATCGGCCCCGGCAACATCTTCAGGCCGGGATCATTCCAGATCTTGCTGGCAGTGCTGCCGATCCAATCGGCCAAGCCCGGATGGCTCTCCCGCAGCAGGCCCAGGATGCCCCGATACTGCAAGCTCGGGTCCGGCGCATCGGGACCGCGCAGAACGCTGGCCTGGTGCCGCATCGCGTCGATCTCCGGCGAGAGTGGAATCACAAGCTCCGGGCCGGCCTCGCCGACAATGGTGGGGCCGCTGGTGACACCGCCCTCGGCGAATCGGGGCAGGCCGCCAGTGTTCCGAAGCACCTGGGTGAGGAAGCCGGAAGGCGAAGCCATGCCCATGTTGGGCACCGTGCTGCCCGCGGCAGCCATGGCCGGCATGCCCCTGCCGATGCTCTCGGATAGAACGGCGGTGAGCAACCAAAGGGCATTCGAGTTCTGCTTCGTGGCCGCAGTGTTATCCACGGTGGTGGTGACCGGGTCCTGTGTGCCGGCGCCGACTCCGCGGAGAATGCCTCCAATGCCGCCCTCCCCGCTCTGTCCGTGGATCAACGGCTGCAGGAAGGTGGCCATCGTCCCGCCAAGGCCTTCCGTGATCGGCTTGAGCGCGGCGTCGCGGACCGTGCTGCCCAGTTGGCGCGGGAAGTCGCCGGGCTTGGTAAAGAGCGTGTGGAACAGGCCCGAGGCGGTGCCCTTGATCTCTTCCGTCTGCTTGTGCAGCAGTTCCAATTGCTTGAGTTGCGCCTCTTCCATTGCCTCGGCGGCCTCTTTCTCCACATCGCGCTTCAGCTCGGCCTCCGCCACCAACTTGTCCGAGCCCTTCAGTTCCCTGTCGATGCGTTCCTGCTCGATGCCCGCCAGCTCGACCGCCAATCCGATGCGCACCTGAAACGCCGTCCGGATTGCCTGCGCTTCAGGCATGCCGCTCATCTCCGACATGCGGAGCGCCCGGCTCGCCCCCCGCTGGAGCGTCGCCTTGCGCGCCTGGATGCCAATCTCGGACTCCCGCTCGAAAGCCCGGCTCCAGCCCTCGGAGTTCCGCTCCGCCTCCGCATCCCCGCCCTGGCGAGGCCCCAGCGGCTTCTGCTCCGCCTCCAGAATCCAGCTAAGATCCTTCTTGATGGTCCCGGTCACTTTCTCGGCTGCCGCCGCGCGCACGGCCGCCAATTCCGATTCCGCCGCCTTGGTCTTCTGCAACTGCAGAAGGAGTTTGTCACGGGCGTAGTAGATCTTGTCGATGGCGGAAAGTTCGGATTCATCCGCACCCTTCTCGAACTCGGCGGCCGCGCGCCGGGCGGCGGCCAGATCCTCCACGCCCTTCTTCTGCGCCGCGATCTGAGCCTTGAGGGATGCGACGTGCCCCTCCGCTTCCCTGTACGTGTTCAGTTCCGCCAGCGAAGTCGTCCCTACCTCCGGTTTCGCCAGCGCCGAGAGCGCACCCTCGGCCTGCTTGAGTTGCCCCGCGAGACCTTCTGAACCCTGATACGCGAGCACCGCCGCATCCGCACGCTTGCGATCTTCGATTTTGCCTGTGAAACCGAGCACGGCGTCCATGGCGATATTCCGGTTCCATTCGTCCATCTGCGGGTTGCTGAACCCCGCAGCCCGCGCCGCCTCGCGGTCCCCCGCCGCCGTCCGCGGCGCGAATTGCCCGAGGTTCACCCCGCGCTTTTGTAGGTCCTCGAGCGAGTACTGATGGCCGGCCTGATCCTTAAACAGGATCGTAACCAGGGCAGCCAGCGGCTCTTTGATCTTCCGGGTGAACCGCTCCCACAAGACCTCCGCTTCGGTCACTGCCTCGTGGTACTTTTCCCACCGCTTCATGTCCTCGTCGGTGGCGCCCAGCCCCAGCTCCTTCGCGCGCCGGATATTGTCGGTCAGTCCGGCAATGACCGGAATGGCCTCGATGCCGGCCCGCTTGAACAGACCCATCGCCGCGGCGTCGCGCTCGAACCCCTCCGGCAGTTTGGCTAATCCGCCCGCGATATCGCGAATCACATCCGCCGTTGGCCGAGCCTCGCCTGTGATGCTGCGGAGGTCAACGCCCAGGCCCTGCAGCGTTGCCCTGGCCTTGGCGCCTTCTTTGGATTGCTCATCGGCCGCCTGCGACAGCCCGCGCATCATGCGCTCGAAGATCGACACGTCCTGGCCGGCCATGCGCGCCGCGAACCCGAACTGCCCCACCTCCTTCGAGGACATCCCGGTCCGCAGTTCCACATTCTTGATCTCCATGCCGTATTCGCCCAGGCTCTTGGCGGCAGCGAATCCGGCCACTGCCATGGCGCCCATCGCGGCCGCGCCAACACCAAGCGCCACGCCCATGGCTCCCATGCCGGAGACCACTTCACCCATCGCGCCCTGGGCGCCCTGCAGCGGAGCCTGGATGAACTGCTTGACCTTCCCACCGAA
>PLMF01000021.1 GCA_003142355.1 Bryobacterales bacterium
CCGGTCGATCCAGTGGCCGAATAGCCGCCTACTGGCGAGTAGCCACCCACTGGGGAATAGCCGCCACCGTCGAAAACCGAGGGGGCACCAGAGCCACTGCTGGCCGTCGTTCCGGAGGCCACGGACGCCATCAGAGGAGGAATCGCAAGAGTGCCAATTCCGGGCAGCCTCAACGGCAACGAGCTGCGGCCACCGAGCATCGGCGAGATCATCCAATTCAGCACGCCGCCAAGCAGCCCGGTGTTGGCATGCATCTCGGACGTCAACGCGTCAATGCTCCGCTTCAACGTGTCCGCACCGGGCATAATAGCCTCGCCCGCATGCACCACCGCCAGGCCGGTACTCCCTACGGAGCCTCCCTCGTCGTACGAGGGAAAACGAAAGCGGGTGCCGAGCGCCTTTATGATCATGCGGTATTGATCAGCAGTCAACGGCGGTGACGTTAGACCTTCCTGCTCTTCTTCTAGCCCGTTATCAATAATCCTAATGCCGCCTCTCTTAATACTCGCCGTCCCGCGCGGGATTCGGTCGAACTCGGGACCAGCCATCGGGAAGTTTATCCTTTCGAACCAGTCTGCATGGGTTTCGAATCCACGATAAGCCTCGGGTGTGGCATCTGATGGGATCAGCGGGCTAAAACGTGGTCTTCCAGTCCTGGGATTGATTGCCCACAGGAGGTTGCCTTCTTTAAACTGACTCCCCCGCATCGGTGCGATGTCGTGGGGCGCCCGCACGGAGGCGCTAGCTCTGCCGCCACGAGAAGCAGCTTCTTGACGCCGAATATCTGCTTCGGTCTTTGCAAACGCGTCCCTGAGATGCGGGAACTTCTCATCGATGGCCGCGCTGGCCTCATGTGCTATTTCGGGGTCGATCTCCGGGCCGCGATACATCTCATCGTCAAATTCTGCGGCTGCTCGCAACCGTCGAGTGATTCCGGCCATGCGGCCGCCCTTTGCGCTGGCTGCTCTGGCGCGCGCCACGGTCTTGCCGCGCGGGTTGAATATCCCGCCTTGCCACCCTGTTTGGATCAGTTCCTGTGCAGCCTCCGCAGCCTCCACGCCTTCCATCTCGATGGCCATCGGCCCCGGCAGCAATCGCAGGCCGGGATCATTCCAGACCTTGCCGGCGGTATCGCCGATCCAATCGGCCAAGCCCGGATAGTTCTCTCGCAGTAGGCCCAGGATGCCTCGATACCGCAAACTCGGGTCCGGCGCATCGGGACCGCGCAGAACGCTGGCCTGGTGCCGCATCGCGTCGATCTCCGGCGAGAGTGGAACCACAAGCTCCGGGCCGGCCTCGCCGACAATGGTGGGGCCGGTGGTGATCCCGCCCTCGGCAAACCGGGGCAGACCGCCGGAGACTCCCCGGAGTATGCCGCCCAGGACGCCGGTCGGCGCGGCAATCGAAATGTTCGGGATGGAGACGCTTCCAATGCCGGGAATGCTGGGCGCGGCGACGGCAGGCGCACTGATCCCCATGAATGCGGCCAGAACCGCCGTGAGCATCCCGACCGCAGCGGAGTTCTGCGCCGTCACTGCCGTATTGAGATCGGTCGAATACTTGACGGGGTCCTCGTGGCCGCCGAACGCGCCATGGAACATTCCCGCGATCCCGCCCTGCCCGTCGCTGCCATAGATGAGCGGGTGGACCGCGCTCCCAATCATCCCGCCGATGCCTTCGGTAACCGGTTTCAGCACCGCCTCGCGGATCGTGCTCCCCAGTTGCTTGGGGAAGTCGCCGGGTTTGGTAAACAGCGTGTGCAGCAGGCCCGATGAAGTCTGCGCAAGTGCGTCCTGCTCGCGCTGTAATTCCTCCTTGTGCTTCTGATCTGCGTCCGTTTGGATCTGCGCCTCTTGCTTGAGGTAGTCCAGCGCCACCGCCGCCTTCTCAACGAGCGTGTCCGCCGACTGCACGCGCAATTGGAAGATCTTCTGGGCGGTCTCCAGTTCGCCGCCAGGGCCGGATTGCAAACGGATGAGAGCCTCCTGGTAATTCAGGAGATCCTTTGCCAGCGTCTTTTGGTCGCGCTCCTGGGCCGCGAATCCTTCACTCCATTGCTTTAGCTGTTCCTTGTCGGGCATCCCCAACGCCGGAGCGCCAATGATCCCGCTCCGGCGCTTCTGGTCGTACTGCTCAAATTCCGCGGTGTACTTGGTGATGAGCACGCCCGCCTGCTCATCGGCAGCCTTACTAACCCCGGCGATATCGGCCTCTACCCCCTTCAGGTGGTCCGCTTGTTTCAGGAGCAGATCGCGGTGATAGTAGATCTTTTGAATGGCGTCCAGTTCGGATTCATCGCCTTTCTTCTCGAACTCGGCGGCCGCGCGGCGAAATTCCTTTAGTTGCTCGGTGCCATTCTTCTCAGCATCCAGCGCCGCTTTCCATCGCGCCTCCGTGCCCTGCGCCGTCCGGAGCCTTCCAGACAGATCGAGAACCTCGGTTTTGGTGAGGGGCTTCTCCGGCTCGAACAGTTCCTTCTGGTATTTCTCGACGTCCTTCTTCGCGTCGGAGTACGCTTTCTCCATGCCCTCGTGCGTGCCGAAGAATCGGGCGCGGAGACGATCCGTCTCCTCCTTGCCGGCGCGCAGGTCGGTACGGCGGGTGGCTTGCTCGGCCGCATCCAACGTCTGCTGCAACTGCTCGATCTGCTTTTGGATGTCCGCAGCCTTCCGCATGCGGCCCTGTTCCTCCTCGGTCGGCGCGACCGCCTGGACCCATCCGAAGTTGCCGACGAGGTTCTGCTGCTCGGTCTTCATCTCCGCGATCTGTCGCTGGATCAGATCGCGATCCTGCATGATGCCAGGAGCCAGTGCCTCCGTCTGCCTCTG
>PLMF01000083.1 GCA_003142355.1 Bryobacterales bacterium
GACCATCATGACTTTGACCGCGGTGGCGCCAAGGATCGCCCGAACCGGATCGAGCTGGTTCCGGACCCGGATTCTCAGCCATCGAACTTGGCCTCGAGTGAGCGCCTGCGGGAACGATTGCTCCGCGACCGGTCTGACGTCGGCGACGCTCTCCGCCTTTTCGGGAGCCTGTTGCTGAACTTCGGCGCGGCAGGTTGGGTAGCCGTTCCGGCCATGTGGTTCGGTCAATATGTCAGGCCGCTGCTGGAAGCGGCTGCTCTGGTTCTCGGCGCCGCGGCGCTCGTCCTGAATCGAGCGGAGGCAGCCCCGGGTTGTGCCTTGCTCGGGCTCACGTTCGCTCTGCGCATTCTGGCTTCCATGACAGCCGTGATTCTGAACGAGGCCGCTGAGAGGCCCGATACGACGCCAGGCGAACTGGCGGCCCTATTCTTCAGCTCGATTCCCGAAGGCCTCGGGTACCGCTACGCGCAGGTTGGGAAGCGTAGACGGCTGTAGTCAGCCGCCGCTACGAATTCCCCTTCACTCAGCGAGGGCAGCCATCTGGTGCAGCGGCCCCAGCGCCCGGATGGCCTCGGTCATTTCCGTGACTACGGCCGCGAACTTCTCACCTTCGCCCGCGGAAACGTAGTCGAATCGGCACCGTGCTTCCTCGATGCCGAATTGTTGGAGCAGGTTCAGCAGCAGCCGATGGCGCTGCGAGGCGCGGTAGTTGCCTTCCTTATAGTGGCAGTCTCCCGGATGGCACGCCAAAATCAAAACACCGTCGGCCCCTTGCCGGTACGCCTCGAGCACGAATTGCGGGTCCACCCGCCCGCTGCACATTACCCGGATCACTCTCACGTTGGGCGGGTAGGCAAGTTGCGCGCCTCCGGCCTTGTCGGCGCCGGCATAGGAGCACCAGTTGCACAGGAAGCCGGCGATCTTAGGCTCGAAGTGTCCGTTCGATGGGCTTTCCACTGCGTCGTTCATACCAGCAATGCTCCTAACTCGGCCAGGATTTGGTCGTTTTCAAAGTGATTCCCCCGCATCGCACCCGCGGGGCACGCTGTCACGCACGTGCCGCAGCCGTGACAAAGCAGCGCATTCACCGATGCAGCGTCTTGATCGTCGGGGAAACTGATTGCCTTATAGGGGCACACCGATCCGCACGTGCGGCAGCGCGAGCACCGCTCGTCGTCCACCCACGCGGTGATCGGGTCGATTTCCAGTTTCCTGCCCTCAGCCAGCCCCGAGAGTACATACCCGGCGGATGCCATACCCTGGTTCACCGCCTTTTGGATGTCCATGGGCGCCTGGCACGCGCCGGCGATGTAGATTCCCTTCACCTTACTCTGCGCCGAATCGGTTCTGCCGTGCAGTTCCTCAAAGAAACCGAAGGCGTCGCGAGGCGTTTCCAGCATCCCGGCCAAGGGCCCCGCGCCGTCGGAACCAGTCACCGCCGGGCAGAGCACCACCAGATCCGCCGCTACGCTCCGGGGCTTTCCTTCTTCGTCCTGGTAGTCGACCACGGCATGGCCTTCGCCCTGCTTGACCTTCACGGGCGCTTCGTACCGGGCAAAGGACGCGTGAGGATTGTGCCGCGCATGGTCATACAGCGCAAACTCCTCTTTGCCGGGTATCACGAGTTCCCGATACAGATGCAGGATCTTGGTCCCCGGCAGTTTCTTCTCGATCATGTGATTGAACTTGAAAGCATAGTCGCAGCAGATCCCGGAACAGTACGGCCGGTGGCCCGCGGAGAGGCTGCCAACGCAGTGCACAATCGCGACCGAACCGGGCGCATTGCCATCGTGACCCCGCAACTCGCCGCCGGTGGGGCCATTAGCCGCCATGATGCGCTCGAACTCGAGGCTGGTATACACCCCCGGCACCATCCCGTAGCCCAATTCGGGCAACTCCCGGCAGTCGTACAAGCCGGCGCCCACCGCCACGATAATCGCCCCCACCGTCCGTTCGATGGTGCGCGGGGCGTCATCATAGCGCACCGCACCCTCCACTGGACAGGCGGCCTGGCAGGCGGTGCAGCCATCGCCGGTCTGTCTGAGGCAGCACTTCTCATCCAGAAACGGAATGTTGGGCAGCACCCCTGGGTAGGGAAATGCGATCGCCTTGCGGAGGCTGAGGCCGCAATCGAATTCGTTGGGTGTGGTAACCGGGCAAGGAGCGACGCACTCGCCGCAGCCCACGCATAACTCCGCGTCCACATGACGCGGACTCTGGCGGACCGTCACCGTGAAGTTGCCATAGTAGCCCTTCACGCCGGCGACTTCGGCCAGCGTCAGATACTCGAGGTTGGCGCTGTGTGGGCCGTGCAGCACATCGCCGATCGCCGGTTCCAGCAGACAGGGGCCGCATTCCATGTTGGGGAAGAGTTCTTCATAGCGGCTTGGCATGCCGCCCAGAGCGGGGCTCTTCTCCACCAGCAGCACTTTCCTTCCCGCCTCCGCCAGCGTCAGAGCCGCCTTGATGCCCGCTGGACCGGCGCCGATTACCAGCACGTCGCGGCAGACTTCGAGCTCCTTCCGCTCCAGCGGCCGATGATTGGCAACCCGCGCCAGCGCGGCGTGAATCTGCGCGGTGGCCTTGGCGGTAGCCTGCTCCCGGTCGGGTGTCACCCAGGCTACCTGCTCCCGGATATTCACGAACTGGAGGAAGTACCGGTTCATGCCCGCGCGCTCCAGCACGTCGCCGAGAGCGCGTTCGTATTCACGCGGGGAGCACGCGGCCACCACCACCCGGTCCGGCCGATGCTCGCGCAATTCGGCTGCGACGGCTTCCTTGCTCTCCTCGGAGCAAATGAAGTCGGCTGTCTTGACATAGGCCACGTCGGCGCGCTGGCCCAGTTCTCGTGAAAGTTCGGGGAAATCGATCCGTTCGGAAATGTTCGCGCCACAGGCGCACAGGTATACCGCGATTTTCATTCGGACCTCTCAGCTTGCCGCTCTCGACCGAGCTCGCGCATCACATCTCGCACCACTAGCGGTACCGCCCGCTCCACCGGCGGCGTCAGGGTCTCGCCGAGCGTCTCGACGTCTTCCGCCTCCACCGCCCAGATTCTGATCCTGCCCGGCACCCGGAGTCCGATTGCCCGCCCGAACTCCAGCGCCATTTGCAGACTGCCATCGTGGGTGGAATTCGTCGTGCGGGTGTTGGGAAGCTCCTCGGGATCGAAGGCGCGGACGGTCCCGGGTATCGCGCCGCCGAGCATGGCGTCGATGACGATGGCCCGATCGTACCCCACCATCGTTTCCATCAGTTGCATGCCGCCGCAATGCAGTTCCGCCGTGGCCACGCCGGTGTCGCCAGCCAACAAACGGCTCAGTTCCCGCGCCACCCTGAGGCCCACGCTGTCGTCGCGGCGCACGGCGTTTCCCATTCCGATAATGATGGTCGACATAGGACGGCTATCCATCCCTCCGCACGCTGCGCAACACCTCCCCGGTATGCGTCCGGATGGTGACAGCCAGAGGCGCCGTGCCCAGTGCGTGAGTGGCGCACGAAAGGCACGGATCGTATAGCCGGAAGGCCATCTCGATGCGGTTCAGCAGCCCTTCCTCCACCACCTTCCCGGCCTTGATCAGAAGCTCGGCCGCTCGCTTGATCGACATGGAGATGGCGGCGTGATTGTTGGTGGTTCCGACGATCAGGTTGGCCTTGCGGATCAGCCCGTTCTGGTCGGTTTCGTAGTGATGGATGAGGGTGCCGCGCGGCGCTTCCACCGAGCCGATTCCGGTGCCGGCGATCCGTTCCGGGATGCGGCGCACCTCGGGCGACGTGATCTCCGGGTCGGTCGCCAGTTCCAGCATGTGTTCCGCCGCGTAGAGGAGCTCGATCAGCCGGGCCCAATGCGTGGCCAGCCGGTGATGGACGGGCTCGAATCGGCCGTTGATCCTGGCCGACCCCCAGCGGTCGTAGAATCTCTCGAATTGTTCCTGTGCCCGCGGGGTTGCCATGCCGTCGGCAACATTCAGCCGGGCCAGGGGGGTGGCGCAGTAGACGCCGCTATCGGCTCCATCGCGGAAGCCCTTCCACCCGATCTTCTTCAGAAACGGGAACTTCAAATAGGTCCAGGGCTCCACGTGTTCCGCCACGTGGTTCAGATACTCCGCCGCGGGATAGCGGGCGAACTCACCGCCGCGCGGGTCCACGATCCGGATTTCTCCATCGTAGAAGTTCGGCCGGTTGTGCCGGTCGACGGTTCCCATGTAGTACGTGCGGTGGAGGTAGATGTCGGATTGCATCAAGTCGCGGTAGGCCGGGTTCCGCCAGACGATCTTTTCGAAAAGGTCCAGGCTGAACTGAGCGAACTCGATGTTCTGCCGGGCGATCTCCTGAATCTCCAGCCGCTCCGCTTCCGAAACCGCCTTACTCCAGCCGCCTGGCAGGCCGGCGGCGGGATGAATGCCCCGGCCGCCCAGCATTGCAATGACATGGTGATTCCGGGCGCGGCACGCGATGACGCTCTTGCCGATATCCAGCCCGACCTTGCGCACCACTCCGAGAATATTGCGCTCCGACGGCGGCGCGTCCGGGCCGACAATAAAATCCGGCCCGCCCAGCGCGTAGAAGTGGGTAGTGTGATCGCCGACGTAGAAGGCCATGTACAGCAGTTCGCGGATCTTCTTCGCCGCCGGCGGAGGCTCCACCGCGAAAACGCCATCCAAGGCCTTCAGCGCCGCCAATTGATGGGCCTCCGGGCACACACCGCAGATGCGGCCAGTGATCGACGGCATTTCTTCGGCCCGCCGCCCCACGCAGAACTGCTCGAAGCCTCGCAGTTCCGGGACCTGGAAGTACGTGTTCGCGACATTACCCTCTTCATCCAGGAAAATGTCGATTTTGCCGTGCCCTTCCAGGCGCGTAGTGGGATTGATCGCGATCCGTTTCACTGGTCCCTCCGCTTCAGGGCGCAACTGCCAAGGCTAAACTTGTAGACCGTCCCGGCCAAGTCGGGGATGGTGGCCACAATGGCATCCGCCTTGTCCGCCACTTGCCGCTCGCTCATGCCCTTGTACTCGCCAAGATCCAGAACCGATCCCAGCGCCGCGAGCATTTTAGAACCCTGATCCACCACTCCCTCGGGCGGCCCGTAACATCCCGTGCACGGCATATTCACCTTGGGGCAGAGAGCGCCGCAGCCTTCCATGGTCGCGATTCCCATGCAGACAATGCCCTGTTCCAGCAGGCATCGTCCGGTGTCCGGCACGATCTCGTATGTCCGGTGGAATCGCGGGATCTTCTTGTTCTCCTTGGTCCGCTGACACTCCTCGCACACCGTGGAACGGCCTCCTCCCAGCGTGCTTCCCTTCGGGGGCAGGGGTTTTCCCGCGATTACGGCTTCGATGACTGCCCAGATCTGGTGCGACTCCGGAGGGCAGCCGGGAATAAAGTAGTCCACCGGCACCACTTGTTCGAGCGTCAGCACCGTCTCGAAAAACTCCGGAAGTTCCAACTCTCCTTCCGGCACCACCGTCCGCAGGGCAGGCCGGATGCCGGACGGGTTGTCGAGGGACGGGCTGTCGAGGTAGTTGGTCCGCATGTGCTGCTCGCGTCCGTGCAGGTTGCTCAGTGCCGGAATACCGCCCTGTCCGGCACAAGCGCCGAAGGCGACCAATACCTCGGATTTGGAACGTAGCAACCGCGCCATCTCCCGGTTTTCCGACGTGCGCACGGCGCCGTTGAATAACGTGATGGCGATGCCGCGGTCCGGCAGCGACTCTACATAGTCTTTTTTGGTGTCAAGCAGGCAGGGGCAAAAAACAAAATCGAAGGCTCGATCGACGTCGAGGAGTTTCTCGTGCAGATTAGCCAGCGCGATCTCGCACCCCCCGCAGGAGGCGGACCAGTACATGCTCAACTTCGGTTTAGGTGTCATTAGATGGACATCCGTTCCCCTGCCCCTCCGGTCAGATGCGTACGCAGCAACGTTTCGCCGGACCTTCGACCCTGACCGACAACAAGACCCGCTTGGTCTGGTCGCACCACTTCCGGACATCGTCTTCGAAGGTCACGCAGTCCGCAACCACCTCCAAGATGTCCCCCTTCGCCATAGTACGGCTCTCCGACAGCATTTTGAGGGCCGGAAGCGGGCATTTAAGCCCTTTCGCATCGACAACTCTGGTTCCCATTGTTTCTCCTTTTTTGTAGTTAGTTTCTCATAGTGAATTGGCCCCCCCCACACTTGGAGGGTGCAAGAATCACATCGGTTAAAGTTCAAAATTTTAGAGTCAAAATCCGGAATTTCAAAACCGCCATCCTTTGGTCCCGCGAGTCGCATTCCTTCCTCGCTAATGAGTCAAGATCGCTCGCGATCGGATGTGTCGAATATTTCGACCAGGGTGACTCCGAAAATATCCTCGGTGCTCCAGAACGGCACGCGCTCGATCGACCGCTTTCCACAAATCTGCAGCGAGTAGTCGGAGCCCTCAATCACAGAAGGCATCGACAAAACGACGCCGCTGGGCAATACCGACTTGAGATTGCCCGCCAGCATGTTCGCCAGTTCGCCGAGTGAGTCTCTCACATCCTCGTCGATCATGGCTGAGGGACCAATCGACATGAGTAACCGGGCAAACTTGCGCGCCTGGCGGCGCGTGCATTCCAGCAGAACGGCTCCCCGCCACGCGCCGGCAAAGTAGACGGCGGCAGTGACCATGTCCGATGGGCGGGCCCAGGGCATTGGGTAGAGCTCGACTTTGAGACCCAGCATGGTCGTGAAGACCATGTCGACGATTGGCACTACGTTCGCCCGATAGGCGACTACGGCGGTATCACAGCCCATACGTTTCCTTTCCAGGTGCCCGGTACAGCATTGCGCTCCCGACCGCGCGGCGCACAAATCGATCGTCGAGATTGAGGGTGGTTTCACTTCCGCCCAACAACAAATGGCCCCCCGGCGCCAGACACTCCAGGATTCGGGCAAGGACGCTTCGCTTGGTTTCCACGTCGAAGTAGATCAGAACATTGCGGCAGAACACCAGGTCAAACGGCCCTCTGGCGGATGTGGTCCGGCGCAGATCGTCCTGCTCGAAGCGCACCAGGCGCCGGACCTCGTCCTTCAACTGCCACTCCAGGCCCTCACGCTTGAAATACTTCACCAGTAACGGAGCCGGCAGACCCCGGTTCACTTCAATCTGCAAGTACCGTCCCGCCCGGGCCCGTTGCAGCACCATGGTCGATAGGTCGGTTCCTACAATCGAAATATCCCAGTTGCCGAGCCCCATCTCCAGCAGTAGCATTGCCAGGCTGTAGGCTTCCTGACCGGTTGATGCCGCCGCCGACCAAACGTTGATTTTCCGCATGACCTGACGCTGCTGCATCAGTTCCGGCAGCACAGTCGACCTCAATGCGTCGTATTGCGTCGCTTCCCGGAAGAAGAACGTTTCATTGGTGGTCATTGCCTCGACCACCTGCTGCCGCACCGACGCGTCTGAGGTCGTCTGCAGCAGGACACAGAGGTCGTTCAGCGAATAGAGGCGCAGTTTCAGTGCGATGGGCAGCAGACGGGCTTCCACCAGATACCGTTTGTCGTTGTCCAGCACGATGCCGGACTCGCGGCTGATGAAGTTCTGAAGGAAATGGTAGCTCTGCGGACTGATTTCCGCGGAAGGCAGCGTTGTCCGGTTCTGCGGCCGGATTCTCGACATTTGGGAATCGACCATATTAGATCCGCTTCAGTACTTCGGGTACGACGTTCTCCAGAGGGACCACGGAATCCGCCAGGCCGGCGGCCACCACCGTGCCAGGCATGCCCCATACCACGCTGGAGGCCTCATCCTGCGCGATCACGAACCCCCCGGCGGCCTTCAGGACCTGAGTTCCGCGCAGACCGTCCTGCCCCATGCCCGTGAGAATGGCGCCGATCGCCGCGGGTCCGAAGGTCTCCCCGACCGACCGGAACAACACATCCACCGAGGGCCGGCAGGAGTTTTCCGGGGGCGATTGGTCCAGGCAGATCACCAGATCCCTGCCGGTGTTGCGCAGCCGCATGTGGAAATCGCCCGGAGCAATCAGAACCTTCCCGGCAGTCACGGCGCTTCCTTCCGCGGCTTCCTCCACCTTCAAAGACGTGGACGCCTGCAGCCGTTCCGCCAGCAGCCTCGTGAACAGTGGAGGCATGTGCTGCACAATCAGAATCGGAATAGGGAAGTCCGGCGGCACCTGCGGAATGATCGCGCCTAGAGCCGTCGGTCCTCCTGTCGAAACGCCGATGGCAAGCACTTTCGACCGGCCTCCCATTGGCCGTTGGAAGCCCTGCTTGGGCGAACCTGACGCGGCCGGATGGCCTTGTGGCGCCGCGGGCGATTGCTGGGACAGCACAAAGAACTGCTTGATCTTGGGGATGAGTTCCTCCCGGAGGCTGCTCAACGAGCGCTCCAGCGATCCGCCGTTGGCCGCCTTGGTGACGTAGTCGTCGGCACCCAGCGCCAGAGCGTCCAGCGTCGCGGCAGCACCCCTCTCCGTCAGAGTACTGAACATCACGACGCGAGGCCGGACGTTCTCCGAGCGCAGCCTCCGGAGCATTTCGAGCCCATCCATCTCGGGCATCTCGACGTCGAGGGTTACGACGTCGGGGTTGGTTTGCGCAATCCTGGCGAGGGCCAGTGCGCCGTTCGATACCGCCCCGACGACTTCCAGAGCCGGATCCTCCGACAGCGCCTGCGCCACCAGCCGCCGGATGACCACCGAGTCGTCCACAATGAGGACGCGGATTCGATTACCGGGCGAAATCGTCTTTTTGTAGATGAGTCGGGACATGGTCGCCTGCTAAAGCGCACCCAACAGCCGGAGCTTGTCCGAAATGACTTCCGCGGTGAAGGGCTTCATCACGTACTCATTCGCTCCCGCGTCCAGCGCCATCACCATCCGTTCCATTTCCGTCTCGGTGGTGACCATCATGACTTTGACCGCGGCCTTACTTGGATCCGAACGCAGGCAGCGCACGAATCCAAGTCCGTCCAGGTTCGGCATATTCCAGTCGACCAGAATGAGTGAGACCGCCTCTCCTCCGGCCAGCTTGGTAAGGGCTTCCCGCCCATCCGCCGCTTCGCAGACTTCGTATCCGACTTCCCGGAGGATGCGAGACAGGATCATGCGAACCGCCCGGGAGTCATCGACCACCATGGCTTTGGACATGGCTAAGCTCCGCTCACCGGCGCCCCGCCAGGGGGCGGCGGATTATCATTCGAATTCATTCGCATTATGGTTCTCCCGTTCACATAAGTGCCCGCCGGTTGTTCACGGTCAGTAGTAAGCCAGTTGAAGCTGCATGGTCACTTCGTTGGTGGCTTTCAGCGGAGACCCGTTCTGTGGCATCGCGCGCAGATATTGGAGGGTCCACTTCAGGTTCTGGCCGCGGATGTAGTAGTTGGCGCCGAAACCAGCCCGGTGGATGTCCTTCCCTGTGTCCGCCAGGTTGACGAAGTTCTGCGCGTCGTATTTGACGAACGGCTGGATCTTGGCCCGGTGAGAATAGTAGGCCCCCTCCAGAAGACAGTCATTCTGGTCCGCGATGGTGAGGAACTTGGTCCCGCCATTGTAATGGATGTATTGGAACTGCGCAGCCACTTCATCCCCCTGGTGAACAGGGAGGGCTGCCGCCATATTGGCCGAGAGCCCGCGGTACGTTCCCTGCGTGTCGAATCCGCCGTCTACCGCCAGGATCTTCTGCTTGCCCAGCGCCGTGCCGGCGAACAGGTAGCTTTTTTCCCGGGCGAAGAAATCGTATTGCAGGTAACCCGCCGTACGCGGGGAGTTGTGTCCGTTGGCATCGCGTTCGCCGCTGAATTCTCCGATCCGGTATAGCAGATGGTCTTTGAAGAAGAATCCCTTCGCTTCAAGGCCCACGTCGCGCAAGGCGGAGCTCTGCGTGACGGAATTGGTCACTGTGGAAATCGGACTGAGGTCCAGCGTCATGTAGCTCAAGGTGGATTGCAGCCCGTTACGCGAAAACGGAACAATCATCAGGCCGCCTACTACTTGAAATACCTTGCTGGGCCTCCATTCCATGAGCGCGTCCTGAATGACGAACCCGGAAGCCAGGCTTTTGGGCACGATACCCAGCTTGGGGTCGTCTGTTTCGAAGAAGAAGCTGATGTTTTCCCCAATGTCGCCGCCGAAAATCAGGCGCGCGCGCCTCAGGTAGAAATTCTGCTGGTAGGCCTGGCTGCCGCTCGAATCCTGGGTCCAGTCGGCCCAAAGTTGGCCCTGGACCCCGAATTTGAAGGCCACATCCTCGTTCTTCAAGACAAGTTGTCCTTGAGCCGGCGCGGAGAGGAGCGTCAGGATGGCGGCGCCGGTGACACATAACAGCACGCTTTGCAGAGAAGCGTGGACTCGTTTCATGTATGCTCGCATGCGATTCCTGCTTTCGCTGGCCGCGGGGCGGTCTGTGCTCAAACCGCGCTACAGCTTGAACTTCCCAACGATCGCTTGCAGTTGCGACGCCATGGCGGCTAGGGAAGACGAGGCCTTCTGAGAATCGCTGGCTCCCTGCGTCGTGTTCTGCGCCGCTTGCGCCACACCGCTGATGTTCTTGGCGATGTCGCTGGTTCCGCGCGCCGCCTCGGCAACGTTTCGCCCGATTTCGTTGGTGGTCACCGTCTGTTCCTCCACCGCCGATGCGATGGTGTTGGAAATGTCGTTGACCTGGTTGATCACGGTGCCGATCTCGGCGATAGCCTGCACGGCGCCCTTGGTGTCGGATTGGATCGCCTCGATCTTCTGCCCGATGTCTTCGGTGGCTTTGGCGGTTTCCTTGGCCAGTTCCTTCACCTCGTTCGCTACCACCGCGAATCCCTTGCCGGCCTCTCCGGCGCGGGCCGCTTCGATGGTCGCGTTCAACGCCAGAAGGTTAGTCTGCTGCGCGATGGACGTGATGACCTTGATCACCTTTCCGATTTCCAGGCTGGATTCGCCCAGTTTGCCGATGGTGTGGTTGGTCGCGTCCGCTGCCCGGACGGCGTTCTTGGCGATCTTGGCCGCTTCGTTGGCGCTCTTGGCGATCTCCCGGATGGAGGTCTGCATCTGCTCCGCCCCCGTCGCCACTACCGACACGTTCTTCGACACTTGCTCGGCCGCGGCCGACACCACGTTGGCCTGCGTCGCGGTTTCTTCGGCGTTGCCGGCCATTTGCTGGCTGGTAGCCGTGAGTTCCTCGGAGGCGGAGGCCAGCACCGAAGCGCTCTGCGTGATCTGTTGCATGCTGCTGCGCAGGTCGGCAGCCATGCGATTGATGTTGTCCTTCATGGCGGCATGGTCGCCGCGGTACTTCCCTTCCACACGAGCCGTGAGGTCCTGCCCGGCGATCCTCTCGATGGCCGCGGCCGATTCCCGAATCGGCGCCAGTGTCGTATCCAGAGTCGCGTTCACACCCTCGATTACCTTGCGATAGTCGCCTTGGTGTTTGCTGGCGTCCGCGCGGGTAGTCAGATCTCCCTCGACCGCGGCTTTCGCAAGCATCGTGGCATCTGCCACCAGAGCGTTCAGATTCTCCATCAAGGCGATCAGAGAGGGCACCACGATGTCATTCTCCGAACGGCGGCCGATCTTCTTGTAGTCCGGCAACTCGCTCAGATCGCCCTTGGAGACCTGGTTAATGCTGGTGGCAACGTGGATGACTCTCAGGTGGACCGTGTTCACGGCCTGCGCCACCTCTCCGAAGATTCCCGGTGCGCTGCCTTCGATCTTCTGGCTGTAGTCGTTGACCGCCATCCGCTTCAGCACCGCGTCGGCTTCTTGGAGAGCTGCCAGGCCGTCGATGCAGGCATTCAGGTTGTTCTTGAGGGTGTTGAAGTCGCCGGCGTACGGTTCCGTGATTTTCTGCGGGACTTCGCCCTTGGAGATCTGGTCCACGTACCGTGCCGCAACGTGGAGCGGATCGATCACTCCGTCCAGCATCCGGTTCAAGCCGGCGATCATTTTGCCGTTGTATCCGCTGTACTTGCCAGCGTCGGGACGGAAGCTCAGTTTGCCCGCTGCCATGGCATCCACTAAGTCCTGGATATCGGTGGTGCGCATCGTGACCACGTCGGTCAGCGCATTCATGCCGGCCTTGGCTTTCTCGTAGCCATGGAATTGGTCCGTGATCTTGGCGGGGAGTACTCCGCTCGAGAACTTCTCCATGAAATCCGACACCACCGCCCCAAAATTGTCCTCGACAACCAGTTGCACACAACCGATGACCTGGCGATTGCGCCCGTATCGTGGCGCGGAGATCACTCGCACGGCGACCTCCTTGCCTCGCAGGACTCCGACCGTGTCGGCGGAACACACGGCGCCGGTCCGCATGCATCGGGACGCAGCGCAGGTTCCCTCGCGGCTGCCTGGGCAGTCAAACAGGTCCCAGTACTTCTTCCCGACGCTCTCTTCACGAGTGCGGCCGAAGAGTCGAGTCGCCTCATCGTTGAGATACAGCACGGTGTGAGCCAGATCCATGACGAGTACCGGACTTGGCACAAGATCGAAGAACGAGGCGACCTCTTCTTGAGAAAGCCCCGATGGCGTCTCTTCTGGCATCTCCAGAACGCCAACCCCGCTCACGCCGTTGGGGCCGTAGGGGGTGTGCTTACCGTTGGTCTTCTTTACCATACAAGAATCTCCTAGAATGAGCCGCATTCGCGGCGCTGGTGTCTGTTTCAGTGGCCTCGCAGCCGGTTTCTATGCCGCTAGGACTGGTGTGCCCCGCCGGCAAATCCAATGGTCTTTTTCGTGTCGAGAATCAACAACAGGCGGTCCTTTTGCTTGTACACGCCCTGCAACAACTCCCTCGCCTCCGGGGTGACGTTGTCCGGCGCGCGCTCAAAGGTGTCCGCGTCTACTGCGATCACATCGCCGATTTCGTCTACCAGCAGGCTCACTGCTCCTTCTTCGGTACGCACTACCGTGTTCATGGGGGTCCGGCCGTCGGTCCTCGGTCTCAGTTTCAGACGGCGCCGCATATCGATGGCCGTCACGATCTGCCCGCGCAGGTTGATCAGGCCTTCAATCACCTCCGGCGCCAGCGGGACTCGAGTCATCTCCTGATACCGGAGCACCTCCTGCACCTCGAGAACATCGATGCCGAAGAACAGGCCGTCCACGAAGAATGTCGCGAACTGCCGGCTGGCTTGCGTCGCCAGATCTCGCTGGGTGGTCATTTGCTTCACTCCTTTTGCCCGGCCAGTGCCGGCTCCATGTCGCCTTCACCGGCCCGAGCGGACAACCTGGCCAGCGACCGCAGCACCGCGCCACGGTCGGATTTCACCTGGAAGTCCTCGAACTCCACCGGATATTTCCCGTGGGGCGCCTGCTCGTCCCCAGGATTGGCCAGCGCCAGGGCCGGGATGCCCACCAGGGTCGGGACTTTCCGCATCTGCCGCAAAAAGTCGAAACCCCCTTCCGCCGGCAGGTCCAGCGACGCAGCCACTACATCGACCGCCCGCCGTTCCAGTTCATGCAGCGCTTGCTTGGTATCGGCAGCCTCTATCACGCGATAGCCCGCCATTTCCAGCGAACTGCGCACCAGACCACGTGTGAAAGAGGAGGGCTCCGCCAGCATCACGGTTGTCTTCTCCGAAGATTCGATCTCCGGCTTGCCGAACCATTGGTCGTCAGCCGCTTCGATAATCGCCTGCAGGTCCAGTATGTCGGTCACTTTTCCGCCGATCACGGCTGAGCCAAGCATCCCCTTACGCTGAGAGGATTGACGCACGGAAACGGTCTCCTGAACGATGTCCAGAATCTGATCGACCAGAATCCCGATGCTGCGCTCGCCGTTGCCAAAGACGACGACTTGCACCTGGTCTGGGAATTCGTCGGCCTCGTCCGCAGCCCCTTCGAGGATCGACGTCAGGGAAACCAGCGACAGAATCTTTCCGCGGTACTGCACCACTCGCCGTCCACCGGCATGTTCGATCTTGGATTTTGCGAACTCCTCCAGCCGCGCCACCAGGGCCAAGGGGACGCACAGTCTTTCAAACCGGCCGGCCCGGAACAGCAGGAAAGTCTGGCGGTCCCTGTCCGAGCGGTCCCCCTGCTGGGCATCGACTTTGGTTTGTTCGTGCGACTCCTGCACCACACCGGATAGCTGGCCGATCCCCAGGACGTCCAGGATGAGCGCCACGCGCCCGTCGCCCATGATGGTGGCGCCGGCATAGCAGCTCAGACCTTTGAGTTGCTTGCCGAGGGGCTTGACTACAATTTCCTGGGTGTCCTGAATGTCGTCCACCACCAGCCCGAATTGCCGGTCCCCCGCCTGCAAGACGACGATATTGACGGCATCGGAATTCTGAGTCGCCGGGTGTGCCAGCACCTGACTCAGATAGGTAATGGGAAGCAGGCGGTCGCGGTGCCGGTAAACTGGCGTGCCGTGAATCCACTCGATGGGACTCTTGTCGGAGTTCTCTTCCAGGCGGATGAGCTCCAGCAGGCTCACCTGCGGAATCACAAACCGCGCGCCACCGCTCTTCACGACCAGCCCCGGGATGATGGCCAGAGTCAGAGGGATCTTGAGCTTGACCGTGGTGCCTTCGCCGGCGCGGCTGACCAAGTCGGCCGCCCCGCCGATCTTTTCGATGTTGGTCTTGACCACGTCCATCCCTACGCCGCGCCCGCTGACACTGGTGACTTTCTGCGCCGTCGAAAAGCCCGGGAGGAAAATCAGGCCGAGGACCTCCCGTTCGGTCATCCGCTCAATCTGGTCCGGCCGCACCAGTCCCTTCTCGATCGCCGTTGTCTTGACCCGCTGCAGATCCACGCCGGCGCCGTCGTCGGTGATCTCGATATTGACCTGACCGCCTTCGTGGAAGGCCCGAAGCGTCAATGTGCCGGTGGCTGGTTTTCCTTTCCGCAGGCGAACCTCGGGCTTCTCGATCCCGTGGTCGCAACAGTTGCGCACCACATGCGTGAGAGGATCCTTGATGGCCTCGATTATGGTCTTGTCCAACTCCGTGTCGGCCCCGTCCATCTCCAACTGAATCTGCTTTCCAGACCCGGTGGCCAAGTCTCGAACCAGTCGCGGAATCTTGTTCCAAACCACGCCGATGGGCTGCATGCGGGTTTTCATGACGCCTTCCTGCAGTTCGGTCGTGATCAGGTTCAGGCGTTGGGACGTGGTGTTCAGCGTGGTGTCTTCCTGGCGGGCATTAAACTGTAGAATCTGATTCCGCGTCAGAACCAGCTCGCCCACGAGGTTCATCAATTTGTCCAACAGGCCGACATCCACGCGAATGGTCGAATCGGCCACCGTCGAGGCCTTTTGAGAACTCATGTTCTCGGCCTCGGCCGGCGCCCCGGCGTTTTCGGTCTCCCGCACCCGCTCCGCAAGATCCGGGCTGGATTCAACCTGCGCCGCGGCAGCCGTCGGGAGGGTTGGCGCTGTGTCGGCAGGCGGCATTGCCGGTGGCGCAGCCTGTGCGGGGGCCTTGGTTCCACATGCGGCTTGCAGGCGTTTGACCAACTCATCGTGGTTCTCGTCGCCCTCCGCGCCAGTAGCCTCAATCGACAAGAGTATCCGCTTGGTGGCATCCACAACCTGGAGAACCAGGGTGACCAGCTCCGGCGTAAGATCCAGGTTGCCGTCGCGCAGCCGGCTGAGCAGGCTTTCCCCTAAATGAGCGATAGCCTCCAACTTGCCGAAGCCCAGAAAGCCGCACGTGCCTTTGATGGTGTGAATGGTGCGGAAAATGCTCGCCAGCAACCCGGTATCCTTGGGCCGCTGTTCCAGCTCGACCATCTCCTGGTCCAGACGGGCCAGGTTCTCATTGCTCTCAATCAGAAATTCGTTGATGACCTCCTGGTCGTCCATGGCTACCTCACCTTTCGTCCACCGTCACAAATTCCGCATATCCCCTTGGGAGTCACGCCCGCGCCGCAAGGCGAATCTTTAGTCCGAGCTCGCCGCCCGGAAAAGCGCAACGCACCGCCACTACGACGTTTGCTCCCGAATCCCGCGTCGCAATATTCTTGCCGTAGATCACCGACGGTATGCTCATCTGCAGCCGGCCGGCATAAGGTTCTAAGAGGTTCTTGAATCCGCCGACAATCATATTCGTGATCTCACCGACAGCATCGAGCACCTCCTCGTCAACCTTCGAACACTTCGTCATCAGCAGCCGGGAAGACAGATCGCACGCCGCTTCCACGTTGCACACCAATGCGCCGTTGCCGATCACCGCGCCCACCAAGCCAATCAGCACAAGCACCCCGTCGAAAGAAGCGGACTGCTCCGTTTCCGGCTCGGATAAACGTTGAACCTCGGAACCAAGCATGGAGGTGAACACCTCCTGCGTTGCGGCGAAAAGCATGCCCGCCATCTGCTCATTCTCCACGGGGAGCACAGTCCCACTACATTCCGTCGTCATGTTGATAGAAGGGAAGCAAGCTTGTCTCGCAGTAAGTCGGCGCTGAAAGGCTTGCGGACGTATGACGTGGCCCCTAGGTCCACCGCTTCCTGTACCCTCGCCTGGCTACCCTCTGTGGTGATCATGACCACCGGCAAATCATGCCACTGCGCCGATTCGCGCAGGGTGCGCAACAGTTCAAGGCCGTCCATGTTGGGCATGTTGACGTCCGAGAGGACCAGAGAGACGTCATGATCCTCCATCAATTTCAGTGCTTCCCTGCCGTCGCTGGCTTCCAGTACTTCGCCCAGAGCAAGGCCCGTCTGGTTCAGCACTCTCAATAAGATCTTCCTAATCGCAGTCGAATCATCGACGATTAGCAAATTCGGCGGTTTTACTCTCATCTTCTCTCTGTCACCCATCACATCGGAGATTGATCACTTCGTGACCATGCCATATAACCTTCGACGCTAGACCACAAACTGGTCCCCGCTGCTCGGTTTGAGGCTGAGGACACCTTCGGCCTCGAGTTGCCTGGCGGTCGCGATGATTGTCTGCTGTGCCTCTTCCACGTCGCGGATTCGCACCGGCCCCTTGGCCTCCATGTCCTCGGTGAGCATTTCAACCGCGCGAGCGGACATGAAGGATGTGAAGTGGTTCTTGGTTGCGGGGCTGCATCCTTTAAGAGCCGTCGTCAACGCGTTGCGGTCCACCTTGCCCATCAGCATGCGCATCGCCGCTTCGTCCAGGTGCGTCAGGTCCTCAAAGACAAACATCAGTTTTCGAATCGTCTGCTCCAGGTTGGGATCTTGATCGGTGATTTCGCTGAGAATGCCATCGCTCGTCTTTGAGTCGACCCGATTCAAGACCTCCGCAACCGCGCGGACGCCGGAGTAGGACTCAAGGCCCGACTCTCCTAATAATCTCAGCCTGGCGCCGAGTGTCTTTGCTATCTTGTTGACGACCTCCGGGGAAATCTGGTCCAGCACGGCCATACGGCGGACCACATCGCCCCTTACCTCATCGGGAAGGGCTGTCAACAATTTGGCCGCGTGAGCTGGACCCACGTGCGACAGAACCAGTGCAATGGCCTGTGGATGTTCCCGCTGCACCACCTTTGCCAACTGTTCCGGGTCGGCCTTTTGCAGCGAGTTGATGAGGGCATTTTCGGTCCCCAGCGACTTCAACACGCGCTCGCCGATCCGCTTACCAGTCTCCGGTCCGAACGCTGCTACAAGAACGGATTGCGCGTACTCCATACCCCCGCTATCGAACAGGCGAGCACGCTCGACCGCTCGCTCGAAGTTCTTCAACACACCGTCTCGTTCTTCGTCCGACACGGCACCCAGGAGGCTGATCTCCCGGGTCACTTGGTGGACCTCATCCTCCGGCAGGCGTCGGAGTATTGCAGCGCAGTTCTCATCGCCGACGCTAATCAGTAGTATCGCGGCCGCCCGCGCACCCATGGGCGGAACCGTTTCAGCTGAAATCAGCTGGGGCGCCATCTCCAGAGGCACGGGGATCGGTGAAGTCATTGCGGTTCCTACCGACTGCATGTTCCTTGCCAACTCGACTTGTCATCGATTGTGAGGCGAAACTCAGCGCACCCGAAACACTGTGAGACACTCAGGCCCGGCCATTCACTAAGGCCTACCGTATCGACCGGAAGGCAGCATCTCGACCGTCTTTGTCAACTGGGCGGACGAGTGGACTGGCGTCGACAACCTCGGCGCTCAGTCGTGACGGGGCCGGCAGCCCATGCGCCACGCAACAGCCGAAGAGAGCCCGCCGTCGGCGTTCACAGTGATGCCCATTCTCGCAAGGCTAAGTAATTGTCACCACAGCGAGTGCCTCATCACTGCAGGGGCTGATAACGATCCAACTAGTCACATGTAATGGCTTCGGCACAATTACAGCTGTCGCATACTTGACGAGTCAAGCTTTTGACAGCGGCATCATTCGTGCCAGCCTGGCTAAACTGATTTACGCAATCAGGCGTCACCGAGTCGACGTGGCGAGGAGTGGACTCGGCGGGGACATAGGAACGATAGGTCACTAATAAAATTACGTTTTGTGTCTCAGATCTCCGGACGTGCATCTATAACGCCAAGTATTATGTGGGCGAGTTGGCCGGCGCCTGTCGTGATGAGACACTATGTCTTGTGAGTATTACTGAGCCTGGAACGCCTAAAGAGCGATGTGATCAAAGCGTGGAGGCTATGTGAACGGCGGTACTGGGCCCGCCAGGACCAAGCCAGGGAACGGGGGCGCACACGTCGCCAGGGGCCTTTGCCGGGTGGCTGACACTCCTTGATGGGCGCCGCTGGATGGTGCTGTCTCTGGCACACAAAGTGCAAGCTATCGGCGTCGACGATCCAAATGGACCCTCTTCTCAAGAGCACCGCCGAGATAATAGACCGATTCTCCGACATATCCGTTCCTGTGGAAGGGCGCTTTGAAGGGCGCTTGATGGATCTGCGGGATGTGCTGGCAGTTCGTCCCGGCGCCGTGATTCCGCTGCACCGGGCTGCTGGAGAAACGCTCAGGGTGTACATCGGCGATGTGTCAATTGGGTCCGCGGAAGTGATTGTTATCGAGGACCACCTGGCTCTTCGGATCACAGAATTCGAGGGCTTCGAAGCATGAGTACCGGCACAGACGATGGCCAGATTCGCCCTGACTGCGCCAGGATGGCGGCGCAGGTAATTGCGTCCTGGGCGGACTCTCTTGCGACAGTCCTGGAATCCATGACGGTGCAGCGCCCGAAGATTGAGGCGCGGGCGGCGGCCTCGGGAGCCTTGGATCAGGGATTCGCGTGGTGGGGCCAGAAGTTGAGCATTCTGCAGCAGCCGTCGTTTTGGATCGGCGCTCCAGCCCAATCGTGGGCCGCCCTCGGACGCCTGGCTCTTTCCGCTCTCGGAGTGGAGGAGCCAAGCGATGCTGATCTTGCGTCGACGTGCCGCGACCTGATGGCCCAAACTAGCGCCGTGGTCGCCAGCGAGCTGGCCCGGGAGTTTGGGGAAGAGATGACCGGCGGAGACTCTGTTCCTACGAGTCAACCCGACGCCAACGGTGCCCTGATCTTCCGGTGGTCACTGGATGCCGGGCTGATGTCGATCGAGGGAGCGGCAGTTGTGGCTGAGCCCTTCCTCGACCATTGCTCGGGCTTCATCGCGCGAGCGGTTGCGTCAAAGGCCGGCTGTGGGGAAGTTCCCCCGCAATCCGGTAGCGAGCCGCCGCAGTTCGCAGGTCGGCCCTTGAACTCGATCCCTAACTGTACCCTGTGCGTAAAGTTCATTCTGGGACGAACCACCTTGGCGCTGCGAGACGTATTCAAACTGAACGTCGGCTCCGTGATCATGCTGGACCAGTCCGCCCTCGATCCCGCCTATGTGGTCATCGCCGGCCGGGTGCTGGCCCGCGGCCAGGTCGTGGTTGTAAACGGGAATTACGGGCTCAAGATCTGCCAGCACGAATTGTGAAAGCCGGGCTCGGGAAAATGAAATGGTCAAACACCAGCTCACTCAACAGGAAATCGATAGCGTCTTCGATGCCGCGACAGGCGCCCGCCCCGCCTTCACTGACGGTGTAGTCCCATTCGACTTTCGGCGCCTCGATCGCATTCCCAAATCGCGGGTCAGTGCCATCCACTCTTTGCACGAGGCCTTCGTGCGGAGTGTCAGCTCGAGCTTGACCGTATACCTTCGTTCCTTCGTTTCAGGGAGCCTCATCAGCGTCGAACAATTGCCGTACTCCGACTTCATGGAAACCTTACCTACGCCCACGTGTCTGGTCTACCTCAGTATGGACCCGTACCAGGGTCATGCGCTCATCGAAGTCAACCCCACTCTGATTGGGCCGATCCTGGATCTTGTGCTCGGCGGCAAAGTCACAACCGAACTGGGCCGTGAGATCACCGAAGTCGAGAAGCTGTTGATGGAAGGCTTTTTCCAGGTCGTCACTCACGACCTGCGCGAAATCTGGAAGCCTGTGGCCGCTATAAACTTCGCAGCGAGCGGCATCGAAACCAGTCCACAACTCTCGGGCAGATTCGTTCCGAACGAAGCGGTCGTGGCAGTTGCGATGGAACTGCGGATCGGAGAGAACATCGGGATGATGAACCTGGCAATTCCGTCCATCACCCTGAAGACCGTAGGGCAAAGGTTCGACCAGCAGTGGACAAGCCATCGATCGGATAATCCTACAACCGAGCTCGCGATTAAGCGAAAGCTGGCTCGCGAACTGAACGTCACGCTGGAGTGTGTATATTCGCGTAATACCATTCTCATGAAAGACTTGTTGAGCCTCTCAGTCGGCAAGATTCTTACCCTCGGACCGGCGTTCGATGAGACTTGGGACATTTTGGTGAATGGAACACCTAAATTCAGAGGCGCTGTCTGCGTCTCCCCAAAGAACCAGCTAACAGTTGTACTTGATGGCGCTTCTGACGGCGAGTGACAGTAGATCGGTTATGGCAGCTCCGACTGGTCTGCCGCCCAAGTGAGCCGCGGCGCCTCAGATGCAAGAGCAAACACACGATCGGCTGAACTCTAACTAACAGCTTCGTGATGACTCAATATCCGCCCAGCCGATCATCCTGCGGCGCGTGCCGAGCGCTCTAAGCTCGCCTTGCTCTGCCGGGCCAGGTGATGTGACGGACGGCTTACATCACTGGCCCGGAGTGGCGATCGCCAGGTTGACAGACGAAAGCGTNNTTGTGGGGCAGGCGCTTTCGCCCGCCAACCGGTTTCTTGACAGCCGCCGGTTCCTCCTTCGCACCTCGAGTGCGTCTCATTGGGAGCTTAACGCATCCCGCTGAGGACCGGCTTTCTCATTCCATCTCGGAATGAAGCGATGAGCGTCAGCCAGCGACGCTCGGTGTAGATACGATCACCGAAGTCCATGCGGCACCTTTGCGGCGGAGACAGCCCGCGGAGTTGTGGAGCACGTCGCGGAGCTGGACGTGCTCATGACGAAGCACCGGGAGCATTCGATTGGGAGCCGGCTCAGGCGGCGGGTGGCGGCTTTAGAATTGGCGCTCCCAGCGGAATCACATTCCGCTTGAACGTTGCGTTAGTCACCTCGGCAAAAGACACGTACAATGCATCGATACCAGTGGCGAGACCGACCCAACCACCCAGCGTGCGCCATTGCGCCCCAAATCCAAGGTCCCCGGCCGCCAGCAGAAAGAAAGTGATCCAGAGCAACAAGAAGATGCTCCAGAGTCCGAAATTGGAGCGGAAGGTAGCTATCCACATGTACAGAGTGAAGACGCCCCACATCAAGAGCGTGACCCCCACGGCACTGGCAGCGGGAGCCTTGAGCCAGCCAGCCCCGACGGTCCACAGGAGGAACGCATACCACCACCAGAAAAGCCCATAGGAGGTAAATGCGACCGTCCCAAACGTATTGCCGTTCTTGAACTCGAGAATCCCGGCAATAATCTGGGCAATCCCTCCGTACGCAAAGGCCAGCGGAACCACCACGGCGATGAGAGTGGGGGCATCGCCCTTCAGCAGGCCTGCATTGATGCAGCTCAGAACTACGGTTGTCAATCCAAACCCGGCAAGCCCCAAAGGCGCCGGATTGGCACTACGCGCGATCACCTCGTTCGACATTTACATTCTCCTTTCATAGCGCCGGGTTTGTTCAGACAGCCGGCGTGGAAATCTACTGACTACCTTCGATTGTCTCTTGCCGGGGCTCGATGCCCCTCACAAGGCGCACCCAATCCGGGCCCGTCCTCCGCCGGTGAAGCCGGCTCCGGAACCGGCGATGCTGGCGAGTCCAATGCAGAACGCCGCCGGTAGAAGGAAGCGCGTGATACGCCAAGGAACTTGCAGGCGGCAACGACGCCCACCGTGCGGGCCAGATGGGTGACGGCGTCCATCAGGGTCTCTCCGCTGGGTCCGCCTTTTGCAGGGGCCACCCCAACAGAGCACCTACTTCGCCCTAGAACTGCAATGACGATCTCGGCTTTGCGGAGTTCTTCGGTTAATCGCTGGTTCTCCCGGCGGAGTTTCCGCATCTCCTCGTCCCGCGGATTCCGTTTGGACTTGGGGCCGCGCTTGCGGGGTGTCAATGCCTTGAGAATGACGGCTTCCCGCTCTCGTCGCCAAGTGACCAGAAGGGACGAGTACAGGCCTTCCCGGCGTAGCAGGGCTCCGATGGCGCCGGGCTGTGCGGCAGCAGCATCGGCTTCCGCCAGGATGCGTTGTTTGTACTCGGCGGTGAAACTCCGGCGTTTGGCGCGGGCCACAGTGTCCGCGTCCAACCGTGGCGGGGCAGGCGTTTCGGGCCTGACGGGAATGTTCTCTGCTGCACTTCGGTTCGCTTCAAGCCCATTCGCGCTCTCGCCGGCGATCGCCGCGAAGGCTTGACTGACTAGCGGACCCCGCAAAAGCGGCCGCGCGTCTTTAATGACTGTCCGCGGCAGTCTTTTCAGGAGCTTCGGGTTCGAGGCGCTATCATCCACAATCACGATGTGGGATTGAGAATGAGCGCCGTCAATGGCTGGCGCGTCGACAGGGTCTTCCGGCATGGAGTGGCACGCATCTCATCTTCTAAGCACTTCTCGAACCTTCCCGACTAGCGCCTCGACCCTGGCCGGCTTCTCCAGTCCGGCAAGGGCGCCAAAAACTCGCAGCCTCCAGCAGGGCACACCGAGATAGCTCCTCCGCACTGCCTCACACACAATGCCATACACCGTTGTGTTTGTCAACCAGGTCTGGACGATATGGGTGGTTCTCATTGAGAGTCGCTGGGGCGAACCTCTATTCCCGAAGAGTTCGCCTTTAGTGGTTGCTGGGTACCTGTCGGCGTGGCCCCGCTGGCCTGCTCGGCTCAGGCTGCCAGTCTGCTGCCTGAGGATTGGCCGTGGCGACGCGGGGACGCTCAAACGTACACCAAGGAGGGGCCGTGGTTTCGGCAACTTGCGAATGGAGAGCCAGTTAGAAAACTAATGCCGAGTACCGGATAACCCCGAGCAAACAGCATCAAGCGCCCTTGGAACCAACAATCACGGGGCTCTCGCGATTGGGCCACTCGGCATAATCCGGTTCTCCGACTTGGCTACCGATGGGCGTCGGCTCGGTGTAGGCACGCAGCGCCACCCAATTAGCGGCCACTTGGTGAGGGGCCAATCCCGAAAGACTCCCTCACAGGGAACCCGCCGGCCTCCTGATAATGCCGAGTTCGTGTGCGCAGAAGCCCGTCTGCTGGCTGCGCCAACGACATCACTCTGGGTTATCCGGTACTCGGCATTACGTTTCTAACCCCGAGATCGGGGTTAGAAAACCGTGTTTTTGGGGAGCCAGTTCTTGGGCCCCCAGGAATGCTGCTTTCCAACTCCGGCGTTCTCTGTCGACAGCGCCGCCCACGCCCCGCTGATGAGCGTTCACCGGGCGTCGTTCACCGAGCCCTTGACTTGCACCCGCAGGCGCGTATAAGATTTTATACATGCTGGTTGTATGGACGATGAAAAACAGATCCGTTGGGTAGGTCGGCCTACGACGATCTGCTGGCATTCCCGAAAGACGCCCGAAAGGAAGCGGGCTTCCAGTTGGGGAAGGTCCAGGCCGGGCTCGATCCGGCCGACTGGAAGCCGTTCGACGAGATAGGTGCGGGCACGAGGGAGATTCGGATCAGGGAGACAAGGGGTATTTACCGCGTGATGTACGTCGCCAAGTTCGAAGAAGCCATCTACGTGCTGCATTGCTTCCAGAAGAAGACTCGGGTGACCAGCAAGCAGGACAAGGCTATTGCCGCGGCGCGCTATCGCGCCGTGGTCAACGTGAAGAAGGAAAAGAAATGAAGATCGACACCGAAATCCGCCATGTGACAAAGCCGGGAGCGAACCTCTTCCTGGAACTGGGTTTTCCGCCGGACGAGGCCAAACGTCTACAGGCTGCGTCTCGCAAACAGATCAANNGTGTCCGACGTGGTGAACAAGAAAACGGCCAAGTTCACCATCGATACGCTCGTGGAAATGCTCAGCCGTGTCGGTAAGCCGGTCAGGCTGGCAATCAGTTGACCGGTGGATGTTCTGATTTCTCTGGTGACTTGGCACAGGATGACGTCATCGCCTTTGAGCGTCGCGATCACGAGCGCCAGCCTGGGCCGGCCCGGCGCGCGGCATCCGGCAGCGGGCCTCGCACTGTGCCATAATCCGACGTGATGAAGACCCGTTATAAGGTCCTTGCCTTTCTCTTTCTGGTTTCGACCATCAGCTACCTGGACCGGGTATGCCTCTCCGTGGCAGGGCCTTCCATGCAGTCCGACCTCGGCTTGAGACCCGACCAATGGGGATGGGTGGTCGGCTCATTCGTTCTCACCTACGCGTTGTTCGCCGTGCCGACGGCTTCTTTGGGAGACCGGTACGGCGCCCGCAAGGTGCTCACCCTGATCGTGCTGTGGTGGTCCGCTTTCACCTTCCTCACCGGCGCGGCGCGGAATTATCCGATGCTCATCGTCACCTCGCTGCTGTTTGGCCTGGGTGAGTCCGGAGCCTATCCGAACGCGATTGGAGCCCTTTCGCGGTGGTTCCCCAAGACGGAGCGTGCCAGAGCGGTAGGCGTGGTCTGGATGGCCGCGCGCATCGGCGGCGCGCTGGCTCCCATCATGGTGGTTCCGATTCTGAAGGCCCATGGATGGCGGGCGCCTTTCTATCTGTTCGCCGGCACCGGCCTGGTGTGGGCGGCGGTCTGGTATGGGTGGTACCGGGACAACCCGGCTGAGAAGAAAGGGCTCAAACCAGTCGAACTGGAGGAGCTTCAGAAAGAGCCGAAGATCGCCGCGGGGCCCAGAGGGCACCCCGGCGCGCCGTGGGCCCTGGTGCTGCGCAACCGCAATGTCCAGTACCTCATGGCGATGTATTTCGCGTACTGCTTCGGCGGCTACTTCTACCAGTCGTGGCTCCCCACTTACCTGGTCAAAGGACGCGGCTTCACCCAGGCGCAGATGGCGATATGGTCCTCGCTGCCATTCATCCTGGGCGCCTGCGGCAACCTGATCGGCGGCGTAACCAGCGACTTTCTGGGAAAGAAGTACGGGCTGAAGATCGCCCGGCGGACGGTGGGCGCGGCGGGGTTGGGGATTGCGGGGCTGCTCGAACTGGCGGCGATGCTGACCCACAACAGCACGCTGGCAGCGATCTTTCTGGGCTTCGGCTTCGGTTTCATGGATTGCATGATGCCGGCAAGTTGGGCCGCCTGCCTGGACATCGGCCGCAAGTACGCCGGCACGGTCAGCGGGGCCATGAACATGGCGGGCCAGACGGGATCGTTCCTCTCCTCGATCGTCTTCGGCTACATGGTCAGGGCGTTCGGCAGCTACGACCTGCCCCTGGTGCCCATGGCGATCGCCCTGTTCATCGCCTCGTCGCTCTGGTTGAAGATCGACCCAACCAAGCCACTGGTCCCGGAGCGATCGACATATGACCCGCGCACCCCGGTGCCTTGAGGCTCACCGGGGTGCTTGCAGTGAGGAGAAGACAATCACTTCTATGTGAACTTCACCAGCTCCCACGGCTTCCGGTACGGCCGGAAGAGATACTTGTTGGCTTCTGCGTCGCCCGGGAACGACCACGTCTTCGCGTCCCACTTCAGCTTGCGGCCGGTCCAGTAGGCCACGTTGCCCATGCAGCAGATGGCCGTGGCGCGGGTGCCCGTCTCGATGTTGGGAGACGGCTCGGTGCGGGCGCGCACGTGATCCACGAAGTTCTTGGTGTGTAGCGGCGTGGGCTCGTCCTCGTTCATATGAAACTTCTCGGGTCGGGTAGCCGGCCTCGCCGGAGGGGGAGGAGCCGCTGCCATGTCGTCTCCGCCGCGGCGGCCACCGCGCCCACCGAACCCACCACCGGCCGGCTCCGGATACAGCTCCATTCCGATGCGGTCCACGAACAAGGTCGCTTCCGTGCCGTAGAATGCCAGGCCGTGCGGACGGTCGTCCTCGCCCCGCATGCCGTAGTAGCGCTGCCCGGCCGTCCTGCCTCCCACGCCGTGCCCGTTGTAGTTGTTCGCCTCGTAGCTCAGGATGAAGTCCGGGTATTCGTAGGTGGCCTGCTGCATGTCGTAGATATCGCCCACGCGTTGCTTGTCGAACCGGAGCGCCGAAGACGACACCGCCAGCGGAATCTCCACTCCCATGATCTGGTGCACCGTATCGAAACGGTGGTTGCCATAGTCGCTGATGATCCCGTTGGTGTAATCCATCCAACTCCGATAGTTCAGACGGCTCTGGTTAAAAGGCACCTGCGGCGCCGGCCCCAGCCAGGCGTCCCAGTTCAAATCCGCGGGTGGCGTGCTGTCGGGTACCGCGCCACGGCCAAAACCAGCTCCCATGTAGTTCCACACCCGCACGAAATGCACTCCGCCGATCTTCCCGCTCTGGACAATCTTGGCAGCCTCCGCGATGTGGTCCGCCGACCGGTGCTGCGTGCCCACCTGCACGATGCGTTTGCTCTTGCGCACCGCCTCGATCATGGCCTTGGCCTCGCCCACACGGTAGACCACCGGTTTCTCGAGATAAACGTCTTTGCCCGCTTCGCAGGCCAGAATCAGCATCTGCGCGTGCCACTGGTCCATGGTGGCGATGATGACGGCGTCGACGGTCTTGTCCGCCAGCAACTTGCGGAAGTCGTCATAAGTCTTGGCCTGTGGCGTCCACTTCTTGGCGCTATCCACCCTGGAGCCGTAGCAGTCGCACAGCGCCATGATGTCCACGTTGCGCGGTTCTTTCAGCCGCGGGTCCAAATTCCCGTTGTGGTAGTTCTCGTTGGCCACCGTCTGAATGTCTTCAGGGGTGCCGCGCATCAGACGCGCATCGAATGTGCCTCGGCCACCACACCCGATCAGACCGACATTGAGCCGGTCGTTGGCGCCCAACACCCTACTGGCGGACACGGCCGTCCATGCTGCGACGCCGGCTCCCGCCGTGCTCTTCAAGAAGTCCCGTCTCTCCATGTCATTCCTTTTCTCGACCGGAATTTCGATTGCGGACTCCGGGCTCGTGATCATTATACACCGCGCCCTCGTCCTTTGATCCCGCGAGTTAAACTATGGCAGATGCCCAACGATGGTTTGAGAATTGGGTTTGTCACATGCGTCCACCCGTTCTACGATCTGCCGCCGGTTGCCAGGCAGCGGCAGCACGCGATCGAGGAGTTACAACGGTTCGGATGCGAAGTCATTGCCGCCGAGACTCCTCGCACTGTGTCTGAGGCAGTCGAGGTTGCAGGCCGCCTGCGAGACAGCGCGATCGACGTGGTACTCCTCTTTTTTTGCACCTGGGTGCGGGAGGAAATCACACTGACGCTGGCCGGGGAACTGTGGGATGTTCCGCTGTTGATCTGGGCGCTGCCGTACCTGGAGAAGGACATTCCGATGCCATCGCCCATCAGCGGGCTGGTCGCGTCCGGGTCGAATATCCGGCGGTCGGGGAAGCGTTTCGTGTACCTGGTCGGGCCCGTGACTCCCGAGCAAGTGCGGCAAGTGGCACTCGCGGCCAGGGCCGGAAAGGTTGCCGGAAGCCTGCGGCGGGCCCGGTTCGGCATGGTAGGATCCCCGTGCCCGGGCATGGTGGATGCAGAGGCCAACGAAGCGGATCTCGAGAAGGCGCTGGGCGCCACCGCGATCCACATCGATCTGGACGCTCTGCTCGAAGCCGCGCAGGCGGCATCCCCCGGCGAGGCCGCGGCCGCCGCGCAGCGGCTCATCTCTCAAACCGGCGGCACAAGAGACATCAGCCAGCAGGTGCTGGCGGATAACCTTCGCCTGTACGCCGGTATTCGGGAATTGGTGCAGCGGAACAAACTCGACGCTTACTGCGTGCGCTGCTGGCCGGAGTTGCGCGACCTGCATAAGATCACGCCCTGCGCGGCGCATGCCTTGATGTCGCAGGACGGGATCCCCAACACCTGTGAAGTCGATCTCCCAGCGTTGATCACCACTTACATCTTGAATCGGCTGGCAGGCGCACCGGCGTTCAACTTCGACATCACGGCTTACCTGGCGGAGGAGGGCGCCATCCAGTTCGCCCACTGCGGCGCCGCGGAACCTTCGCTGGCGGGAGACCCGAAAAGGGCGCTGCTGCGCGTTCACATGCGTACCGGCACCGGCGCGACCGTGGAATTTCCGTTTCGGGAGGGCACGGCAACGCTGGCGAAACTGCTGCGCCCCCGGGACGGCAAGTTGCGGCTGTTCGTCGCGCGCGGCCGGGTCATCCAGTCGGGCGACGGAGTGCGCGGCAGCGTCGCCACCGTCAGGCCGGAGCCAACGGCCGCGGCTTTCCTGGACAAGATGATGCGCGAGGCCGTGGAGCACCACGTCGCGCTAGTCTACGGCGACTGGACCGCCGAGTTGGCGCACTTCTGTGAGTTCACTGGTGTGGAGTATTTTTCTTGAGCAAGGAATCGAATCGTCGGGTGTCGACATGAATTCGTACAGAATCTTGTGGAATCGTTTCTTAGCGGCAGCGCTCGCTGCACTATTCCTGGCGGTTGTGCCGGGCTACGCGCAAGCGCCGCGCGAACGGCAGCTCTTTGACAACGGGTGGCGATTTCATTTGGAGGACATTGCGCAAGGACAATCGCCCGCCCTCGCGGATCAGGCCTGGCGGCAGGTTGACCTGCCTCACGATTGGTCCATCGAAGGACCTTACAGTCAAAAGAACGCGAGTGGCACAGGCTTCCTGCCGGGCGGAATCGGCTGGTACCGGAAAACGTTCCAGCTCCCGGCATCCATGCGCGGGCGGAGAGTCTCTATCCGCTTTGACGGCGTGTATCGCGACAGCACCGTCTGGATCAACGGCGCGCGCCTTGGCTCGCGGCCGTATGGGTATTCCAGCTTCGAGTACGACTTGACGCCGCACCTCGGTTTCGGCGCGCAGCCGAACGTCCTGGCGGTGCGGGTGGACCATAGCGTGGTCGCCGACTCGCGCTGGTATCCCGGGTCGGGCATCTATCGCCATGTTTGGCTCAACGTAACCGGGCCGGTCCATATCGCACCCTGGGGCACTTATGTTACGACGCCGGTCGCCGGCGAAGCCGAGGCGCTGGTTTCCATCGAAACGCGGCTCATGAACGAAACGCCGGCCGAAGCGGTGGCCACCGTGGTTACGTCCGTCGTCAACGAGAAAGCTGAAGAGGTCGGGACCGCCAAAGAGGAAGAACCGGTCGCGGCCGGCAAGGACCGGACTTTCGCCCAGCAGGTCGTCATTCCCCGCCCCAGCCTCTGGTCGCCCGAACAGCCTCGTTTGTACACGGCGGTCAGCCGGGTTTATCTCGACGGAAAAGTAATCGACGAGCAGCGGACTCCGTTCGGCATTCGCAGTTTCTATTTCAGCCCGGATAAGGGGCTGGTCTTCAACGGGCGGCCGATCAAGATGAAGGGGGTGTGCATGCATCACGACCTCGGTGCGTTGGGCGCTGCCTTTTTCGAGGAGGCGCTGGAACGCCGGCTCACCCGCTTCAAAGAGATGGGAGTGAACGCGATTCGCTCGTCGCACAACCCCATGGCGCCCGAATTCTACGACCTCTGCGACCGCCTGGGTTTCCTGGTCATGGACGAAGCCTTCGACGAGTGGACGGGCGGCAAGCGCAAGTGGGCGGAAGGCCGGAATAACGGGGCTGTGGCGCGTCGCGGGTACAACGAGTCGTTCGAAGAGTGGGGCGTTCGCGACGCTCAGGACATGGTGCTGCGGGATCGCAATCATCCCTCCATCGTCATGTGGAGCATCGGCAACGAAATCGACTACCCCACCGACCCCTTCGTTCACCCGCGCGGCAGGGTGGACTCCTCGATTCCGGTGGACCCCAACGCCAAGCCCAGCCCCTCCGCCAATCTCATGCCACCCATCGAACGCCAGTTGATCGCGGCCGTGAAGCGGTTCGACACCACGCGCCCCGTCACCATGGCCCTGGCCGATATCAACGCCTCCAATGCGACGGGCGTGGCGGAGATGCTGGACGTGGTTGGATATAACTACCTCGAGCAATACTACGAGCGCGACCACAAAGCGTATCCCCAGCGGGTGATCTACGGCAGCGAGAATGGCCGCGGCCTGGATCAGTGGCGCGTAGTCGCCATCAATGACTACGTCGGGGGCCAGTTCCTGTGGACGGGCATCGGTTTTCTGGGCGAAGCCGACCGCTGGCCTGTGCGCGGGTCCAACGCGGGGCTGCTGGATCTGGAGGGATTTTGGAAGCGGGACGCTTACTTCCGCCAGGCCCTGTGGAGCGACAAGCCCATGGTCTACGCCGCGGCGTGGGGCGCGGGCCTGGATGAATCCCGCATGGCCGATTGGCCGAAGAACGTGGGACGCACGCAGGCGGAGGAGCGCTGGGGCTGGTCGAGCGACCCGCGAAAGAATATCCCCATCGAGATCTACTCCAACTGCGACTCGGTGGAGGTGTTGCTGAATGGCCGGTCCCTGGGCGAAAAGCCGATCGCCGATCGCCTTCTGTTCGGCCTGGTATGGGCCGTGCCGAATGAGGCCGGTGCGGTGGAGGTTGTAGGGAAGAAGGCGGGGGCCGTCGCCGCGCGCTTCCAGTTAAGAACCCTCGGCCCGCCCGCAAGAATCGAGCTGATCCCGGACCTGAAGACTCTGAAGAACGCCGGACGGCAGGTATCCACCATCGAAGTGCACGTGGTGGATCGGGACGGCAACCGGATTCCGAACGCCGCCCAGACGGTCACTTTCGAGATAACGGGCGCCGGACGGCTCATCGCCGTGGGCAATGCGGATCTGACCGACGGCACTCCGGTAGCCGGCAACCAGACCAAGCTGTACTTAGGCAACGCAGTGGCGGTGGTGCGCTCGGCAGCCGGCCCCGGCAAGATCGCCATCCGCGCCACGGCGCCGGGCTTGACAGCGGGGGAGGCCGTGCTGACGGTGGAGCCCTGAAGCACGGAATTGGCCCGCAAACAGCTTGCCGGCAGTTCCCGATGAACTCAGTGGCACCGGCGGTGGCGGGCGGTCACAGCCGGTCGAACAGCAAATGCAGTCCGTCGCGCACGGCCGCGGCCGCCGGGCCGCTCAGGTTGCCGACACATTCCGTAAGTTCGGCCTTGTCCACCGTGAGGATCTGCGCTACGTTTACCACACCGGCTTTCGGAAGGTTGGCCTCTCCCTTCTTCAGAAGCACGTTGCCCGGCGCCTTCGCCCTGCTCAGATTCGAGGTAATCAGGCAAACCACGCTGGTGGCAATCGCACTCCGGTTGAAAATATCGTTCTGGACGACCACGCACGGCTGCCGCTCCGCAGGCGCTGAACCGGTGGCAGGCCTGAAATCCAGCCAGTACACTTGTCCCTGCCGGATCTCGCTCACCAGCGTTCCTTCACCGCCGGGCGAAGCTTGTTCTTGATTCTCGCCACCAGGCGTTTTTCCGCCGGATCCACCCCGTTTGCATAGACTTCATTCAGGCGAAGCAACATCTCTTCCCGCCGCCGCCGTTTTAGAAACTCGGCGACTGCCAGCGCGAAGAGCCGGCTGCGGCTCAGCCTCATCAGCCGTGCGGTCTCGTCCGCTTCCCGCAATAGCCCGTCATTGATTGAGATGGCGGTCTTCATGTACTACCAGAAATTATACCGGATTTCCGACCAGATGGTACTACCTCCTGCGCAGGCGAGCGATGAGACTGCGGCCTGGCAGTGCGCGGCTTTGGGCCCCGCCGAATCCGGGAAGGATGATAGCCTGGACAGATGCGTGCATTTCTGTTGCTGGTACCGGTCGTGCTGATGGCGCAAAGCACGGCTCCCAAGGCTCCCGCAGCCCAGCCGACGACTGCGGCTCCGGCGGCCAAGACCGCGCCCCAATCCGCTTCCGCGCCGAAGGCCGCGGCGCCGGTGCTGGAGACCGACGAAGAGAAGACCGTCTACGCTCTGGGCCTTCAGGTGTACCGGTCGCTGGCCCAGTTTGACCTCTCACCGGCCGAACTGGAGCTAATCGAGCGCGCCCTTGCCGACGCCGCGGCCGGCAAACCGGCGGTGGATGCGAACCAATGGGCGCCCAGGCTTCAGCCTTTCGGGCAGGCCCGCTCGGCCCGTGTGGCGGAGAAGCAGAAGGCCGCCTCCACGGCGTATCTGGCAAAGGCGGCCGCGGAGCCAGGCGCGCTCAAGACAGAGTCCGGACTGATCTACATGGACCTCCAGCCCGGAACCGGCGTCTCGCCCAAGGCCTCCGATTCGGTGAAGGTGAACTATCGGGGCACACTGATCGACGGAACGGAGTTTGACAGCTCTTACAAGCGCAATCAACCCGCGCAGTTCCCGCTGAGCGGCGTGATTCGCTGCTGGACCGAAGGCGTGCAGAAAATGAAGGTCGGTGGGAAGGCCCGGCTGGTATGCCCGTCCGAGATCGCGTACGGGGACAACGGCCACCCGCCCGCGATTCTGGGCGGAGCCACGCTGATTTTCGAAATCGAGCTGTTGGAGATTGGCGGACATTGAGTTCGGCTGGGGGCGTTCCATCATGCGAACCGGGCCGCCAGCGTCACTACCGAGCGCGCTGGGATTTCGACCGAATGGGCGATTTTCCGGGCGCCGTGGGCCTGGCGCCCTGCGGTATGGTCAGGCGGCTTCGGGGCCGTGTTGCGGCGTCACCCAGCCCAGGTTGAAGGGCAGCTCCGTCATGGGGCCCTGCCACTGCAGCTCCTTGTCGATATCGGCATGCAAGCGGTAGGGCTTCTTGACGTCGGCAACTTTCGCGCCGATCACGTCGATCTTGCTTTCATCGAACTGGCCCAACTGGAGCGCGCCGCAGTACTTGACGTAGCCCATCCACTCCGGGTCGATACCCATACATTCAGCGGCGATGCGGTCGGTGGCGACGAAATCCGCCGACGCAATGGCCAGCCGTGAGGCTACCGGGGTACCCGAACCGGGACCGTTTCCTTCCATGCCCTCATGGCCATCGATCACCGAAGCGCCCCAGCTCGGCGCCAGGCGCTGCGCCGTCAGGAGCATGTTGTAGTGGGTCTGGCGGAGACCGACGTGGAACTTGCGCTTTTCGTTCCAGAAGGGGGTTTCTCTCGGCGCACTGTGCAGCGGTGCTCCCAGTACCATGTTCTTGATCGACAGCGAAGCGATGGCGGTGTTGTGGGTTTTCAGCATGGCCGAGGAGATCACGAAGGCCTCCGGGTCGAGCAGCCGCGCTGCCAGACGCATCGGGACGATATGGAGGTCCTTGTCGAGCACCGCGATTCGTTCGAACTTGGCTTCCACGTTGAGATCGATCAGTTGCACCTGCTGCTTCTTGTACTCCGCGGGCAAAGCCGTGAACTTGAAGTTTTCGAAGCCCTGCAGGGTATTCCCGGCTGACGATTCGGCAATGACGACCGGCCCCTTGAAGTGCTCGGACAGATAGTCCAGTATCCCGCGTACGGCGTCGACATGGTTCGCCGCCAACTGGTTCACCGTGCTGACGAAGTTCGGCTTGATGACCACGTATTTCCGGGTCCTCAGCTTCGGCTGCAGGTCCTTGTCGACGGCCATCAGGGCGTCGTATATGTTCTTGCGGCGGTCGTCTCCGTGGGTCAGCGCCACAGTAGCCCTGCGCTCCAGCTCAGGGAACGGCTCGGGGTTGCCCCCCATCATCATCATTCCTCGTCCGCGTCCGCCTGCCCTGGGCTGACCCGGAACGGCCGGCGCCTGGCCGGGGGGTGGTGCCTGTTGGGCCGACACGACGCGGCTACGCAGCAACGCCGCGGCTCCTGCCAATTGAAACAGACTCCTGCGCGGAAGGCCTTTTTCCATGACGTTCGCCTCCTAAGTCATACGCCCTTATATTCCGATCCAGGGATTTCAAGCGGGTAATCCTCTCCTGAACTCCCTGATCGGTGCCAGTATAACACGAGGCCGCGCATTAACTCGCCGGGCGGAACCGGATCGCGCACCCGCCGCCCGGCGCCAGATCCAACTTGAGCTTCACGCCGGCGTCGACGTTGTTCCTGGTGATGGTCACGTGCTTCGGAGCCGTCGCCGCGTCCGGAGCGTCGGCGTAGATCTCGGCCGTAAACTGGCCGGGACCCAGGAACGTGAGCGGCAGATCGAGTTGCCTGGGATCCCAGTTCGTGATGGCGCCGAGGTACCACTCCTTTCCCACGCGCCGCGCGATCACCGCGTATCGCCCCACTTCGCCGCTGATCATTCGAGTCTCGTCAAACGAAGTCGGGACTTCCTTGATGAATTCGAAGGCGGGTTGATTGGCGTATGCCGCGGGACGGTCCGAAACCATTTGCAGCGGGCTTTCCAGGACCACGTACAACGCCAACTGGTGGGCCCGCGTGCCCAACACCTTCGGGTCCCTCTGCTGCGCCACGAACTCGGCCTTGGTGGAGTTGTCGAAGCCGCCTGGTGTATAGTCCATGGGACCGGCCAGCTCACGGGTGAACGGAATCATGGTGTTGTGATCGGGGTCGGGCAGAGCGCTCCATTTGTTGTACTCCAGCCCCAGAATGCCCTCATGCGTGAGCACGTTGGGATAAGTGCGCCGCATCCCGGTCGGGGGATTCGCACCGTGGAAATCGATCATGAGGTGATGCTCGGCCGCCAGCTTGGCCGTGCGACGGTAGAAATCCACCATGCGCTGGTCGTTGCTGTCCATGAAATCGATCTTCACCCCTGCCACACCCCATTTCTCGTACAGCGGGAAGGCATCCGCCATCTGGCGCTCCGCCGAGGTCCAGTGCAGCCACAGCCAGATTTTGACGTTCTTGCTGGCGGCGTAACGGATGATCTCCGGCATGTCGATCTGCGGGCTCATCGTAGTGACGTCGTTCGGTCCGGACCAGCCGGCATCCACCAGCATGTACGGGAAGCCGGAACTGGCCGCGAAATCGGTGTAATAGTTCATGGTCCTGGTATCCATGGCGCCCCTGAAATCGGTTCCGGTGGTGCTGTTCCCCGACCACCAGCCCCACGAGGATTTGCCGGGCTTGATCCAGCTTGTGTCGGCCAGGGCGCACGGCGGGTTGAGGTTCAGGATGATGTTCGATTCGATCAGCCGCCCGGGGTGGTCCGCGATCATGAGCACGCGCCAGGGGGAATTGTGGGGCAGAAAACCGGTGACGGCGATTCCGGGCTCGTCGAGGCTCGGCGAGAGGCGCACCGCCAGCGTGGTGTTGGCATTCTCCGCGGACGGATTGGTGATGAACATGCCGGCGTATTGGTCCAGGTCGGCCTCGGTAATGGCCATCCAGGCAATGCCCGGAATTTCGGTCAGCAGCGGCAGGCCGATGAGTTGGTCCGTCAGCAGACGGGTGAGGCTCGACCGCACCCAGTCGCCCTCGTAGCTGGTGCGATAACTCTTCCGGTAGAGAGGATACACGGCGCCGTCCCGGGCGAAGTGGAACTCGGTGAGTTCCCGGGCCAGCCGGAACTCCCGGACCTGTGTCTGTCGCTGCTGCGGCACCACGTACCGGAACGCCACGCCATCGTCATAAGCGCGCGCCTCTATGGCGAGGTTGCGGTTTGACATGCTGGTCTCCTGCAGATTCAGGCGCAGGGCGTGGTAGTGGTCCCTCACGGGATTGTTCTTGCCTGCCACCAGCCGGTAGGTCTCGTCTTTCTCGGTGCGGTCGGCCGAGACAATTCTCACGGTCGTGCCCAAGGCCGGCTGGCCCTGGAGCTCCAGGCCAAGCCGGGAAGAGAGCAGTACGGGATGGCCGTTGTAAGACACGCGATAGGCGATCTGGCCGCCCTGCGGTGAAACCTGCGGGACCGCGGGCGCCCCGCGGCCCGCGCCCTGTGCGCCCGCGGGCGCCTGTCCGCCCCGGCCTCCGGGCGGCATGGGCTGCGGTGTCGAAAGAGTTTCGAAAGCGATTTCCAGTTTCGAATCCGGGGATTTCAGCGCTTCCGATCCGCTCTGCGCGGCAAGAGGAAGTACCGAGAGAAAAGATGCGATCAGTGAAACCTTGTAGCCATCACGCATGTCACGCTCCTTCACGAACCGGAGTTTCAGTGACAATTAGTATACGCAATTTCGTGATGAGCATTCTCCAACTGCGACCCTGGTTTGTCGACAGCGTTGGTTGACATCCCTGCCGGCCAAGCGCGCAGATCCATCGAGGTCCATGGCGGCCTTCAGCCCTTCCTCGATTTCACGCACGGACTCAAGCGGCAGAGTCCCTGGCCTCTTGGTCGGATTGGCGCGGTCCAGCGTGGTCACTTGTCACTCGGCAAAGCTCGTCTTCGGCAGGCCGTCAGTTGGTCCCGTGTCTTTCGTTCCACAGCTCACCGAGGTGGGGCAGTGGGCGATTTTGCCGGGGCCGCCGCGGGTGGCGGGCTCTGCTGAGCCGGCGCCGTTACCGGCAGCAAGCTTTGTACCAATGTCTCGATGGGGATTGCCGCGGCCGGTGGCTCGACCGGTACGGGGCCTGTAGAATCGAGCCCTGGAGTCCGCGGATACTGGCCCGTGTTTGGTTTGAGAAATGGCGTCGGATACTTCAACTCAAACACGGGCTGACCGGCGGGGATCGGGCGAACCAGCTCAGGCGTCACAATGACGATCAGTTCCGTGTTTTGCTTGCTGACGGATTTGGACTGGAAAAGCTTTCCCAAGAGCGGGATGTCTCCGATGAAAGGAATCTTCTCNNACCGACAGTCCGTTCGTAAAATCCAGGGCGCTCACTTCGGGCGCCACTTCCAAGTGAATGGTTCCGCGCGGCGTGATGGTCGCAATGAAGTTCAAACGTACGCCAAACTCGCGGAATTGAATGGTAACCATGGGAGTGCCTCCCGTGCCCGAACTCACANNNNGCTCCCAGATTCAGATCCGAGCGGAAAAAGAAGAGATTGAGAGCATCCGAAACGGTTGTCGTGAGCGCGGAATTGCTTTGAAGCGGCGAGAATCCCGGGGCCGAGAATTGTTGCGTGGTGGCAGATCCAACGGTATTCGCCGCGCCCGTACTCAGGATGTTCAACCCCAGTTGTGTCCTGGTACTCCTGTCGACACTCGCAAACTTGACCCTCAAGAGAATCTGCGCCTCCGGAGGCGGCACATCCACATACAGCAGGTTCACGGTCTTTCCCAGCGTGGCGGCGATCGAGACCGCGCGGTCCGCGCTGGCCACATCCTTGACCGTCCCCCGCAAAAAGACGGTCTCGTTCTCAAAGCTCAAATTGACGCTCTGTCCGGGCAGTTCCCGTTCCAATTCACGCTTGATGCCGTCGATACGTCTATCCGCTAGGGAGTTGCTGGCCACCACCGTGATATCGAAGAACCGCCTGGTTCCTCCCTCCTGCCAGATGATCAGGCTGGTCACCCCCGGCGTCTTGGCGTTCAGGAGTAACTGGTGCGGGCTGATCGCCGTACCCTCCGCTATGTCTCCAAAGCCGACGGAAACGCGCTCCAACGGAAGCGCGTTGTCGATGACCACGGATTTTCCAACAGTCAGCAAGAGATTGGTCGGCGAATCCTGGCCTGACTGCGCCGGGGGCTCGGGTGCCACCGGAGGCTGGCCCTCCGTCTGTTGGCCGGCGGCGACGTTGACGAATGACAGGGCAACCAGACAGGCCGCCCGCATCACCCGATCCCCGTACCACTGCCTGGTTCTCACGGCTTTCCTCCTGGCCGGCTGAACGTGACTTGGGTGTGCACGGAGCCGTTCGACACTTCGATGGTGTATGGCTTGGGTGCGGCAGGTTGGGCCGGGACCGGCGGCGCCGGAAACAGGGCCGGCGGTGGGCTCTGTGGGCCGGCGGATGGAACCGGCGCCGGAGCGCGCGCACCGCCGAAAAGATCCGACATGATCAGACCCGGCAGCCCGGAGACCTGAGTATCCATGGGATTCCGCAACACCAATTGAATATGCGTTTCGTTGCTGGCGAGGCTCAGAATCTCCGCCTCGACCGGCGTGACCAGCAGATTGACCACCTGCGCTTGTTCCGGCTTGCCTTCCCGATCTCGCTGGAAATTCACCCCGGCGGAAAGCACCTGAATGTTCTGCAGAAGCGTCCGTACCTTGGGTCCGTCCAGTGCGTTTCCTCCGGGCGGAAGCCCGGTGATCAGTACATCCACGCGCATTCCGGGGACGACGAATCCCGCCACGCCAACTACCTCGTTCACCCTCACCGCGCACGCCCTCATTCCCGGCGGAATCGTGGCGGCCAGACCGCCGCCTGAACCTTTGGGGGCAAGCCGGGTTTCCGTCACCAGCTCACCTTCGTAGATCGAGGAAACCACACCCCGGTTGCGGAGGGCATCGCGTTTGAGAATCGCGCCTGTCGGCGGTGAACCGAACCAGGTGGCGAGTTTCAGGTCGGAGTCCTGAATGAGCGTTCCGACCGCCAGATCCCGGGCGGCCACGACGAGTCCAACACTCTGCGGCGCCTTGCCGGTGGTCACTTGGGTTCCGACTGCCCTATAGACCAGATAACTGGCGCACGCCGATAGCACGAGCGCGCACGAGACAATGATCAATACTCTCCTGTTCATTCAGCGAATCCCTCGTCTTCCGCCATGGGTCTTTCCCGCCCCTTCCCCAGCCACCCGCGTGCCTCCGCGAGTCCGACGCCTAATGCGCCAACGCTGCTACCGGCTGCTTTCGCGCCATCAGACAAAGAGAAGGCAGCGCAACCGGCGGTCCGTCGTCCCTCGTTCTCTCCCAACCAAGCTGGCCGCTGAACAGGTTCTTCCGCCCATAGAGCGCCATGTCCAGCCGGTCATTCATGCCGAGTTTTTGGAACAGCTTGTACAGATAAACTTTCACCGTGCCTTCGGTAATCCCCAGCGAAAACGCGATTTCCTTGTTTTTGAGACCTTGCGCCACCAGCGAGAGAATCTGCCCCTGACGTTGGGTGAGAGCGACCCGCTCCTGGGATAACATGCTCTCGAGGAGGTCTTTTTCAAAGCACAGCGCGCCTTGATGGACCTGGCGCAGAGCCGCCAGGAAATCATAGATCGATATATTGCCGGGAAGGATGCCGCGTACCCCCAACCGGATCGCTTGAAAGGCGAACTCGCCTTCCAGTTCCTGGCCCCACAGGACGATCTGGCAGCGGCTATCGGCAGCCCGTATCTCGTGCAACTCCGACAGTCTGACTCCCGACAACGGGTGAACCACCAGCATGTCCGGCCGGGTGGACTTCAGGCACTCGAGCGTACCGGACAGACTATCCCGGCATGCGGCCAGTTCCAGATCCGCGTGGGTGTCGAAGACCGCGGCCAGCCCTTGGGCGACAAACGATAACTGCGTATAAAGCGCGATCCGAATTCTGTTGTCTGATTTCACGGCCTTCTCCAGTCGCCCGCCTCGCCCCGGCTTGCGCGTACGAGTTTCATGACTAATATTCGTCGGTTCATCGGGGATACTTTATACCGCAACTTCCCGGCTAGCCTGGAATGCAATTCGATCCGAAAGAAGGCGCCGGGCAGTGATCAAGATCCTCATAACCGACGATCATCCAGTAGTGCGGAAGGGAGTGCGTACATCTTGACCAGCGAGATCCAGGACGTCCCGTGCAGTGAAGCGAAGGAAAGCCGGCTATTTCTAAGGGAAACACCTGATTTCATGCAGTATTGTTACCGCTAAATGGGGGCCTATATTCTGACATTACTTGTGCGTTCCAATGATATCCGCGATCATGAAAGAGGCTTACCGGAAGTGACTTTCACCGGACAGATGGCTCGGAGTCTGGGAGATGAGGGGAGGGGCACTCCTGCGCGCGGGTCGCCCGGCCACCCATGATTCGTCTGTTGCTACATTCGGAAGACGTCGATCTGGCAGCCCTTCTGGCGCCGACCCTGGGCAGCGGGTTCTCTACCTTCTTCGAACGGCGCCGGGACCGGGTCAGGGAACTCATTTCTCAGGGGCAGTGCGATGTCCTCATCCTGGACCTGAATTCCAGTTCCTTCCCGATTCAGCAGCAATTCGAATTCTTCGACGAAATCCGCGATTTCGGCGTGCCTGTGGTGGTGATGACAGATGACGACAGCAAGGCCACGGCGATGGACCTGGTCGAGCGCGGCGTCTACAACTACATCCGCAAGCCGCCGGTCCTGCCGGAACTGAAGATTGTCGTCAGCCGGGCGCATGAATTCGCCGTTTTAAAGCAGGCGCTGGAACAGGAACGCCAATCGTTGACTGCTTCCGGCTGCGACCAACTGATCGGTTCCAGCGCACGCTTCCAGGTGGTCTACGGTCTGATCCGNNGGTGAGAGCGGGACCGGCAAGGAGTTGATCGCCCGCGCGATTCATAACCTGAGCAATCGAAAGGAACGCCCATTCGTCGCCGTTCCCTGCGGGGCCATTCCGGATACACTCATCGAAGCGGAGTTGTTCGGCGCCGAAAAGGGAGCGTTCACGGGCGCGGCTACCAGGCGAAAAGGGTACCTGGAAGAGGCCGGCAACGGAACCCTCTTCTTCGACGAGATCGGAGAGCTCAGCGCGTACACGCAGGTCAAGCTGCTGCGGGTGCTGCAGGAG
>PLMF01000209.1 GCA_003142355.1 Bryobacterales bacterium
AAAGGCGGTGCTGAAGCCGGTGGCGGCGTCGAAGGCAATCGGCGTCGTCTCATAGGCAGTACCTGCCAAGCTTTCCGCGTTGTACACCACGCGGAGAACACTCCCCGCTTGCGCCGCGGCGCCGTTGAGCGTCAACCCGGACACACTGGAAAAATCGTTGTAGGTAAAGGTACCGGCAGTCGCCAGCCCTGCCGATAGCGCAGCCAGGAGCAGAAATCGCATATTGACCTCCAGCCTTGATGAAATATCCGTTAGCAGAATCAACGGTAATGGATGACCGAGGAGAAAACCAGTAGCAAGGGGTAGTGCTACCATAGCAACGCATGGCGTAAGTCACGGTCCCTGCTGGACTTGCATCCCGCGGAAAAAACGTGTAGCGTGGAGGCTTCCGAACTGTGGGCGGTCGAAAAATGCCTGCACAACCAGATCCCGGCAGACAGGCGAAGGCGGAGAGAGCTGCAGAGATTCCGCATGATGCGGTGATCGAGGCACTCGACAGCCTGGTGGCGAGCGCGGCGTTTGGCAAAGCCGAGCGGCCGTCCCGATTCCTGCGGCATCTGGTGGAAACAGCTCTCGGCGGAGAAGGCCATCTCCTAAAAGAGAGCGTCCTGGGGGCGGAAGTGTTCGGCCGTCCTGCCTCCTGGGACCCTCGTCTGGACCCTGTCGTGAGGCAGGAAGCGGCACGGCTGCGGAAGCGGCTGGCTCACTACTACGAAACCGGCGGAGCCGAGTCCGAGGTCCGGATTGAGTTGCCCGTCGGAAGCTACGTGCCCGTGTTTCGGCGGAAACCGGTGGAAATCGACACCGCGCCGATTGAGACCGAACATGCGGGGGACGCTCCAGCCCGGCGACGGCGCGGGTGGGTGTATGCGGCAGCCGGAATCCTCTGTATTACCGGCGCAGTCATTGCGTGGCGCGGCTTTTCTCAGCGCGAATCGCTGGCTTCCATCGTGGTCCTGCCCTTCACGGATTTGACCGGCGATCCAGCCAACCAGTACTTCTCCGACGGTCTGACCGACGAAATCACCGATTCACTGGCCCGAATCAAGACGTTGCGGGTGATGGCCCGATCCTCCGCCTTTCAGTTCAAAGGGAAGACGCTGGATGTTCGGGAAGTAGGCCGGTTGCTCGGCGTCACCAACGTACTCGAAGGCAGCGTCGAACGATCTGGCGACCGGGTCAAGATCATCGCTCATCTCGAGCGCACATCGGACGGGTCCCTGCTGTGGTCGAACACCTACGAACGAAAAGCTTCGGACCTGTTCGCGGTCCAGTCGGAACTGGCGGCGGGCATAGCTGGAGGTCTGAGGGTAGCGGCGAAGGTTCCAAAAGCCAGGCATGTCCCCAACGCCGAAGCGCACGATTTCGTAATGAAGGCGCGCTACGACACGCAACAGATGACCACCGAGTCTTTGACGCGCGCCGAGACTGAGTTCCAGCACGCGATCGACCTGGACGGAGAGTACGGCACGGCGTACTTCGGCCTGGCCGTGGCGGAATACGATCAATTGGCGGCGACGGGGATCTCCTACCAGACGGAGGCGGAGCGCAAGAGCGCGGAACAGTTGTTCCATAAGGCACTGGAACTGGACCCCAGCTTGACGGACGCCCACGCCATGCTGGCAGCTCTAGCCATGCAATACGATTGGGATTGGGGCCGGGCCGAGCGGGAACTCCAATTAGCGGCTGCCGGTCCCGCCAGCGCAACGGCGGAGACCTACTACGCATTTCTGCTGATCTTTCGCGGCCGTTTTTCGGAAGCGGAGCAGCACATCGAGCGCGCGCTTGACCGGGATGCTTTCTCTACTTCGACGCGGATGAATGTGGCTCTGGATCGGAACCTGGAGGGACGTTTCGCGGCATCTCGCGAGATCTCTCAACAGATAGCCGCCGAATACCCAAAGATGATCGGGCCCCAGGGCATGATTGGACTGACTTACATCGAGGAAGGCCATCCGGAACTGGCTTTGCCGATCCTTCGACAACTGAGACAACGTTACCCGCAGGCCCAGGTTTTCGAGGCGATGGCGTGCGCCCGAGCCGGCGGCCGGGAGGAGGCACTGCGTCTGATTCGTCCCTTCGAGGAAAAGTACCCGGATTCCGGCGTTGCCATGCAGTGGTTCGCGTTGGTGTATGCGTTCCTGGGCGATGAACCGAACACCGTGAAATGGTTGGAGCGGTCGGCGGACCGGCACGAATTTCAGGCCCTCAATCTGGCGGTTCATCCCGTCTACGCGCCCATGCGGAATTCCCCCGGATTTCGCGCGCTCGAGAGGCGCATGGGACTGAATCGGTAGCGCATCTCGTGCCGGACCGCGGCGGTGTCAGGGGAATCGCCAAAACCTGCTACAACAGAGAACATGGCACAAGATTCCACTCGCCGCCGCGACTTTCTTAAAGTCGCGGGCTGCGCCGCGTTGACCTCGTCGTTGTTCACCGGCAACATCAAAGGCGCCAACGACAAAGTGAACGTGGCGTTCATCGGAGTGGGCCGGATGGGCTCGGGCAATGTCGGGTACGCCGCGAAAGTCCCGGGCTTCGAGATCGTGGCGGTTTGCGATGTCTACCAACCGGCGCTGGAGCGCGCCGAGGCGCAGGCCAAACGGCTGGGCTTTGCCGGAGTCAAGGCCCACAAAGATTTCCGCGAAATCCTGGCCGACCGCTCCATCGACGCCGTGTGCATCTCCGCACCGGACCACTGGCACGCCTACATGACGGTGGAAGCCTGCAAGGCCGGCAAAGACGTCTACGTCGAGAAACCTTCCTTCGTGTACGTGGAAGAGGGCGTCAAAATGGTGGAGGCGGCGCGCAAATACAAGCGCGTCGTGCAGGCCGGCACCATGCAGCGCTCGGGCGCGTTTTTTCAGAAGGCGCGCGAGATCGTCAAGAGCGGTGCTCTGGGCGAGATCAGCTTCTGCCGCACGTTTCAGGCCGACTTGGCCAAGAAAGAAGGTTGGGGCCATCCGCCGGATTCCGATCCGCCGCCGGGCCTGGACTGGGATCTGTGGCTCGGACCGGCGCCCAAGCGGCCCTTCAATGCCAACCGCTGGGGCGTGGCCGAGGGCCGCTGGTCCACGTTCCGCTACTTCTGGGATTACGCCGGCGGCGCCATGACGGATTGGGGCGTGCATTTGCTCGACATCGTCCAGTTTGCCTTCGATGAGGCCATGCCGGTTTCCGTCGCCGCGCAGGGCGGCAAGTTCTACGTCGACGATGACGTGGAGACGCCCGACACCATGCTGGCAACGTACCGCTATCCCGGGTTTATCGCGTCGTACGAAAGCCGCACGGTGAATCCCTGCCCGGTTTACGGCGACACCTACGGCACGGCGTTCCACGGAACGAAAGCCACTCTGATGGTGAACCGCGGGGGCTATACGATGCTCTCCAACGAAAAGGGCGCGCATCCGGTGGAGGAGCACAACAAGGAAATGGCCGACATGAACGTGCCCCACTGGAAGAACTTTCTGGAGTGCATACGCACGCGCGTCAAACCCATCGCCGAAATCGAAACCTGCGTGCGCTCCACGGCCAGTTGCGTCCTCGCCAACCTCGCCATGCGGCACGGCATGACGCTGGATTGGGACGACAAGGCGTTCACCGTGAAACAGCACGACGCCAAACAGTATTTGAAGGCCAAGTACCGATCACCCTGGAAACTGGAGGTCTAATCGCTATGAGATGGTTCCGTTTATGCGCCGCCTTGCTGGCCGGATTGGCGCTGGCGAGCGCGCAAAGCCCTACGGGGAAGTGGATTGCGAAGTTCTCGTCGGACGACGAGGCGCGCGAAATCGTTCTGGCATTGAACGTGGAGAGCGGCGGCAAGGTAACCGGGTACGTGCTGGCGCCGCAATATGAGGACCGCATCGTCGAGGGCACGGCCAGCGGCGCCCAGGTTACATTCGTGGCCGAGCGCGAGGCCAATAACAACACCAAGCGCCGCAGCAACTACAGCGCGGTGCTGGAGGGCGGCAAGCTCAAGCTGACCATGCCCACTGGCGGCAACCGCCCGCCGCAAGTGATCGAGTTCACGCGCACGTCGGCCGAGGCGCCGGCGCCGCTGCCGCCCCCGCCGCCCAAGATTGCGCTCGCGGCGCCGGCCGCCGTGCGCGATAACGGGCTGGCCAGGACCCCGCCCATGGGATGGAACAGTTGGAACAAGTTTCGCGGCCAGGTGAACGACAAAGTGGTGCGCGAGATCGCCGACGCCATGGCGAAGAACGGCATGAAAGACGCCGGCTACCTGTACGTCAACATCGACGACACCTGGGAAAGCGCGCGCGATCAACAGGGCAATATCGGCACCAATTCGAAGTTTCCCGACATGAAAGCCCTGGCGGATTACGTCCACGGCAAAGGGCTGAAGCTGGGGATCTACTCGTCGCCCGGTCCCAAGACCTGCGCCGGGTATGAGGGCAGTTTCCAGCACGAGGCGCAGGACGCCAAGACCTTCGCCCGGTGGGGCATCGATTACCTGAAGTACGACTGGTGCAGCGCCGCGCGCCCGTACGCGCCCGACTCCGACACCATGCAGGCCGCCTATGCCAAGATGGGCGAAGCGCTGCTGGCTTCGGGACGGGCGATCGTCTACAGCCTGTGCCAGTACGGCATGCACGACGTAGGCGAATGGGGCGCCAAGGTGAGCGGCAACCTGTGGCGGACCACGGGGGACATCAGCGACAACTGGAAATCCATGTCGAATATCGGGTTCGACCAGCAACCCGGCCGCGAGAAGTACGCCGCCCCCGGACACTGGAACGATCCCGACATGCTGGAAATCGGCAACGGCGGCATGAGCGACACGGAATACCGCACGCACATGAGCCTGTGGTGCCTGCTGGCCGCGCCGCTGCTGTCGGGCAACGACCTGCGCGACATGAAGCCCGGCATCCTGGAGATTCTCACCAATAAGGAAGCGATCGCCATCGACCAGGACAAACTGGGCAAGCAGGGCGTTCGCGTGGCCAAGAACGGCGATCTCGAAGTGTGGGCGCGGCCCCTGGCGGATGGCGGCCACGCGGTGGGGCTATTCAACCGCGGCGACGCCGCCGCCAAGGCGACGGCCACGTTTAGCGACATCGGAATCGAGGGCGCGCACGCCGTCAGAGACCTGTGGGAGCACGCGGACAAGGGCACCGTTGCAGACAGCTACACCGCGGAAGTGCCGTCGCACGGCGTGGTGCTGATCAAGATCGCGAAGTAGGCGTGGCGCACGCACTCTTGCGTGCCGCGTCCCCACTCATGGGGACGCTTGGTTGGCGGGGCACAAAGAGTCTCCGCATGAGTGCGGAGACGGCAGCCTGAGAGGCTGCGCCACTCAGGGTGTCTTCTTACTGAGCAGTCTCCCGGCCACTAACACGGCCACAATTAAGACGCCTTCCACGACGTAGCGCAAGGTGTCGGTGGGGTGGAGAATTCCCACTACGAACGGGTCCGTGAGGATCATCTCTCCGCCCACTCTGCCCAGGATGGCGCCGCCCAGGTAGATCGTCGTGGGATACCGGTCCATCAGGTCGGCCAGCAGGTTGCTGGCGAAGACCACCAACGGAATGCTCACACACAGGCCGAAAACGATCAGGCCGATGCTGCCTTTCGACGCTCCGGCGATGGCCAGAATATTGTCGGTGGACATGGTGAGATCGGCGAACACGATGTACCAGATGGCCTGCAACAGGCGCTTAGGGGCGGGCGCCGAATCGGGAGGAGCGCTGGCATCCACCAGCACCTTCACCGCGATCCACACGATGAACAGGCCGCCGGCGAGTTGCACGTACCGGATGCTGAGCAACTGTGCCGCGAAGAAGGTGAGCGCAATCCGCAGGAGCACGGCGACGGCCGCGCCGCACACCGTCCCGATGCGGCGCTCGCGCCGGGGCAGGGAGCGCACGGCCATGGCGATCACCAGCGCGTTGTCCCCGGCCAGCANNGCCGGCCGATCCACGCCTTGGCGCGGCGGAGGTAGCTTTGGGCCGTGCGCACGTCTTTCAGGATCTGCGCCTGGAGCGCTGGCGCGGAATCGAATGTGCGCTCGTCGCGGACGCGCCAGAGAAACTCCACGCGCATGCGGCCCGAGACGGACGCGGCCTGTTCCGGGGGCGTGTCGAGCAGAAAAGTCTCGATGGANNTCCCACTCGCGCCCGGTTTCGAGATGGCGGGTGCGGGTGACGTAGACGCCGCGCGCGGGAATGACTTCGGCGGCAGTGGCCAGGTTCAGCGTGGGCACGGTCTGTTTGGACCCGATGCCGCGCCCGCTCACCACGTGGCCCTCGAGGGCGTAGGGGTGCAGCAGGAAGCGCGCGGCGAGAGAAACGCGTCCGGTCCGGATCAGCTCGCGAATCCCGCTGCTGCTCACCACGCGGCCGCGGCAGGTCACCGAGTGCACAATTTCGGTTTCGAACCCCAGCCTCCGCCCTAGTTCCGCGAGCACTCGTACGTTGCCCGCGTGCCGGTGGCCGAAGCGGAAATTATCGCCCACCAGCACCGCCCGCGCGTTCAGGCGGCCGACCAGCAACTGCCGCGCGAACTCCTCGGAAGTCAGCACCGCCAGCTCGCGCGTGAAGGGCAGAATCAAAACCTGTTCGATGCCTTCCTCCCGCATCAGCTCGGCGCGGGCCTCGGGCGAGGTCAGCAAGCGGGGCGTGCGTTTCGGCGCCACCACCCGGGTAGGATGCGGATCGAAGGTGAGGACCGAAGGCTTCCAGCCGCGGGCATCGGCCAGCGACTTGAGCCGCCGAAGAATGCGGCGGTGGCCGAAATGGACGCCGTCGAAATTGCCGATGGTGAGGGCGCACGGGCCGAAATCCGCGGGCACCTCAGCCAGGCTGTGGTAGATCTTCATGCGTCAGGCCACGCCTCCCACCAGGATTTCGAGACCATCGCACGCCAGCCGGATGTGCGGCGGCAGAAAGCTTTCGGCGCGCTCGTGCCCCAGGTCGTGACAGATGTGCGTGAAAAAAGCGCGCCGCGGCGCCAGCTTTTCCACGGTCTTGACGGACCGGTCCACCGTGGAATGCGTGGGGTGCGGCTTGTAGCGCAGCGCGTC
>PLMF01000330.1 GCA_003142355.1 Bryobacterales bacterium
GTGGGCCCCGTTACAACTGTGGTGTGGCTTCAACGGTGAAGACGCTGACCGAGCGCCAAAGGTTATCGCCCCCCCGCCAAAAGTTCACTTTTTTTCGGACAGCGGGCACCGATATTATGCCTGCCCCCAGTCCCCTGGCGCTGGTGAACGCAGATAAACCATTTATTCTCAATTGCATGCAATCTGAGCCACTTGTTTTGGCCCCGACCGCGCAATTTGCGGAAGCGAGGAACGTCTCCCTTTTGCCGCACTTTATAAGCCCGAAGGGCGATAGAAAGTNNAGTAGCCCACGGCGTATTAGCCGTGGGTCCGAGTCTTCTTACGCCCCGTTTCCGGGGCTTTCCGGCCGTTCATCCCTTTCCCAAGGCTGACGCATTGCGCCCTCTTGCCTGCGCTGCCCCCTCTTACTTCGCGCTACAATCGACACTCGATTAGAGATGACGCGGCCATCCGCCCAGATTTCGCCTGCCCATCCGCTGATCCGCGAATACCAGCGTTCCCTGGGTGTCCTTCGCGGGCAAGGTGTCGAGAACGAACTCGGCCTTCGCCGGCCGTTCGAGAGCCTGCTCGCGGATTCCGCGCGCCTCCACGGCTGGCGCTTCGTGGCCGAGTGGGGCGCCAAGGCCGGCGGCCACCGCATACGCCCCGACGGCACGGTCTTCGACGCCAACAGCCTGCCGCGCGGCTTCTGGGAATCCAAGGACTCGCACGACGACCTGGACCGCGAGATCGACCGCAAGATCCGCCGCGGCTACCCCCTCGGCAACACGATTTTCGAAGACACCCGCCGCGCCGTGCTCTACCAGAACCGCACCCCGGTGATGCGGGCCGACCTCTCGAACACGCGCGACCTGGCCGACCTTCTGTTCCGTTTCTACTCCCACACCGAGCCGGAGATCCGCGAATTCGAGCAGGCAGTGGAGGAGTTCGGCCAGCGCGTCCCCGACCTCGCGCGCGGCCTGGCGCACAAGATCGCGGGGGCGCACCAGCACAACCGGCCATTCCAGGAAGCCTTCGGCAAGTTTTTCGCGCTATGCCAGGTTTCGCTCAACCCCAACATCTCGCGCGAGGCGGTGGATGAGATGCTGGTGCAGCACCTGCTCACCGAGCGCCTCTTCCGGACGATCTTCGACAACCCCGAATTCACCCGCCGTAACGCCATCGCGGCCGAAGTGGAGCGCGTGATCGAAGCCCTGGTGAGCCAGAGCTTCAGCCGCACGGACTACCTGAAGAGTTTGGATTCGTTCTACCTTGCCATTGAGAGCGCCGCCCGGACCATCGCCGATTTTAGCGAAAAGCAGTTATTCCTGAACAGCATCTATGAGCGTTTCTTCCGCGGCTATTCGGTGAAGGTGGCGGACACCCACGGCATTGTCTACACGCCGCCGCAGATTGTGGAGTACATGTGCGGCGCGGTGGAGGAAGCGCTCAAGCGCGAGTTCGGCCTGTCGCTTTCCTCGCCCGGCGTGGTGATTCTGGACCCCTGCACCGGCACCGGCAATTTCATCGTGCATCTGATGCAGCGCATTTCGAAGCGCGACCTGCCGCGCGTGTACCGCGAGCAGTTGTTCGCCAATGAAGTAATGTTGATGCCGTACTACATTGCGGCCTTGAACATCGAGCACGCGTACTTGGAGTTGACTGGCCAATACGAACCGTTCGACGGCTTATGTTTCGTGGACACCCTGGACTTGGCCGAGGCCCGCCAGATGCCGATGTTCAGCGAAGCCAACACCGAGCGCGTGGACCGCGAGCGCAAAGCGCAGATCACGGTGATTATCGGGAACCCGCCGTACAACGTGGGGCAGTTGAACGAAAACGACAACAACAAGAACCGGAAGTATCCGGTGGTTGACCGGCGGATTCACGACACGTACGCCAAGGACTCGAAGGCGAGCAGTGTAAGCAAGCTGAACGACCCATACGTGAAGTTCTTCCGCTGGGCAACCGACAGGCTGGAGGGCCGCGACGGCATTGTCTGTTTCGTCTCCAACAACAGCTTCGTGGACCAGATCGCCTTCGACGGCATGCGCAAGCACCTGATGCAGGACTTCACGCACATCGACCATATTGACTTGCACGGCAACGTCCGCAAGAACCCAAAACTGAGCGGGACGACGCACAACGTGTTCGGGATTCAGGTGGGCGTTGGGATTACGGTGGCCGTGCGGTGCTCGGGTGAGAAGCGCCTGCGCTACCACCGCGTGCCGGAGTCGTGGCGGAAGGAAGAGAAACTAGCGTGGCTGAGCGCAGGCCCACCCCCCCTGGCGAACGCTGGCTCCTGATGCGGGACACACGTGGCTGGTACCCGAGCACGCCGTCGAATTCGAGCGCATGACACCCATTGGGGAGGTCTTTACGGTGTACTCGCTGGGTATCGCCACCCATCGCGACTCCGTGGTTTATGACTTCCACGGCGAGCCACTGATGGCACGCGTGGAAGCGCTAATTGAGGAGTACAATTCCGAAGTAGATCGTTACCGGCGCGCTGGTAAGCCGAAGGATGTCGATGCCTTCGTGAAGTATGACCGCGTGCAATGGAGCGAAACGCTCAAGCTGAACCTCAAGCGGGGCGTTTACGCCGCATTAGATGAAGGTAAGTTGCGGGAGGGACTTTACCGTCCGTTTTCTAAGCGGTTCGTGTATCTCAGCCGTGAGTTGGTAGATCGGCTGTACCAGTTTCCGCGGATCTTTCCAGTTGCCGCGGCGGAAAACCGTGCTATCGCCGTGAGCCAGATCGGCTACCGCGCGCCGGTTCTCAACGCCCTGCTGGCGGCATGTACCCCTGACCTGCACCTGTGCGCGTCGGTTGACGGCCATCAGGCCTTCCCCTTCTACACCTACTCCCCCGACGGCTCCAACCGCCGCGAGAACATCACCGACGCCGCCCTCGAAAAGTTCCGCCAGCACTACCGCAACCCCGCCATCGCCAAGTGGGACATCTTCCACTACATCTACGGCGTTCTGCACCATCCGGCGTACCGGGAGAAGTTCGCGGACAACCTCAAACGCGAGCTGCCGCGCATCCCCTTCGCTCCCGATTTCGCCGCCTTCGCCGCCGCCGGACGCGAACTGGCCCGCCTGCACGTCGAGTACGAGACCCTCGAACCGTGGCCGCTTGAGTGGGTCGAGAATCCGGCGTACCCGCTCAGTTACCGCGTCGAAGACAAGATGCGGCTCAACAGAGACAAGACCGCGCTCGCCGTCAACCCCTCGCTCACGCTGGCCGGCATTCCACCCGCGACCTTGGAGTACCGGCTCGGCAACCGCTCTGCGCTCGAATGGGTCGTGGATCAGTACCGCGTCACCGAGGACGACCGCAGCGGCATCAAGTCCGACCCCAACCGCGAGGACGATCCGCAGTACATCGTCCGCCTCGTGGGGCAGGTGGTGCGCGTCAGCCTCGAGACCGTGCGCATCGTCCGTTCGCTTCCGCTGGTCTTCCCGGAGTAGCGGAAATGCCTACCCTCAGCGTCTTCTTTGAAATTGCCACGCGCCCGCATGAGCGCGTGAGATGCGGCGTTGCTGACATTTAATCAAAATATATCAAATCTGTGTTGACAATGTCAGAATATGAATGTATTCTCGAATTGGAGGTATGCGAGATGCCAGACGGAGACCGCTTCTCCTGGAGCGTGAGGGGGAGGGGATTTCCGGACATAGTCGCGGCGCAGGAGGCGATCTGTCGCCAGCTCGGGGTGGCTCCGGACTTGGCCGCGGATCGACTGGTTCAACTCTATCGCCGGCACTGCGATGAATGGACACGTTTTCCGGCGGCTTCCCTCGCCGAGACGCAGCGAAAGGCGGCCTGAAATGGATCGACCGATGCTCGATCAAATGGATCCCCGGGTGCTTGGTGCACGACTCCAGGAGGCCAGGAAGGCTTCGCGTATGACGCAACAGACCGTCGCGGAGCGGATGCAACTCGCCAGAACCACCGTTGTTGCGATTGAAAAAGGCGAGCGGCGTGTCGCGGTTCCCGAGCTTTTGCAGTTTTCTGGCCTGTATGGCCGCCCGGTCTCCGAGTTCGTCAGTCGTCGTGCGATTACCGAGAGCTTCGTTCCTCAGTTTCGCGCTACCGAAAGAGAGGTTCTGGAGGCGCACACGGATTATGAGCAAGCCACGGTGGAATTGCAGCGATTGGCGGAGGACTACGCGGAATTGGAAAGAATCACTGGTGTCTCCTCGTCCCCGTCCTATCCTCCGGTCTGTGACACCAGCGGAGGGAGCTTCGAGCAGGTAGCGGCCTACGTTGCAGCCGCGGAGCGCAACCGCCTGGGCCTGGGTGACGGCCCGGTAGGAAGCCTCCGGGAGCGTTTGGAGACGGAGATCGGCTTGCGTATCTTCTACTATCCAATGCCTTCCCCTGTTGCCGGGATATTTGCCTACAACGACCCGCTCGGAGCCTGCATTGGCATCAACGTGAACCATCCTCGCGACCGGCGCCAGTGGTCGCTCGCTCATGAGTTTGGTCACTTCCTGATGCACCGCTACCGGGCCGAAATCACCGTTCTGGAAGTCCGGCGACGGGGAGCGCCGATCGAACGGCTTGCAGACGCCTTCGCGGAGAATTTCCTGTTGCCGGCCTCTGGCTTAGAGCGCCGTTTCACAGAGATGGCCAGGGCCAGTGCAACGGGAGTAAACCTCGCGAACATTGTGAGTCTGGCCGATCTCTATCAGGTCTCGGTTCAGGCCTTGATCGTGCGGCTGGAGACCTTGCGAAGATTCCAGGCCGGTACGTGGGATCGGCTGAGAGCCGAAGGCTTCAAGCCCAGGGAGGCGCAGCGAATTCTCGGCATTGATGCGATCCCGGCGTTGCAGGAGAAGCTTCCAAGACGGTACGTAGCTTTAGCAGTTGAGGCGTACCGGCGCGGTGAACTCAGTGAAGGCCAACTGGCTCGATACTTGCGGACGGATCGTGTCTCGGCTCGCTTGCGGGTCGAGGAGATGCAGCGGACGATTCACTCCGAACAGGACGAGTTTGCGGGCCTGTCCGGCCTCGACCTCGCTCAACCGCTAGGAGTCCGCTGAGCCTCTTCATTCATGTTCCGGAAGCCAACTCTTCTCGACAGTTCCACGCTGATCAACGTGATGGCGAGCAAACACGCCCGCTCTATATTGGAGGTATTCGGCGGGCAAGCAAGGATCTGCGGCGCAGTGAGAGTCGAGGCGTTGTTCTTGCGCTCCGAGGCGCCGGGCGAGGCTCCCGAGCACATCCTGTTGGAACCCTTACTTGAGGAGGGCTTTCTCAAGCACGTTGACCTTGCCGGCCCAGAAGAAGAGGCTCTGTACGTCGAGTTTGCCGCGGACCTGGACGACGGGGAGGCAATGACTCTGGCCATCGCACATCAGCGCGGCATGGCGGTCGCAACGGACGACAGGAAGGCGCGACGCCTGGCGGAGCAGCGCGTCGTTCCGCCGCTGAAACTCCTTCGCACGTCCGAGATAATTCATCGCTGGGCGCATGAGAAGAACGTCCCTCGCGAAGACCTGCGGACGGTGCTGTCTCGCATTGAATCGACCGCACGATTCACGCCGCCGAACGACGATCCGTTAAGAGCCTGGTGGTTGGAGTTGCTGCGAACCGAAACCGGCGAAGAATAGCAAACCTGCACCATCCGGCGTACCGCGGGAAAGTCGCCCCGCGTCACCGAAGACGAACGCAACGGCATCAGGTCCGACCCCAATCCCGTTTTTCCGCCCTCCCCACTTTCCTGAGAACCTTTCCCCCCTCAGCCCACTCTATCTATGTGACTGCCTTTCACGGTCGCCGCATGACGAGAGCAACGATTACCCTGGGGTTGGCGCTCACCGCGCAAAAACCGCTACGGCGTAGCGGAAATTCCCCGCTAACCTGTTGATTCTACGTACAGCGACCGCTACGGTGTAGCGGTTTTGCTACCGCAACAGCGCGCTGAACAGCAGCTTGAAGGAGGACGGGAACCCCCAAGGTAGGGGCCGGGCATGCCCGGCCCCGGGTGCTGTGCCTCCATTCAATTGCCGCCCCCGCGCCCCCCGCGCCCGCCGGCCGGCTGCGGCGCGGGCAGCTCTTTGCGCGGAAGCTTGTCGGGGCGCGTGGCCGCGTTGTACACGATGGCCGCCTCGATGACCGCCATCTGCTCCATGTCGCCCTGCTGGATGCGGTCGTAGACGTCCATGTTCGAGTGGTGGGTGCGCGTGTCGTAATCCATCGGGTCCTGGATGAACTGAAAGCCCGGCAACCCCACGGCGTCGAACGACTGGTGGTCGGTGCCGCCGGTATTGCGAATCGTCACCACGCCCTCGGTCATGTCCTTGAGCGCCGCAAACCAGGCTTCGAAGACGGGCCGCATCATCTCGTTGCCTTGCAGGTAGACGCCGCGGATCCGCCCGGTGCCGTTGTCGATGTTGAAGTAGCCGGAGAGGCGATCATGCTCCGCGGTGGGCTTCATCGCCGCGGGGTCGGCGAAATGCTCCTTCACATAAGCGCGCGAGCCTAGCAGCCCCTGTTCTTCACCGCTCCAGAGGGCCATGCGGACGGTGCGGTCCATCTTGAGATTGAGGCTCTTGAGGATGCGCATCACCTCCATCGAAACCGCGCTGCCGGCCGCGTTGTCGGTGGCGCCGGTGCCGTAGTGCCAGGAATCGAAGTGCCCGCCGACCATCACCAGCTCGTCCTTCTTGGCGTTGCCCGGGATTTCGGCGATCACGTTGAAGGAATCGGTGTTGGGGTCGAACTGGGTTCGGATGTCGAACTGGAGCTTCACCGGGACGTTATGTTCCAGGAGCCGCGCGATGCGGTTATAGTGCTCCGCCGTGATGGACACCTGGGGCTGGCTGGACGTGAGAGTCTCCAGTGGGACGCGCGTGCTGGTCCCGTTGGGGTTGCGGGTCGAGGTCTGCGCACCGCCGCCGAATAGCGTGCCGCTTTCGCCCCTGGCCGTGGCCGTCACGGTCAACAGCACCCCCTCGTCCTTCAGATAGGTGCGCATACGGCCCTGGAAAGCCTGCCGCTCTTCCATGGTCATCTGCGGCTGGCCGGGTCCGCCGCGGCCCCCACGGCCGCCGCGCCCGCCGCTGGGTATGATCTCCGGAACCAGCTCCGCCAGCTCGGCAACCGTGTAGCGCCGGGCTAATGCGGTTGTGGGAAAGGGAATCTCGAGCACCGGAGACGTCAGGACAATCTTACCGTTCAACTTTCCATGGAATTTGTCCATGTCCGCCGGCGTCTGGATCTCGGCCAGTATGGCTTCGCCCGTCACCGCCCCATTCGTCCCGCCGGTCCAGGCCACCGGCGCTCCGATCAACGCTTGATACACGGGCTCGACCATGCTCCCGGCGAAGTACGTACACTGCCAACCCGGCATGTCCGAGGACCACTTCTCCAACTGGATGTTGCTGAGGCCCCACTCCTTGAGCTGGCCGGCGGCCCATTGGCCCGCCGCGCGGAATTGCGGGGAATTCGTCAGGCGCGGTCCATAGCGGTCGGTCAGGCTGTACACGATGTCCATGACCCTGGAAGGCCCGCGCCCGCCGCCGCCACCGCCGAACATTCCGCCGCCCGCACCGAGCTCGGCGGCCTTGATCTTATGGATCACATTCAAGTCCACTCGCTCCTGCGCTATGACAAGCAGCGGAACGAGCATAAGAAGCACAACAATGAGGATGATTTTTCGAGACATAGGCGTAGTTGTTGAGGATATCAGATAATCGCCCGGTGGGGCATGCTTTAGCTTGCCCTCTAATCTCGCGAGCCGGCGCCACTCGTCCCAAGAAATGAATCTCACGCCACCAGCGGTGGGTTCTTCTTGTGCCACTCGGTGGCCTGTTCATAGGCCAGAGCCACCCGCAGCGGCGAACCCTCGTCATAAATTCTTCCGAGGAAACCGATGGACCGCGGAAAATTGTCCACGAATCCGCACTTCATCACCACCTGCGGGTTCCCGGTCAAATTCGTGGTGGTCAGCAGTTGCGTGGGAGGAATGACGATCACGTCCCAGTCCGCCATGAACTTCTCGAACTTCTCGATGAGCAGGGTGCGCGCGCGCTGCGCCCGAATGTACTCCACCGCCGGGATGAGGCGTGACGTGCGGAAGCTGTTGGGCCAGTCGCCGGCGGCCTGCCCGCGCAGTTCGCGGACGCGCCCATCGCGCGTCATGTCGTCGAAGGCGGCGGCGGCCTCGGCCTCCAGCAGGAAGCGGATCGACCCTCCGTCCTCGGTGTAGTCCACGGGAGTCATCGAGACGCCGGCCTTCTTCAAATCGTCGAGCGCCTGGTCGTAGACCTTCTTCTGGTCGCCGGTAATTCTGTCGAAGGCCTTCTCGATGACTCCCACGCGCAGGCTCTTGAGCGGCTTGCGCGGCTCCCAGTGGAACGGATCGCCGGCGACGCCGCAGTCGTGCCCGTCCGGGCCGTGGATGGCGTTGAGCACCAGGGCGCAATCTTCCACGCCGCGGCAGATCGGCCCGATCTTGTCCATGGTCCAGCTCAGCGCCATGGCGCCATAGCGGCTGACGCGTCCGGAGGTCGGCCGCAGCCCCACCGTCCCGCACTGGATGCAGGGCGAGACGATGGAACCCAGCGTTTCGGTCCCCAGCGAGAAGCCTACCAGCCCCGCCGCCGTCGCCGAAGCCGAGCCCGCCGAGGAGCCGCTCGAGGTGCGCTCCGTGTTCCACGGCGTCTTCGTCATTCCCTTGAACCACAGCCCGCCCTGCGCCAGCGCGCCCATCGACAGCTTGGCCATCAGCACCGCGCCCGCGTTGCGCAGCCGCTCGACCACCGTCGCGTCGCGGCCGGGAACCCGCTTCTGGAACGGTTCGGCGCCCCAGGTGGTGAGGATGCCCTTGGTGTCGAACAGGTCCTTCACCCCAAACGGAATTCCGTGCAGTGGTCCGCGGTAATGTCCCTGCCGGATTTCCTTGTCGGCCGCGGCGGCCTGCTCCAGCGCCAGGTCCTCGGTCAGCGTGATCAGGCACAGCAGCTTCTCCGAGTACTTTTTCATCCGGGCCAGGTACATCCTGGTGAGGTCGGTCGAGGATACAGCCCGCGCGCGCACCAGCGGCGCCAGTTCGGTCACCCGCAGAAAAGCCAGATCTTCGAGGTTCGCCGGAGGGCGCAGAGCGCGCCCCCCCGCGGCTTTCGCGATGGTGGTTTCAAACCGCGCCGGTCCCTTTCCGGGCACGCGGCCGGGCAGCCCGGCGTGGAACGTGAAAGCTGGCTCCGTGTCGAGCGGCACGTCCACCTTGCGCAGCGCCTCATAAGCGGCCAGCGCCCGGTTCACGCCCGGCAGCATCATGTCGAGCTCGGCATCCTGGAATTCGAGACCGAGCAGCTTCAGCGCCGCCACCACCTGATCTTTCGAGACGCGCAGGGGCGCCGGCGGCTGCGAATACCCCGTCCGCGCGGCGGAGAGGATGCCAATCAACTGGAACCAGGTTCGTCTGTCCATAAACCTAACCATGATACAGGGTGCACGCCGATCAGGCGGGCTTACCTATGGAAATCTTATGACGGATCTCCTCTTTTCCGCCATATAATTACGGGTGGCGGAAGAGACCGCGGTATGGGAACTGGAGGTCGAAATGAACGCGTTCTGCATGATGTGTGGCAAGCCGTTGGTTCCCGGCACACGATTCTGCTCCGAGTGTGGATCGCCCACTTCTCCGGAACCCCCCTCGACTTCGGAGTCGGTTCCCGATCGTGCATCCATATTCCAGAAGAGAACCTCCCCGCAGAGCAACTTCTTTGGAAGCGCCATTCAGGAGTGCAAACACATCGGCATTGCCAATCTGTTTCCTTACCGGGAGTGGATCGTGGATAAGCCGTGGAATCTCCTGTGGGTCAGGTGGTTCGTAGCGATGGCGCTGTTTCCTCTCCTTCTGGTGTTCTGGGTTTCCAGCGCTCAAGTGGCGTTTAACGCGATCGCATTTGTCTTTGGCGTCTACTTCGCTTTGATGTGGGCGGTGGTGTTGTATTTCATGCTGATGCCCAAGCTGGCCGTCGCGCCCATCGCCAAAGTATCGCTGTTTACCATGGTGGTCGGCATATCCCTCGTGCTGGTGCTGCAGCAGCTTCCTTTCATCAGCTCGCTCTATTCGGCTACTACCAGCGCCTCGATTGCCGGCAAACTGTTTGGTTTCGTGCTGGGGGTGGGGATCGTCGAGGAAGCTACCAAGGCGTTGCCAATCTGGTGGCTCTATCTTCACAAGCGAAATCCGGGTAGCTTGAACACCATTGTGTTCTTGGGCTGTGTTTCGGGTTTCGCTTTCGGAATCGCCGAAGCGACCAAGTACTCGATTTCGTATGCGCTGGGCCTTTCGTACGGACGCCTGGGGTTCGGCGATTACCTGATCCTTCAGTTGGCCCGGCTCATCACGTTGCCGTTGCTGCATGCGGTGTGGGCCGGTATCTTCGCTTATTTCATCGCCTTGGGGTCGGTCAACCGTCACGTCGAAAAAGGCCTGCTGTTAGCGGGACTGGCGAGCACGGCTCTGTTGCATGGGCTCTACGACGCCTTCAGCGATTCGCTGATTGGAGTCGGCGTCGCGGTGTTTTCGATACTCGTCTTTGTGGCGTACTACCGTTCCGGCGAGGTTCTGCAAGGCAAGCTTACGGCGCTTCTTCAGGGCGCGGGCCGCGGGCAGCCGCAGCCTGTTCCGCCTGATCCGCCAGCTCTGTGAGCGTGGCAGCCAGCTTGCGCGCCGCGTCGATTTGAAGACCCATCACCACCACGAACTCGCCCTTGAGCTTGCCCGTTTCCTTCACCACCAGCCTCAATTCGACGGGCGGGCTGAACACAGGGATGTCCGACGTTCGTCCGTTGATGGAATCGAGTTTCAGAACGCGGCCGGCGTGCAGATCCGGAATCGCCTGGCGCAGCTCGCGTGGGAACGCCATGGTGTTTCCGCGAACGAGACGCCGTGCCGGTACGTTCTTCCGAGTGAGTTCAGTGCTCATAGGTCCAGTGTATCCGCTGCACCCGCGCGTGCGTCGCCCCTGTACGCACCCCCTGCGGCGACGTTCCACCCGATTCTGCCCAGCGCCCGGAACTACCCCCAAAGACGTGGTGTACCCGCCCGGGCCGCATCCAAGGCGCATCGTGGGCCGGCATGCATCGACATCCGGCTGAGGATATAATCCTTTAGGGTCTTTACATCTCCAGTGCGGTGTTTTATACTCTTAACCATCGCCTGCTTCGGACTCTAAAGTCGCGGGGCAGAAGAGGTTAACAGACTATGTCGTTTGCAAATGTCAAAAACAGCGCAGCCATACTTTTGCTTGCTCTCGCAGTGATCGGCTTTCTGGCGCCGGTCGCCAGGGCACAACAGGTGGCCGTCGCGGAAATCGACGGATACGTCACCGACCCGAGCGGCCAGGCAGTTGCCGGCGCGCAGGTCAAAGCCACCAACTTGGACAGAGAACAAGTGCGCACGGCCGCCACGGATGTGACCGGCCGCTATGCGCTCCCCAATCTGCCGGTTGGCAACTACCAACTCGAAGTCGCTGCTCCCGGTTTCAAGACCTACGTGCAGAGGGGCATCATGCTCGAGGTGGCCAGTAACCGCAGTATCCCGGTCAGCCTGCAGATCGGCGCCGTGACTGAAAGCGTTCAGGTCACCGCCAACGCCGCGCAGGTGGAAACCAAAGAGAATTCCATCGCGCAGGTGGTCGACCAGCAAAGGCTGATCGACCTGCCGCTCAATGGCCGCAATCCCGCCGACTTGCTGAGAATGACCGGCTTCTCTACGTCCGACATGAACCTCAATGGCGGCGACCTGACGGGCAGCAAGAACATCCAGGGATCCAACGGTTCGGGCCAGTATTCGGTGGCCGGCGGCGCGGCCAACGGGGTCAACTTCCTGCTGGATGGTGGCGACAATAACGACGCGTTCAGCAACGTGAACCTGCCTATTCCGTTCCCGGATGCGGTGCAGGAATTCAACGTGCAAACCAACGGATTGCCGGCCCAATACGGGTTGCATCCCGGTGGCGTGGTCAATATCGTGACCAAATCGGGCAGCAATGGCTTCCACGGCGACCTTTTTTATTTCCTCCGCAATGCCGACCTGAACGCCCGGCCCAAGGGCGTAATCGGGCTGCAACCGGCGCGCGACTCGCTGAAGCGCAACCAGTTCGGCGGCACCGCCGGCGGCCGGATTATCAAGGACAAGCTCTTCTTCTTCGGTGGCTACCAGGGTACCCGGCAGCGCAGCGATCCAAGCCAAAACACCGCCTACGTGCCGACGGCGGCAGCGCTTCAGGGCGATTTCAGCGTGCTGGACGCCGCCAAGGCGAACGGCGGCTGCCTGGCTTCGGCAAAAACGCTGAAGGACGCCAGCGGCACCCCGTACCCCGGCAACAAGATCCCGGTTTCCTCATTCGATCCGGCGGGAATCAAGCTGGCCTCCAGTTACCTCCCGGTTTCCCCGAATCCTTGCGGGAATTACCTTTACGGCTACTTGGCCAACAACCCCGACGATCAATATATCGGCCGCATCGATTACAACGTCAGCAGCAAGAACGTCTTCTACGGCCGTTACTTTATCTACGATTACCTGGCGCTGTCGTTGTTCGACGGAAAGAACGCTTTGACCACCGGGTCGCCGGGTAACCAGGACCGGTCGCAGACCATGACCATCGGCGATACGTATACCATAGGTCCGAGTGCCGTCAACTCCTTCCACGCCACCTTCGACCGGCGCCGCGACAACCGCTCGTCCGCATCCAACCTGTTCAGCCTGAAGGATGTGGGCGTGAACATGTTCTTCAATGTTCCGAACTATACACAGCTCACCGTGAGCGGTTACTCCGGAGGCGGGTTTGCCATCGGCTGCGGCACCTGCGCCCTGGCGAACTTCGACATCAATACCTATCAGGTGGCGGACGATTTCACCATCATCCGCGGCAGGCACCAGATCGGTTTCGGTTTCGATGGCCGCAAGGACCAGTTCAACTCCTACAACAACCAGCAGTCCAACGGCCAGTGGACCTTCAACGGCAGCACCAGCGGCGACGGGCTGGCGGACTTGCTGATCGGCCGTTTGTCGGGCTTGACCGATGGTAACGTGATTTCCGATTACCTGCGCCAGACGGTGATCGCCGCTTACGCGCAGGATGCCATCCACGCCACGCCCCATTTGACTATCAACCTCGGCGTGCGCTGGGAGCCGTCCGTGCCGTCTTATGACAAGTTTGGGCGCGGCAACCAGTTCAGTTGGCCTCTGTTTTCGCAGGGCTGGCACAGCTCAGTCTATCCCGCGGCGCCGGCCGGCCTGGTCTTCACGGGAGATACCCAGCAGAACCCATACGGCAAGGCTCTCACGGCGGCCCATTGGAACGTATTCTCGCCCCGGCTCGGCCTGGTTTGGGATCCGAAAGGCGATGGCAAGCAGACCCTCCGCGCATCGTTCGGTATGTTGCACGACACCACCGAGTTGTTCTATCCCGAGCGCTGGACCACCAATGCGCCGTATGTCTCTTCCATCACGCTTACCAGCGGCCAGCTCTCCAATCCGTGGGCGGCCTATAAGAAAGCAGACGGCACGTTCGGCGACCCGTTCCCCGGCGTCGCGGTCTTCGCGCCGCAAGGCCAGTACATCAGCGTTCCGCCCAACAATCAGGTCACTTACATGATGCAGTGGAACCTCAGTTACCAGCGGCAGCTTGCCAACAACTGGGTGGTGAAGGCGAACTACATGGGCAACGCCGGCCGGCACATCTGGGGCTCGACTGACGTCAATCAGGCCGTGGGCACCATCGCTGGCGCTTCCACTTCAAACACCAACAACCGGCGCCCGACGTACCTGCTCAATCCCACGACGGGACAGTACTACGGTGAGATCCAGCAGACCGACGATGGGGCCAACTCCGAGTACCATGGCCTGAATCTCTCGATCGAGCATTCATTCGCCAACCACTTCACCATCTTGAGCAATTACGGCTGGAGTCATTGCATCAGTTCGTGGGACTTTGCGGGAGAACTGGCGGGCACCGTCTATCAGAATTCGCTCAACCGCGCCACGGGCGAACGGGGGAATTGCGGCTATGACCACCGGCAGGTTTTCAACACCACGCTGGTAGCCATGAGCCCCGGGCTGGGTAGCGGAGCCGCCAAGCTGCTCACCAAAGACTGGCAGGTCTCGCCGGTCATCGCCCTGAACACCGGCCACCCCATCCAGCTTACCGACGGCAAGGACATTTCCCTGAGCGGCCAGGGGCTGGACCGTCCCTACGTGCTCTCGCCAGACCAGGTACACTCGCCTGCGGCGGGCGACCCGTCGTATTGGTTCAACCCGACGTCGTTCACATGTGCAGGATCGAACGCGGCCTGCACGACGTTCAGCGGCCAGTTCGGCAATCTCGGACGCAATTCCCTTTATGGCCCGGGCCAGATCAATTTTGACATGGCTCTGACCCGGCGGTTCACCGTGGGCGAGCGTTGGAAGCTCGACTTGCGAGCCGACTTCTTCAACATTATGAACCACGGCAACTGGAACGGCCCCACCACCAGCCTTTCCAGCGGCACGTTCGGGGAAATCACGTCATTCACCAGCCCGCGCCTGATCCAGATGGCTCTGAAGCTGTACTTCTAGACTTCGGTGCGGGTGTTACATCGCGGTTGTGGTTTGCGGGCGCCTCGAGTAGGGGCGCCCGCAAGTTTTTTGGCGGTACTGGCCGCGCTCGCCTGTCTCGGCTTCGCGACTGCTCAATCCATTCCTCCCGGCGAAATGCACGCGCGGACCGTTCCCTACCTGCCTCCAACGCCGGTCAAATTGCGCACCGAGGTGGATGTGGTGGAAGTCCCGGTGGTGGTCCGCGACGGGCAGCACCGCGCGGTTGCCGGTCTCACCAGGAATGACTTCGAAATCTACGACACCGGGGTCAGGCAGACCCTCACGGCCTTTTCGGAGCGGCATTTCACATCACCGGTGGCCGCTGATGGTGGCGCCAAGCCGGCCGTCGTACCGGCAGCGCCCGTGGGACCCAAGGGCGAATCGCGGCCCCGCTTCGTGGCCCTCTGCTTCGACGATCTGAACATGGACCCACTCTCCTTGAAGCCGGTCAAGGAAGCGGCCGAGCGATTTGTCAAGACCGCCCCGGCCCCAGGCGACCGCGTGACGGTGGTCACTGTGGCACAGCAGCGGGACTCCGAGCCCCGTGCCCGCCCAATCAGGTGACCTCTATGTCCCAGGCGATCTGGGAACACACACAAAAGAACTCGAAGAACACGTTGCGCGCGATTGAAGGCTTGGTGGGCGGCATGGCGAAGTTGCCGGGCGAGCGAATGATCCTGCTGGCCTCCACGGGATTCCTCACCGGCAACCTGGAGGTCGACCAGGATCGCTTGATGGCCAAGGCGCTGCACGCGGAAGTGGTGATCAACACTCTGGACGCCAAGGGGCTTTACGCAGTGATCCCGGAAGGTGACGCTTCCGCGCCGGCAGGCTGGGTTCTGCCACGCGAACGAATTGTGGAGGCGAAGAACGCGGAGAGGGTGGCGCAGGCGCAGGACAGCGCCATGGCGGTCCTGGCCTCCGGTACCGGAGGCACGTTTTGCCACAACAACAACGATCTGGCACTGGGCTTCCGGCGGTTGGGCATGGTGCCCGAAACCATGTACGTGCTCGGCTTCTCGCCATCCGGCGTGGCGGCCGATGGGCGTTTTCATAGCCTGAAAGTGCGGCTCGCCGCGGACAAGCGATATTCGCTGCAGGCCCGCCTGGGCTACGCCGCGGCATCGGCGAATGCCGCCGCGCCAAACTCTCCGCTTTCCAGGCTGGACAGTGAAGCGATGGCCTCGGATACCATCGCGGACTTGCCGGTCCGGTTCACCTGGGAACAGTGGGCCGGGCCGCCGGGCATCACGGTGGTTGTGCACCTGGATCTCGCGGGGTAGTCGAGGATGCCCTGGANNGCGGTGAATCCTTCGAACCGCTTCACCTGTTTCCCCGAACGGTCGAAAACTATGGTAACCGGCAGCGATTCGCCGAGACCGTACTGTTTCGAGACCGCTTCCGAACCCAGCGCCACCAGGTAGTCCATGGGATGCTTCTTCAGAAACGGCCGCACCCGCTCCGCTCCCTCTTCATCCAGGGAGACCCCCAGCACCACCACGCCCTTCCCTCCGAGCTGCTGGTGTAGCTTGTTGAAGCCCGGAATCTCCTGGATACAAGGCACGCACCAGGTAGCCCAGAAGTTC
>PLMF01000032.1:0-48698 GCA_003142355.1 Bryobacterales bacterium
TGCGCCAGTTCGATTTCATGGAGCAGCACACGCCGCCGGCCGACATGCTCATAATGGGCCCCTGGAACCACGGTGGTTTTGCGCGCGGCGACGGCGACCGGCTGGGCAACATCAACTTCGCCTCCAAGACGGCGCAATACTACCGCGAGCAAATCGAGCTTCCGTTCTTCCTCCACTACCTGAAGGGCCGCGGCGACGGCAAGTTTCCCAAGGCCTGGGTGTTTCAAACGGGCATGAACCAGTGGCGCCGCTTCGACGCCTGGCCGCCGCGCGAGGCGCGCGCCACGGACCTTTTCCTCGATGCCCAGGGCAAGCTCGCGTGGAGCCGGCCGGCGGAGCGGGGCTTCGAAGAGTACCTGTCGGACCCGGGCAAGCCGGTGCCGTACGTCGGCCGTATCGTTCAGGGAGTCCTCAATACCTATATGACCGAGGACCAGCGGTTCGCCGCGATGCGTCCCGACGTGCTGGTGTTCAAGACCGAGCCGCTGGACCATGACGTCTCGGTGTTCGGGCCCATCGGGGTGGACCTCAAAGTCTCGACCACCGGGACGGACTCGGATTTCGACGTGAAGGTGATCGACGTTTTCCCGGGCGATTATCCGGACTACAACACTCCCGCGCCTGCCGCTGCGCCTGGTGCGCCGCCGGCGGCAGCGGCGAGCAGCGCGCCCATGGGCGGGTACCAGGAACTGATTCGCGGCGAGCCTTTCCGCGGCAAGTTCCGCAAGAGCTTCGAGAAGCCGGCGCCGTTCGAGCCCAACAAGCCGGAGCGGATCACGTTCTTCCTGCCGGACATCGCGCATACCTGGCGGCAGGGGCACCGGATCATGGTGCAGATCCAGAGTTCGTGGTTCCCGCTGACGGACCGGAATCCGCAGAAGTTCATGGAGATCCCGAAGGCGCTCTCGGGCGATTTTCAGAAGGCCTTCGAGCGCGTGTACTTCGGGGGCGCGGATGGTTCGCGGATTCAGTTGCGCGTGGAGTAGCGCCGGCGGTTATACTGCGGAAGAAGGAGAACTCCGATGTCCAGGTCTTTTTTTGCCCTTTTGCTGGTTCCCGCGGGGCTGTTCGCGCAGGATCTGAAGCCCGTGGCCCTGCCGGCGCCGCAGACCAGCGGCGGCAAGCCGCTGATGCAGGCCCTCAAGGAACGGAAATCGACGCGCGAATTCAGCCCGGAAAAGCTCTCGCCGCAGATGCTTTCGAGCTTGTTGTGGGCTGGCTGGGGGATCAACCGCGAGGACGGCCGCCGCACCGCGCCCTCGGCATCGAACAAGCAGGAAATCGAGGTCTACGTGGTGACGGCGGATGGCGCCTACGTATACGACGCCAAGGGCAACGCCCTCAAGCCGGTGGTGACCGGCGATCTCCGGAAGGTCACGGGCACCGTGGCATTTGTCGGAGAAGCGCCCCTGAACCTGGTCTACGTGGCCGACCTCTCCAAAATGGGAGGCGCGGACGAGAACGCCAAGACCGCCACGGCCAACGCCAATGCCGGGTTGATCGCTCAGAACGTGTACCTGTTCTGCGCCTCCGAAGGCCTGGGCACGGTGGTGCGCGGGTCGGTGCCCCGTGCCGAGCTGAGCAAAGCCCTGAACCTGCGGCCGGACCAGCGGATTACGCTTGCGCAGACGGTCGGCTATATCAAGAAGTAGGCGGCTTGCCCCTTGGTTCAATAAACCGTGAAAGGCACGGACTTCGAGGCCACCAGCAGGTTATCGACGAATAACTGGAAGGTCGCCGAGTTATCGCCCGAAACGTGGGTAAGGTTGGTAAATCCGCCAAAGTTCGAGAGTTGCGGCAGGAACCCGCCGCCTATCCTGAAATGATGGTCGGTCGGCAGAGAGCCCGACGAGAAGAACGCACTGTTGGCGCCGGACGTGCCCGACGCATTGGCCTGAGGCAAGATGCCGATGGCAGTGGCGGCGATCGGGTCCACTCGGCTCATCGGGATGACGTTCCCCGGCATAGGATAGCCGGACAGGAAATCCATGACAATGCCCGAGCCGGCGCTCGAGAAGGCGTTTGAGAAATCCCAAAATCGGGAGGGTGTCGCCGGAACCGCGTAAGTGGCCTGCCAGCCGTTATTCCCGGGATCGATGGCGATCACCGCGAAGACGTTGCCTGTCTGGTTCGGCACCGTCACCGTCGCGAACACCTGGAACGGCTTCGCGGTGGGCAGAATGTCAAAACCCGTCGTGAAAGTGCCGGCCAGCAGAAGAGCGGAAAACCCAATCGGCCCGCTGGTGGCTTTGCCGCCTCCGTATGTTGTCGCCATCGCGCCCGACGCCGGATACAGCCCGTCAATCGATGCGGTCATGTTCGCCACATTGGTCCCTCCGGGTACCGGAACCGTGACGAGATTGCTTTGATAGTTGCCCTGCGATAGCAACAAAGTATTACCCAAAGCGGGGTTGGGCGCGAGATTGAGTTGATAAACACCCTGCATCCCGGGGGCGAGTCCAGCGTAAAGGACGGTCGCGTTATTCTGTCCGAGTACCACCGACAGCGGGTCCACAACCCGATTGAGCGGTTCCGACGAAGCGCCGGGAGCTCCCGTGGAAGCCGGCGGATTGGTCGGCCCTAGCCCGGTTGCATAGATCACGATCGCGCTAGCGCCCACGGCCGAGACCGGTTGGAAATACGCATCGAACACCAGGGCATCTCCCGTGCCGGCGCCGTTCCTGGTGAATATCGCGGGGGCGTTTCTGGTGAGGGTCACGTTAAACGCCGGGCTGGCGCCCGATGGAGTTGTCACAATCACCGGAACGGTGGCTTTCTGAGTTCCGGTGAGGCTGGCCGCATCGAAGGGGACCAGCGCGTTGACCTGCGTGGGCGAGACATAAGAGAGTGGCGCGGCCTTGCCCGCGATGGTCACCGAGACGTTGTTGAGTTGAACCGGAAGCGGAACGGACGGCGCGCCCATCGGTCCCGGAGCAAGCTCGGTACCGAAGATTGCCACATAGGTCCCCGGGGCGACGTTGGTGGTGTAAGATGCGGCGTTCACGACGGCCAGGATGGTCTGCCCGTTGCAAACGGCCGCAAAAGACAAGAGGAAGACGAAGACTACCACTCTTCTCATGCGAGCGATCTTAACATAATCAAAATGGCGGGTCCTCGTTCTCGTCGTCGAAACCCTCATCGTCTTTCCTGGGGCGACGCACAAATCGGGCCGGCTTGGCATCAATCCGCGGCGGGCGCACCAGGAACCCGCTGGCCCGGTCGAACAGCGTGACTTTCGGCTCGCCTTCGAATTGCGCGGAGTTGAACCGGTATCTTTCGAACTGCTGCAGGAACGGCTGCGCCCCGCAACCGGGGACCAGGCACTGCATCTTTCGCGGCTTAGGGCACTGCCCAAAAGCGCACAACCGTCCCCGGTAGGCCCCGCTTTCGGCATCGAAGATATGGACATCCACCTGGTGATTGGCGACGCCTCCCCACGCCGTGTTCTCGACCACGGATAGGCCGCTACTCATCGCGCGCTTCAATTCCTTGAGACCCGGCAGGTTGGCCGTCCAGACCGCCAGATCCAGGTCGGTGCACTTGTGCAGGACCTCAATCCGGTAGCGGCGAAACTCACGGGACCGCGGGACTTCCATTTCCAACGGCTGAGCAACCGCCCCGAACGCCGCCACCTTCCGGACCTCCGGCAACTTGCCCATGGCTATCGCGACCGACTGTGCGGCCCAGCGGTACAGGCACTGGCGGCGAAGCCCCCGGGTGTTCTCCGCGTCGATGTCCTCCTCGGATGGCTCCTCTGGCGGCTCGAACCTGTCCTGGAAGGCGTACTTGTCCCATGCGGCATTCACATCCTCGTCTTCATCGCCTTCGAAGTCGGGTGGGTCGTACAGAACCAGTTCGGGAATGTGCGGCTTGTCGGGCCAGGGATGCTCCGGGTTGCGGAATTCGATCACCTGGTTTCGCACTGGAGGCGCGGCCGGAGCGCTATCCGTCTGTTTACGCGACCCGATCTTCTTTTCGTAGAGCGCCCTTACCCATTCGCCCACTGGCGCCTTCCATTGCTGGGACGGCGAAGGAATGTTCTTGATGAGGGACCTGGGCTGGAAGCCGAGTTCTCTGGCCATGCGGACCTCTTCGTCCGACAGCCTGCAGCGGCGCTGCGCCTCCTCCCACGCGCTGTCATCCTTCTGATTCACTGCCCGTGCGCTCGGATGGTGAAGGACTCACCAATTTCGAGTTTACCAGCGGACGTGCGGAATGGCGTCCCCAAGGGGATTCGAACCCCTGTTACCGCCGTGAAAGGGCGAACGAACACGATAACGCTATTAGAATCAACGGCATGGAAACACAACCAAAGCGTTACCAGCCATTTTTTGTTACCCCAGCGTTACCAGATTTCACACCCGGAGAGACGTATAGTCGTAAGTGTCCAGAATCTTCAGGCCGCCCATGATCGGCTCTCACCGTTGGCGCCGGAGCATCTGAGGGGAGCAAGGATGGAACCGGCAATGAGCTAAACCTTTGGGCGCGCCACTTCAAAGAACCAGCCGACAGAATCCCAGCCGATCCAAATGTTTCAGTCTCCGAACTTCGGAGGCGATATTTCACATGGCCCTGGGATGAGGTATACGATTTCATTGAATTCCTCACCAAGCGTTTTCCGGACAACACTGTCGCCTTTACGAAGGAGTGCAACGCGACGCTGGAAAGGGAACTATCGGCGTACCGCTTCGTTGGCCAGGAACTGGTCCCAATCACGCACGAGCAAGAGCTTGCCGCCATTCGTAAAGTTCTGGAGTTGCCCGCAACGCTGAAGGCGGTCCAGGTGCACATCACCACTGCGGTTGGGTTGTTCGGGGATCGCAAGTCCCCCGACTACCGCGACTCCATCGTATGCGTTAGAGCATCCCATCTGTCCAAGGGCCGCCGTTGGTGATGCAGTGGAAGGGTGGACGAACAAGCACGGGTGGTAGAGGTTGGGCGACGCCGGAGTCGCGCGGAATGGAAAGTACGAAAGATACGGCTCCAATTGGGGCGGTGGGATGTATGATCATTGGAGGGCCAGGAGGCCAAAACGGAAATCCTGGCTAACTACCCGGATTTCAAGATATTGATGCTTGATTGTCGTGAAAGACCGAGCGACAATATCGAAACGACGAGGCAAAAGCAGGTATGGCGTTCACGATGAGAACTACACTTCGAGGGGCGCTTGCCCTCTGCGCATTGGGCGTCCTGGCGTCGCCTTCGCTTTTCGCCGGCGTGGTGGTGGTGCAATCGGCGGTTTGGGCGAACAACGGGCATCTATACGACCTGCTGGCTAACCAGTCGGCGACCGGCGGCAACACGGGGCTTTCCTGGACCGACGCGGAGAACTACGCGGCCAGCAACGGCGGACATCTCGCCACGGTGGATTCCGCGGACACACAGGACTGGATCTGGTCGCAGTTCGGCAGCGCGAATTACAATTACTGGATCGGATTGACGGACCGCGTGAACGAGGGCGTGTACCTCTGGATTGGCACGGGTCTGGCCGCCACTTACACCAATTGGTATCCGGGCGAGCCGAATGACTTTAACAACGAGGACTACACTCTGGTGCTAAGGAACGGGTTCTCGGGCGGCAACGGTCCGGGGGGCGGCAAGTGGAATGACTACCAGGACACGACATTTTTCTATGACGCAGAGATCTACGCTGTGGCGGAGATGGGGAATGCCGTTCCGGAACCGGCCTCACTGGGAATGCTCGCCATCGGCGCGGCATTTCTGGCGGGACTGCGCCGCCGCGCCTGACTGGCGCTTCGCACAACTGCCGCTCACAGCGCCCAGCTTACTCTCCTCAGTGGTGTGGTGCGCAAACACTAGCTCAAGCAAGGTCCATGCGTTCAGCCGAATTGCTGAAGGTGGAACAGGCCAAGATTCTCGGTTTCAGTCCGCCGGGAGAGGAAACCTTCGGGGAGGTGGCAAAGCGGTTCCTTTTCTACCAGCACGCACGGCTGACGCCGAAGGCGTACCAGAGAGAATCAGGAATCGTGAAAGATCTCCTCTCACCGTTCTTCCCTGGCAAGGTGGCCGATATTCGCAGGGTGGACAGTCAGAGGTACGTCAACGTCACTAGTCGAAGCGGCAAAGCCTCGCCTCACAGCGTTCTCAAGGAACTGAACATCCTCAAGCACCTGAGATCACGGCGATCAGCCCTGCACAAGGCGTGAAGTCGCCAAAGGTTCCAGCGGGGCGAGTACGGTACTTGCAGCCTGCGGAATTGAAGGCCGTGCTTCAGACAAGCCAAGCTGGCTTCAACCGATTGTGGGTCTGGCAGTGGGAACCGGCATGAGGCGTTCAGAGATCCTGGGGCTTCGGAAACTCGATGTCGACAGCGCAAATGGCCGTTTGCTGTTGCCTCAGACGAAGAACGGCGAAGGCCGAATCGTGTATTTGAACAATTTGGCCATGGCTGCCCTGCAACGCGTCATTGTGCCGGAGGGCAATTCCACGGACCTGTTGTTTCGTGGCATCAGCCCTGAACGGATCAGTGTTGCGTTTGCCCGTGCTTGCCGAAAGGTCGGCATCCAGGACTTCCGGTTTCACGATCTTCGGCATGCAGCGGCAAGCTGGATGAGAATGCAAGGCGCGGACATTCACACGGTTGCCCAACTGTTGGGGCATAAGGATCTGAGAATGGCTGCCCGATATCAGCATCTCAGCCCTGCTTTCCTGGGTGAGGCGGTGAAGCGATTAGATGGCGTTTTCGGGGAATTTTGTTACCCAGGCGTTACCATGATTCCAGGCCCACACGATCCGATTGCGGTGAGCCTTTCGGAATGAATGGCGTCCCCAAGGGGATTCGAACCCCTGTTACCGCCGTGAAAGGGCGATGTCCTAGGCCGGGCTAGACGATGGGGACTGGTTGGCCGGATGAAGGTGAACAATCCTACTGTAGCGTTCGGGGAGCCTTACCGTCAACTCTGCCCGAGCGCTCGCGTCGCCGCCTCAGGGCAGGATCAGCGACGACGATGCCGCCGGAGGCGCCGCGCCGCCTTCATCGGCGTAGACCCTGCGCAGGGCATCGAGAAACGCGCGGCCCTTACGCCGGCCGTTATTCTGGTCCAGCTCGAAGCGTTGCAGAAAGACCAGCAGGCCCAGGATGTCGGCATCCCGTGTCTTGGTCATCCCCAGACTCTCGGTCTCGTCATGCCGAAACTTGGCGATGCCGGCCTGCGCCACTCCGCAAATGTGCGCCGCCAAAGGGTTGGTCGGGCGGCTTTCATAATAAACGCCGCTTTGCAGGGTGCGGTAGGTGCGGGTCAGCGCGTCCAGCGCGTCCCGCATATCGAAGTCCACTACCCCCGGCGTGTCGGATGCGGCGCGCGTGAGGGTCATGGACAGAAAAGCGAGGAGCTTCTCGTTCTCGCTCAAGAATTCATCCGTGACATTGATGTCCCGATTGGGGACTTGCTGGGGGTCGATGGGCGGCGTCTTGTCATGCTTGCGCGCCTGCCGCAGGTATTCGCAATCCAGCGGACAGCTCACCGTGACTTCGCGCTCCGTGCCGCAACAGGTGGTGCAGATATCGCCCCGTACTCCCGGGCAGAAGCGCCGCGGACGCCGGGTTTCGCAGAGTGCGCAAGCCATTCCCCTAGTATAAAGGTCGAGGCGCGTCCTCATGCGGCGGCGGGCGCAGCGTTGGATATAACGCATACCGAAATCAGTTCTGCGACCGCGTGGCTTCGTGCCTTCGCGGAAAACCACTCCCTCACGGTCGTGGCCCGGATCGGAGCCGCGCGCGTCAGCAAGCAGTTGCCCGGCAGCACCGAATCTCGCGGTCAGACCACCGGCGATAGTGGTACGATTCGGTTTCGATATGCCGGTTCGAGGACTCGCATCAGACAAGGACCCGGAGGGGTATCATATGATTGAAGCTATTCTCCGGCTGGTTGGAAGGAAATGAACGCCGCCCAGAAAGAACGCAACGAGGTGCTGAACGCCATTGGGCGCGAACTGGACGATCTATCTCTGTCCGGCCGGCTGGATTTTGAAGGTTTCAAATCCCTCTTCACTCGCGCCCTTGATGTCGCCGGTTCGGATACGGACGATCTGGAGATGTTCTGCCAGGAAGCCCGCGATCCGGAATGGTGGGATTGGATGACGCAGGAACTCCAGAAATCGCCTTCCCGGCGCGTGGCCTAACCGTCCGCTTCCTTTGCCTTCGGCATCCAGTACCAGACTCATCCCGGTCCGATGGTTTGCTCGTAAGTGCGGTGAAAGAAAGCGTCGGTCATGCCGGCGATGTAGTCGCACACCACGCGATGCGCGGGCTCGGCCAGCGCTTGTTGGCTGTATGGCTGCGGCAGGCGATCGGGGTGGTCGAGGAAGAACCGAAAAAGCTCTCCGATCATGGTCATGGACCGCCGCCGGTCCTCGCCCAGTGCCGCGGAGGCATACACCTTGGCATACAGGAATTGTTTCAAGGCGCGGCTGGTCTCCGCCGCCTCCGCGGTAAACGCCGCCAGGCGCCGTGGAAACGCTTGCACCTCGCCGGCATCCGCCACAGCCGCGTCCCGCGCGCGGACGGCGGTTCCTTCAATCAGGCCCGTCACCAACCCATCGATCAGGCGCCGCAGGCCCTCGTGGAAGCGCTCGCGCCCGGTGGCTCCGGGAAACTCGATTTCGATGGCCTCGTAAATCGCGCGGTATTGCGGAACGCAATCGGCGACATCTTCGGACGACAACATGCCGGCGGAAAAAGCGTCGTCCAGATCGGCCGTGTTGTAGGCGATCTCGTCGGCAAGATCGATCAACTGCGCTTCCAAAGGAGGGCGGAAAGCGGGCAGGTAGGCATCCAGTTCGGGGCTCTCGCCGGGGGTCAGATCGCGCGAATGCTTGACCATCCCCTCGCGCACTTCATACGTCAGGTTCAGCCCCGGAAAACGGGCGTACCGCTGCTCGAAACTTTCCACGATGCGTAGCGCGTGGAGATTGTGATCGAACTTCTCGCCGAAGCGCTCCATCTGCCGGTTCAACTCCTCCTCGCCGGCGTGCGCGAACGGGGGGTGCCCGATGTCGTGCGCCAGCGCCAGGGCCTCCGTCAAGTCCTCATCCAGCTCCAGCACCTTCGCCACCGTGCGCGCCATCTGGGCCACTTCAATGGTGTGCGTCAGGCGGTTGCGGAAATGATCCGAGAGACTGGATGTGAAAACCTGGGTTTTGGCCTCCAGCCGGCGGAAGGCTCGGGAATGGACTACGCGGTCGCGGTCGCGCTGGAAGGCGTTGCGGTAGGGATGTTCGGGTTCAGGGTAGCGCCGGCCCCGGCTTCGCTCCACCGCAAACCGCAGGCGCGCCAGCATCGCAGGACCGACCGGCCTACTGCGGAGGAATCTCGCCGTAAGCCTGAAGAGCCACCTGGCCCACCGCCCCGGGCAGGTTGCGCAGCGGATCCAGAAGCTTGCGCGCCTCGGCCGGCTTCTTCAACGCAAGATAGCGAGCCAGCGTGATCGCCGCTTGTCCCTGGGAAACGAACATCGTGGGTTTGGCCATCAATTCCCGCAGCGTCTTCTCCCCCAGATCGGAGCGGCCATCGGCGAAGTAGATCTGGGCCAGCGAGAGTCTGGCCAGCGAGACGTAGTTCTGGTCGCCCTTCCGAGCTACCTCCTGGAAGCTTTTTTCAGCCTCCGCCAGCTTTCCTTGGTCCGCCTGGATGGCGCCCAGGTAGTACTCCGCGATTCCGCCCTCGTCGCTCCCGGCGTACTTGTTCCGCAAATCCGTGAACACTCTCAGGGCTTCCTGATTCTTGGCTTCCTGCGTGGGGAAGCTGAGACCTCCGTTGGCCGAGGGCCCGACCGGCGCCTCCTGAACCTGGATAGCCTTGGTCAGCGCTTCTTCCCGCACACCGTGCTCGTGCCGTTGATAGAGCACGTAGCCGGCGACTAGCAGGCCGACCACCGCGGCGATCATGCCATAGCGGAGGATCTCTTCTTTATGATCTTCGAAGAACGTTACGGTAAGCCCGACTTCCTGGGCAAACTTATCGCTCTTTAGTTCTTTGCGGGTGATTCTAGCCACGAAAACCTCAAATGGAATCGAATGTTCATGGTATCACGACACTCTGCCGGGGCGAGGCACGTCTCGCCGCCAACCAGTGGGAGAATATCGGTTATGCCACACATTGCACGCTCCGTGGAAAACGTGCCCCACTCGCGTATTCGCGAGCTGGCGGAAATCGCCATGCCGATGGAGGGAGTCCTGCGCCTGTATTTCGGCGAATCCAACCTGCCCACGCCGGATTACATCAAGCAGGCCGCCATCCGCGCCATGCGGGACGGCTACACCTTCTATACCGAAAATGCCGGCCTGCCTTCCCTGCGGCGCGCCATTGCGGAAAACTACCGCCGGCTGCATGCGGTGGAGCTCGATCCGTCGACCGAAATCGTGGTCACCGCCTCGGGAGTGCAAGCCCTGAACGTGGGAATCCGCTGCGTGCTCGATCCGGGCGACCAGGCGCTGGTGCTCACTCCGGCCTGGCCCAACGGCGCTTCCAGCGTCATGATGGCCAACGCCGCCGTGTGCCAAGTGCCGCACCCGCTCTCGGGCGACCGCTACCGCGTGGATTTCGACGCGCTCGAGGCCGCCCGGTCGCCGCGCACGCGCCTGCTCATCTATACCTCACCCTCGAATCCGCTCGGCTGGGTGGCCACCGAAGAGGACCAGCGGCGCCTGCTCGATTTTGCGCGGCGCCACGATCTCTGGCTTCTGGCCGATGAGGTCTACGACCGGCTGTACTACGCCGGCGCGCGCCTCGGCGACCCCGTCCCCTCGATCTTGCGGATGGCCACGCGCGACGACGCCGTGATGGTGGTGCACTCGTTTTCGAAAAGCTACTGCATGACCGGCTGGCGCGTTGGCTGGCTGGTGGCGCGGCGGGACCTGGCGGCCAAGGCCACCCAGTTGAACGAGTTCATCATCTCGCACGCGCCCAGCTTCGCCCAGAAGGCCGGCGAAACGGCCCTGGCGGAGGGCGAGGGCCCGCTCGTCGAAATGATCGAGCGGCTCGAGCGGAACCGCGATCTTTGCCTGGATGCGCTGAGCGGCATCCCCGGCGTGACCGTCCCCAAGCCCGATGGCGCGTTTTACCTGTTCCCGCGCATCCAGGGCTTGGGCGATTCCTTCGCCTTCTGTAAGCGCCTCCTGGAGGAGACCAGGGTCGGCCTCGCCCCAGGCGTGGCCTTCGGCGCCGGCGGGGAGGGTTCGGTCCGAATCTGCTATGCCGCCGAGCCTTCCATTCTCGAACCAGCCATGGAGCGCCTGACGAAGTTCCTCCGCGCTTTTCCGGCCTGAACCTCTACTCACCGCCGAACTCCGCTTTGGCCTGTTCCGTCACGGTCCAGAGGTACACAGTCGTGGCGGGCTGGCGGCGATTAGCGGGGCAGGGCTCGACCCGCATCACGAGGCGAGGCCTCGACGGAGAAGCAAGCCCGGACCTCCGGACTGACGCTGACCGGCTTCCCGGTCCGGCTATCTATGGGGCACCACAAGGTGCGTGCCTTGGCCAGGACGCTGCCGTCCCTCGCCCGGAGCAACTCAGTAAAGCGTTCGAACCGAATCCGGCTGGCGCTTCCCACCCATGTCCGGGCGACGATCCGGTCGCCGAGAAAGGCCGGTTGCTTATAATCGATCTCGTGACGCACCACTACCCACAGCAGTTTCGCCTGGTCTGTGGCGGGCGCGGCAGCCGTCCAATGCGCCACCGCGGCCTCCTGCACCCAGCGAAGGTAGGTAACGTTGTTGACGTGGCCGAGTTGGTCGATATCCGCCGCCTCCACCGCTATGGTCAGTTCAAAAGCTTCCGCGGCCTGACTCATCTTCTTCAGTATCCCCCCGCGCGGGAATCGGCGATTCCGGCTAAAATAGACTCGCGGGCCGAAAGGAAGCGACTATGAAGAGTCCCATCGCGCCATTGTTCCCACTCTTGGTTATTGGCTTATCGGCAGGCCTTGCCGCTGGCGAGACCTGGCAGGATGCGCCCCCAGCCAATCAACCGCCAGCCAATCAATTCGATAAGCCGGTCCAGGCCATCGGTTACCGGGTTGGCGGCGGCGCGACAAAAATCGCCCTGATCTCGACGGGCGCCATCCCGGAAGCCCACGGCGAAGCAAAGGTCGAGGCCAAGACTGGGGCGACATACATCGAGGCGGACGTGAAAGGCCTGGGGCAACCAACCAGATTCGGCGCGGGGTTTCTGACCTATGTGCTGTGGGCCGTCTCCCCGGAGGGTAGCACCTACAACCTGGGCGAAATCCGCATCGGCAACGCCGGGGAAGGCAAGCTCAAAACCAGCACCCAGTTGCAGGCCTTCTCCTTGTTCGTCGCCGCGGAACCGTACTTCTCGGTTCGCCAGCCCAGCGACGTTCTGGTGCTGGAAAACGAGATCGGGAAGAACACCAAAGGCGAGGTTTTCCTGGTCCACGAGTACAAGTTGATGGCGCGCGCCCAGTACGAGCAGTTGGGGAATCCGCTGGCGTTATCGCTGGACCTCAAGCACGTTCCATTGGAGATGTACGAAGCCCGCAACGCCGCGGAAATCGCCCGGTCGCGTGGCGCGGATCGATACGCGGCGGACATTTATGCCAAGGTGGACGAGAGCTTGAAGAAGGCTGAAGATGCCCTGGCGCGGAAGGCCGGCAATCAGGAGATTGTCTCCGCCGCGAGACAGGCGGTGCAGTTCGCCGAAGACGCGCGCGCCTTGACCACTCAACGCCAGGAGGAGGAACGCATCGCGCAGGAGCGCGAGGCCGCGGCGGCCCAAGCCAAGGCCGAGGCCGAGGCCAAAGCGGCCGCCGAGGCGGCCGAAGCCAAGAAGAAGGCCGATGAAGAAGCCCAGCGCCAGGCCGAGCTGGCTGCCGCCCGGGAGGCCAAGATCAAGGCGGAAGCGGAACTCGCCGCCGTAAAAGCCAAGATGGAAGCCGAGGCGCAGGCGGCCCAGGCCAAGGCCGAGTCTGACGCGCTGGCCCAGGCCAAGGCCGAAGCGGAGGCATTGGCCGCCAGAACCAAGGCCGAGGCCGACGCACGGGAAGCCCAAGCCCTGGCCGAAGCGGAACAAGCCCGCAAGGCCGCCGAGGCTCTCCGCGCGCAGTTACTGGAGCAGTTCAACCGTATCCTCGATACTCGGGACACGCAGCGCGGACTGGTGATCAACATGGCCGATGTGCTCTTCGACACCGGGAAGTTCGACCTTCGTCCGATCGCGCGGGAAAAGCTCGCCAGGCTGGCGGGTATTGTGCTCGCTCACGCCGGATTGAATCTCGACATTGAAGGACACACCGACAGCACGGGCAGCGATGAACTGAACCAGAAACTCTCGGACCAGCGCGCGAATTCGGTTCGGAAGTACCTGATCGGACAGGGATTGCCGGAAACCAGTTTGATCGCGGTGGGGTTCGGCAAGTCGATGCCGGTGGCCGACAACGGCACGGCGGCGGGCCGGCAGCAGAACCGGCGCGTGGAAATCATCGTCTCGGGAGAACTCATCGGCACCAAGATCGGCAGGCAGTGATTTTTCCCGGGGAGCCCCGGTTGACGCGATAGAATCAGGTATTCATCATGAATTCCAGCCGATTGGCATGTTTTCTGCTGGGTCTATGGATAGGGGGTGGACTGCTCATGGCCTGGGTGGCCGCCGAAAGCCTCAGCTCGGTGGACCGTCTGCTCGCCCAGCCCCATCCCGTGGCTACGGCCCAGTTCAAAGCGCTCGGCCGCGCCGAGGCGCGCCTGCTGCTTCGCTACCAGGTCTCCGAGCAGAACCGCCGGGCTCTCGAGAATTGGGAAACGGCGCAGATCGTCTTGGGAGCGCTGTTCTTCTTTTTCGTGCTGTTCGCAACCAGCGAGAACAAGTTGGCGCTTTCCTTGGTCCTGGTGATGATTGCCGGAGTCCTGGTCCAGCGCTTCCTGCTCACGCCGGGAATGATTTCCCTCGGCCGGATGATCGACTTTGTTCCTCCCAATGCGCTCTCCGGGGAGCGCATCCAGCTTTGGGTGCTGCACAGTTGGTATTGGGGATTGGAATTGATGAAGTTGGTGCTCGGCCTGGTGTTGGCCGCGCGGCTGATCACGCGCCGGAGCCGGCGCTCAGGACACGCCCGGCAGCAGCTCAATCTGGTCGATAAAGCCAATCACCGCCATGTCGATGGGTTGTAGAAGCCGGCCCACGGAGGTGGATGCGCAGAAACCTTCGGTGGTCACCAGCACCTTGTCGCCCACGCCCGCATCCACCGCGTCCAGCGCCACCACGGCGACACCGCGGTTGGTGCCATCCAGGTTGAGTGGCTGAACCATCAGGATCTTGCTCCCTTCGTGGCTGGGGTGCTTATAGGTGGCCACCAATTCTCCAATGACTCGCGCGATCAGCATGACCTAGCCTTTCCGCGACGGCTTGCGGCTCCTGGCCGCGGGCGCGGGCGCGGCCGGGGGAGGCGGCTCCGGCGCAGCCGCCGATTTCAGGTGGACCGAATCCACAATCCCCACCACGGTGGTGTCGGTGGCCGGCTCGCCCGGCAGAAGGGCCAGACTGGCTTCACGGCCGCGGACCCAGTAGATCAACTCGCCGGCGCCCGCCCCGGTGCAGTCGGTGCAGATCAGCCGCTGGCCGGTGTTGGCGAGTTCCGGAGTCAGGGGTTGAATCACCAGCATCCGCTGACCCTCCAGATTGCGATTTTTGACGGTGGACCAGACGCAACCCACCACGCGGCCCAGATACATGAGCTAGTCCAGGTGCACTTCGTCGACGATACCGACAATGGCGGTGTCGACGGGCCTATCCTTGCAGCCTTCGGCCAAGCGGGCCGAGCTTCCGGCAACCGTGATGACGCGCTCACCGATCCCGGCGCTTACAGTATCCACGGCCACTACGTAGCCGGCTTCGTCCTTCCCTTCCGGAGAAACCGGCTTGACGATGAGCAGTTTAAAGCCTTCCAAACGGGGGTCTTTCCGTGTGGCAACCACGGTGCCCACCACGCGGGCGAGAATCATGAAGCCTCTCGAGCCGGCTACTTGCCGGCGTTCTGCGCCTGAGATTTGCCGATCGGCAGAACGTCTTCCAGGCTCTGGTGCGGGCGCGGGATGACGTGCACCGAAATGAGTTCGCCCACGCGCCGCGCCGCGGCGGCGCCGGCATCGGTGGCCGCGCGAACCGCCGCCACGTCGCCGCGCACCATCGCGGTCACGTAGCCCGATCCGATCTTTTCCCAGCCGACCAGGTTTACCTTGGCGGCTTTCACCATGGCGTCGGCGGCCTCGATCATGGCCACCAAGCCGCGCGTCTCGATCATTCCTAACGCTTCACCCATCTATGCTCTCCCAAAACACTGTCAAGCCAAACCGCGCGCCTTGACCGCCTCGTCCACGAGGGCGATCAGCTCCGCGCGCGTCACGCAAAATCTCGATTCTCCGCCTGCGCTCGAATCGTCGGAAGCCACCGGGCAACCCGGCTCCCCGGAGTTCCTGGCCTTCACGCCATAACGCGTGCGCGCATCCAGCAGCTTATCGACTTCCTGCCGCGGCAGGGCCTTGGCCCCGCCCAGCAACTCCGCCACCAGCGCGATGCGCGCGAAGTGCTCCATGGTCTCCATGCGGAAGTATGCCTTGTAGACGTCCTCGCCGTAGCATACCGCGCCGTGATTGGCCATCAGCAGGGCATCGTACTTGGGGATCAGCGGAAGCATGCCCTCGGTCAGCGCCGGCGTTCCGGGCAACCCGTAGTCCGCCAGCGGAACGCAGCCCAGCCCGATGATCACCTCCGGCAACAGCGCCTGGTCGAGCGGCCTTCCGGCCGTCGCGTAGCCGGTCGCCACCGGAGGGTGGGCGTGCACCACGGCCCTGATGTCCGGCCGCATCTTATATATCGTCAAGTGCAGGCCGATCTCGGTGGTGCCTTGGGCGCGGCCCGAGATCTTGTTGCCCTGCGTATCCATGACGATCAGATCGTCCGGATGCATCATCCCCTTGCATACGCCGGTCGGAGTGGCCAGGATACGATCGGCATCCAGCCGGATCGTGATATTGCCATCGTTGGCCGCCACCCAGCCCTTTTGAAACATCAATAGCCCGATCTGGACGATATCCTCGCGATACTCGCGCTCCGTCTTCGCCATGCAAGATCTTAGATTGTAGCAGAATACGTCCGCGACAAGACTTCTTTGGCGCGGTTGTAGAATAGGTGCAGATGGATTCACGCCGCATGTGCCCGCATTGCCGGGCATTCATTACGAACAAGGACCGTACCTGCCCCTACTGCAACGAGACGGTGGGCACCCGCGCCATCGATCGCCGCAACCCTGCCGCGATCCTCGGCGGGATCATCCCGCATGCGCGTTTCAATACGGTTGTCATCCTGGTCATCAATTTTGGGCTCTTCCTCGCCACCGCGCTGTTCAGCATGCGGGCCGGCAACGGAGAGGCTTTGTGGAATATCGACGTTGGGACGCTGGTGGCGTTCGGCGCCAAGTACAACGCGGGGCTGGCGAGCGGCCAGTGGTGGCGCCTGGTCACCGCCGGCTTCCTGCACGGCGGCCTGCTCCACATCCTCATGAACTCCTGGGTGCTGTTCGACCTCGGCGCCCAGGTGGAGGAAATCTACGGCGCGGGCCGTATGCTGGTAATCTATTTCGTCTCCACCGTCTTTGGCTTCTACGCGAGCGCGGTCTGGAGCCCGGCTCCTTCCGTGGGCGCCTCGGCCGCGCTGATGGGTTTGATCGGCGCCATGATCGCGCTGGGCGTGCGCCACAAGAACCCGCTCGGCAGCTCCATCCGCCAGACGTACATCCGCTGGGCGATCTACATCATCCTGTTCGGGCTGTTGCCCGGCCTTCACGTGGACAACGCTGCCCACATCGGGGGGCTGGCGGCCGGCTTCGGGACTGCGTACCTGGCGGGTTTGCCCCGCTGGGAAGGCTCCTGGACCGAGAAACTCTGGCGCGGCGCTTCCTGGGTATGCATCTTGTTAACAGCGGTAAGCTTCCTAAAGTGGTATTTGTGGTTTGCCCGCATCGCGCAGTAACATAGGGGTATGAGATGGCGCGCACTGGCGCTGGCGCTGGCGCTGAGCTTCGGCTTATCGGCCAGCATGGAAGCGAAGCAGAAGCCGGCCGTACAGCGCTCGAAGGCCTTGAAGAAGGCCAAGAAGGCGCGGACGAAGGCTGCCAAGAAGTCCAAGGGATATAAGCTGTCCAAGGCCTCTAAAGTCAAGCCGCGCAAGGCCACCAAGCACCGCGTATAGTCGCACCCGACTCATCCCGCACCCGGCCCCCATCGGTTAGAATGGCACCACCAGCCAAATGTCCGACATACACATCAGACCGGGCGTGGAAGACGATATTCCGGTTATTCTCGATCTCATCCACGGGCTTGCCGAATATGAGAAAGCGCGCCCCGAAGAGGTGCCGGTAGACGAAGCGGTTCTCCGCGAGTCGCTGTTCGGCGCGAGGCCCGCCGCCGAAGTGCTGTTGGCGGAGGTCGAAGGCGAGAGCGCCGGATTGGCCCTCTTTTTTCACAACTTCTCCACCTGGCAAGGCCGGCGGGGGTTGTATCTGGAGGACTTGTTCGTTCGCCCCGCGCTGCGCGGCCGCGGCGTCGGCAAGGCGCTGCTGTGCGAACTGGCGCGCATCGCCATGGAGCGCGGCTGCGCCCGGATGGAATGGGCCGTGCTCGATTGGAACACGCCCTCGATCGAGTTTTACAGGAGCCTGGGCGCGGTCCCCATGGACGAGTGGACCATTTTCCGGCTCACCGCGCCGGCTATCGGGCGGCTGGCGGAGCGCTGAACCTGACGCTGGCCAAGGATCTTACATTCGCATGGCGCACGTTGCGGAGGAGCCCGGCGTTCGCGCTGACCGCGGCGGTAACCATTGCGCTCGGCATCGGCGCCAGCACGGCGATTTTCAGTCCTTCTTCCGCCCCTACCGGGGCTCGGTCGCTCGGATTGCCTTCCCATGGCTCGCGCCATGGGCTATTATCTTTCGCCCTGCGGGCTAAGCCCCTACGGTAACGCCGCCGCCTTCGCGCTGCCGTAGTAGAGGCCGTTGAAAAGCAGCTTGTAGGTGGCGTGCGGCTGGTCGCGGAAATTCACTTCCGGACCGAGCAGCACTACTTTGCCTTCGCCTACCGAAGCCTCGGCCACCGCGGTTCCGCCATCCAGGTACTGCTGGCCCCAGGCCCAGCCGCTGTCCAGAACCTCCGGACCGGAGAACCAGGCCACCGCCGCGGTGTGCTTCAGACCCGAATCGGGCTCCAGGCGGAACACCGGGCTGCTGTCGAAGAAAATATCCAGTTGCCGCGGCATGCCATAGGCCAGCGGGTTGGTGTTGTCGACGCTGGTCTTCAGCAGCGATCCCGGAATGTAGAACTTCTCGCGCGGCAGCGGGCGGTCCTTGCCATCCGGGCCTTTCTCCGTGAGGTAATTCTTCACCGGAACGCCGAACCGATCCGCCACGCTGGTGGAGCTTCCGATGGTCACGATGGACCCGCCCGACTCGACGAATTTCTTGAGCTGCGGAACCGTCTTGTCTTCCGTGATTCTCCCCATTCGCCCCCGGTATTCCTCGGGGATGCTCTCGGGGTCGGGAGCGCCGAACATCCCGCCGCCACCTCCGCCGCGGCGAATGGCCCCATCGGTGAAGACCAGGACATCGAACTTACTCTGCAAGTCGCCGGCATCGAGCGCCGGCGGGTAGACCACCTGGAACGGAAACTCGTACTGCTCGAAGAGCCAGCGCGTCCAGCCGGAAGGCATGGAGCCGCCATACTGGTCGCACAGGCCGATGCGGATGGGCTTGAGCTTCAGCGCTTCGCCGGCGGGCGCCTTGGCCACGGCATGCACGGCCACCCCCAGTTCCTTCGCGCCGCGCTCCAGCAACGGGCGCGCGGCTGCCGAAGCGGGAACCCAGATGGCGCCCGTGCCCAGGTCCTGACCGTCGGCCGTCTCCTGCTTCTTCAGCCAGTAAACATCGGCATTGGCTTTCAAGAGCCGGTTGATCAGCACGAAGGAGTTGTTGATGCGGTGGCTGATCAGGTAACCGGCCGGGTCCGAAGGCCCGCTAATCGAACTGGCCGGCGCGGGAAGAAGTCCGCCGATCTTCGCGAAGGGACCATCGAAGCCGTCGCGGACGCGATCGAACTCGACGCCCATCTGCAACGCCAGCGTCCAGCCGGCGATATCGTACGGGGGATTGGGAGGGCCGCCGGGATAGGCAAAATCGTTGGGATGGTCCTGCGGCTCGAACATATCCATGACGTGCGGGCGGAATGCCTGCGCGGTCTTCACCACGTATGAGCCGGCGGGATAGCTCTTGCCGGCCACTTGGAACACGGAAGTGGCTCTCAGGACGGTGATGCCGGTCTTGAGGAGAGCGTTGACGAACTCGGTGGCGTTGGCGAAATCCGCCTGGTCCGACGGAATGATATAACCGCGCGGATCGCGCATCTTCGGATCGTGCAGGACGGTGTTGTAAAGCTCCATGGGAACCGTGCGGACGTTGAATCCGCCGCCGCCCGGAGCGTCTCCGCCTGCGGCCGCACCGCCGCGTCCGCCGCGCCCGCCGCCCGCGGGCTGTGGATTGGCCGCCGCCGCCGCTTCGAGCGCCGCAATTCTCTTGGGCGTGACCGTCCAGTAATCCTTGCCGCCCTTCTCAATCGAGTTCATTCCCATGCGCCAGATATTGAAGAGGAAGGTTTCGCGATAGCGGGAAGCCAGGTCGAGCATGGCCCGGTTGTTCGAGATCTCGTACTCGATGGATTGCCGGTAGTGCCACAGTTGCGGAACCACCGGCAGGGGCCAGTCCCCTTGCGGCAACTGCTTACCGGGCACCACTGGGATGGTCATCGGCGTCGGGTTGCCGATGATCTCCGTGAGGATGCCGATCATGTTATGGAAGTAAGTGATGGTGCGCAGGCCGCCGTTCCACCAGGTGGAGTAGTTGGAGCCGCTGCGCATGGCGCTGCCGCCCTTGCCTTCCGCCACCAGCCGGCTGTGCATGGCGGTGCCCACCATCTCGATTCCCAGCGGGATCAGCGGATCGAAGTTGTAGTTGAACGGGTCGCGGAACGGAGGCATGAAGATCACCGCTCCGGCGGGTCCGGTCTGGTGGTGGTTGTACATCATCTGCGGAAACCACTCCAGGAAAAGCTGGTGGTTCATGTTGGTGGTCTCCGGCATGTTGGACATGTAGAAGTCGCGNNGAGCCGCGCATGTACCAGTTGGCGATCAGTTCCTGGCCGTCCGGGTTGGCCAGCACGCACAGCAGAATCACGTCGTTTAGAAAACGCATGGTTTCCGGATCCGTGCGGCTCACCATCTGGTAGACCATCTCCATTTCCTGCTGCGACCCCACCGACTCGCTGGCGTGCAGCCCGCCGTCGATCCACACCACGGCTTTGCCCTCGCGGGCGAGCGCGTGAGCCTGGTCCTCCGTGAGCCCCTCCGCCAGTGCCAGCCGGCGCGAGATGTCCTGGTAATGGTCCAGCTTCTTCATGTTCTCGGGCGATGTGATGATCGCCATGTACTGGCGCCGGCCTTCGGCCGTAGGTCCTATGTCCACCAGTTTCATGCGATCGGACTCGGCGGCGAGTTTTTTCCACCAGGCCTCGAGCTGGGTGTAATTCGCCACCTGGTAGTCGTCGCCCAGGTTGAAGCCCAGCGCTTCTTTGGGAGTGGTGACTTTCGGTGCGGTTTGGGCCGCTGACGGCCAGGCAGAAAACGCTGCCAGGAGAATCAGTGCCAACCACGCGTGCATCGCTCGTGACTTCATGAGGTTGAGTTTATCCTGCTTCACCCCGGTCCGCCACGGGCACGGCGCTGGGCACGCTTCACACCACCTTGGGGAGGCGCTGGCGGCGGGTCATCCACTCTTCACTGGCAAAAACGCGCGGGCCGACTTCGATCATCCGCGGCAGCAGGTTGAAGAGAGTAGTGGGGGTCCACGGCTTCAGGGATGGGACGAACTGTCCAGAGATGGGACAGGCTACTTGCGTGAATTGCGGAAGGCGATCACCCTGGAATTGACGTAACCCCCGGGAACGGAGGTCAGCTTGAGGAGAGCTTCGAATGGCTGCACCGGGCTGCCGGTTTTGTGCCCGATGTGGCTCAGCAGCGCGCCCAGCCACTGGGGATTCACCACGGTCTCTCCGGCGGCTTCGGTGCCTTCCATGGTCAAGCCCTCGACGATCACCACGAACCCCGAGTCGGAGGGATTCGGCACCATGGCCACCAGCGCGTAGGCGTCTACCTGCCGTTGTTCGCTCACCTCGACATCGAACATGCTGGGCATGCCGAAGGTGGCGGGCTCACCGGCTTGCGGCGACTTGTTCTGGAATACCGGGGCTCCCGACTGCGGGTCGCGCGTGAGGACGAAGTTCATGCGGCCCTCAAACAACTCGACCCATGGGTTCGAGCGGCGGCTGCCAATGAGGATGGCATTGGTCTCGCGCAGGTCGCGTATGCTGATATTCCGGGCGTACTGAAGGTTGAGCCGGCCTCCAAAGCCTCTGCTAATCTCCATGAAGCGCAACACCAGGTTCAGGTCCGCGGGGCTGGTGAAGCGGCGGGCCGCGATTTCGCGCAGTTTCGGATCCGCCGGGTCCATCTGAAGGTATCTTCGATTGAGATAGTCGGCCAAGTTCAGGTCTCGCCCGGTGACATCCTGCCAAAGCGCGAAACTGGAATCTGCCGTGACCACCAGCAGTTCCTGGCCCGATTTTCGGAAGGACTGTCCCCAGAAATCGCGTATGGCGGCCGGCTGGGGTTGCGGGAGCGGTGTAGAAGGGCCGCGGCCCCTGGCGATCACCACCGCCAGCGCGAGCGCCAAGGCTCCGGCCACAACCCACGGTCCCCAAGCCGAAAGCGGAGCTTTTTGCCGGGAACTGGTCCCCTGCTGGCCGGCCGCGGCTGAAGGCATGCGGACCTTAAACTCCGGCACATAACTGCCTTTTGGGATCGAAACGACGACCGGTTCGCCAGCCCCTTCGGTGCTGAAGTACTTTTCCAGTCTGTGGCGCAGTTCGTGAGCCTGGACGCGGACGATATTGTCTACCATGGGATCGTAGTCCGGTCTGCGGCCCAGGGCTTCGGAGCCGATACGCTGCTCTTTGATGTTTTCCGGCGTCCCGGAAAGGGACTGCTCCACGACATAGAGCAGAAAAGCGCGCAGCGCCTGCGAACCAGCGAATGTCTGGCTCTTCACGACACGCTGCACCAGCCCCCACTTGTCGGCGTTAGTCACGGAGCGCGCGGGCACTACACCCTCTTGCATGTCGAGAACCACCTCGTCGGGTCCCCTTAATCTTACTGTAAAGTTTACGGCACTGCACACGCTGTGCAATCCGGCGCCAGGCCGCAACGCCGTCCATACTAAACACGCGTGCAAGACGCAGGCCGACGCTTCCAATCCCGACCGGCCACCCGCGGAAAACTCCGTGGCTAACAGTAAATTTAACTTTGTTTTCAGTCACGTGCCGCGCAGAATAGGCCAAGACGCGACCAACAGGGGACTGAGCGATGAAACGACGTACGTTTGTCGGGGACTTGATTGCCGCCGGCGCCTTCGGGACGCTCGCTCCCGGGGCCATGGCCCTCCGGGTTGCCGCATCGCCCGCCGCCGAGCCCCAGGTCCGGCGCGTCCTGGTGGCCTTCAAGTGCCATCTGGACATGGGCTTTGTCGACACGGAAGCTAACGTCATCCGCAAATACTTCGAGGAGTACTTTCCGCGGGCGATTCAGACGGCGGCTGAGCTGCGGCGATCGGGAACGGACCGTTACGTTTGGAGCACCGGTTCCTGGCTCCTCTATGAGTACCTCGAGCAGGCCTCCGGCCCGGAGCGGAAACGCATGGAGCAGGCGATTGCGGCGGGGGATATCGCGTGGCATGCTCTGCCGTTCACATGGCAGACCGAGCTCATGGACCGCTCCATGATTGCGGCCGCCGTGGGGCTGTCGCAATCGCTCGACCGGCGGTTCCAGCACACCACCACCGGGGCCAAAATGACCGATGTGCCCGGGCATACCCGAGCCGTCATCGGTCCCTTGGCCGAACAAGGCGTGAAGCTGCTCGATATCGGCGTGAATTCCGCCAGCACCCCGCCGGACGTTCCGCCGCTCTTCGTTTGGAAGGAGCCGGACGGCCGTTCGCTGGTCGTCCTGTACCATCACAAAGAGTATGGCGGCGTGGTCCAGATCCCGGGGACGGACTTGGCTGTAGATCTTGAAGTGGCCAACGACAACGTCGGACCGCATTCGCTCGACGAGATCCGGAGCATCTACTCCGGCCTGCGCCAGCGGTTCCCCGAAGCCAAAATCACCGCTTGCGACCTGACCGCCATCGCTGACGCGGTCGAGCCGTACCGCGGCCGGCTGCCGGTGGTCACGCAAGAGATCGGGGACACCTGGATCTACGGCGTGGCCAGCGACCCTCTGAAGATGGCCCGCTATCTGGAGCTGGCGCGGCTCCGGCGTCAGTGGATCGCGCAAGCCAGGTTTCGCCAGGGTGACGCCACCGATCTCACGCTCTTGCGCAGCCTGCTGCTGGCGGTGGAGCACACCTGGGGCACGGACACCAAGACGTGGCTCGATTTCGATCACTACACGCCGCGCGACCTCGAGCCTATGCTCGACACACCCAAGTACAAAGTGGTGGTGTCGAGCTGGGTTGAAAAGCGGCGTCACCCCTCCGATGCGATCGCCGCGTTGCCCGCGCCCCTGCGCGCGGAGGCTGGCGAACGGCTGCGCGCGCTGGAGCCTCTAGTCCCGGCGACGGAAGGAATGGAACGGTACGCGGGCGGCGAGCCGGTCGAGACCAGGCATTTCACCGTCGCGCTCGATGCGCGGACCGGCGCGATCTGCCGGCTACGCAACAGAAAGACGGGCCGCGATTGGGCATCAGCGCAGCAGCCGCTGGCCCTGTTCGCCTACCAGACGCTGTCGAAGGACGATTACGACCGCTTCTTCGAGGCCTATCTGAAAAGCCACGCCGATTGGGCGCCAAAGGATTTCGGCAAGCCGAACATCGAGCGTTTCGGCGCGCAGAGCCGCACCTGGGTTCCAACTCTCGCGGAAAGCTGGCGAAGCAGCGACGCCAAGGGCCAGCGCATCGTGGCGCGGCTGGAGGTCCGGGACGCCGCGGCCGAGAAATCGGGAACCGTGGCGTGGCCTCGAACGATGTACCTCGCCCTGTTCCTGCCCGACGGGGAGCCGACCGTCGAGATTGACTTCTCTTGGTTTGGAAAACCGGCCAACCGGATGCCGGAGGCGCTCTGGCTCAGTTTCCAGCCCGTGGCGCTCGAACAGCGGGGGTGGACGTTGCACAAGTCCGGCAGCCGGATCTCACCCCTGGACGTGGTAGCGGGGGGAAGCCGGGCGATGCATGCAGTTCTCGAAGGGCTGCGTTATGCCGACGCCCATGGCGCACTCGGAATCGACACGCTGGACGCGCCGCTGGTTGCGCCAGGCGTGAGATCCCCGCTGAATTTCTCAAAGGAGCGACCGGATCTATCGAAAGGCTTCCATTTCAGCCTTTTCAACAATGCTTGGGGGACGAATTACATCCAGTGGTTTGGGGAGAACATGTGCTTCCGCTTCCGCGTAGGTGCTTGATTTCCGGACGGCGTTCTTTCGCGCGGACCTGGGGCTCGCTCCGGGAAGCCGGCGCCATCGGCCGTGCCCGGCGACGGGCGTCCACGCAGGCCCGCCTTGGATTCTCCGCTGGACTTGCCCCTAGATTTGTGGTAAATGATATCCGGAACGCAATTTGGGTGGTAAGTAAGGATGTCAGAGGTAGCAGGTTTTGGTGTGGGTAGGCTGGAACGGGGTCATCCTGCCGTCACGGGACGGGGTGGCGTATCCGCCGGCATTCGCCAATATTCGCCAGAGCTCCGGAGCACCAGGGGTGTATGCCGGAGATTCTGTCTTCAGTTCGAAACGAGGAGATATAAATGACCGAAGCGTGTTTTCGCCGCGCGGGGTTTCTCGCGCTGACGTTGTTGCTCATCACGGGTCTAGCCTTCGCGCAATCGGATCTAGGCTCAATTTCCGGGTTTGTGAAAGACCCGTCCGGCGCCGTGGTTCCCAAGGCGCAAGTGACGGTCAAGAACGATGGCACGGGTACCGAACGACGCACCACCACCAGCGACACCGGCGTCTACTCGGTCACCAACATTCCAGCCGGCTACTACACCGTATCCGCCGAGGCGCTGGGCTTCAAGAGGTTCGACTCCTTGCATAACAAGTTGGACCCCAGCGCCGCGCTGGGCGTCGATGTGACGCTGACGGTCGGCGCCCCAACGGAAACCGTGGAAGTATCGGCTTCCGCTCAGGTACTCCAGACGGAATCGGCCATTCGCGAAGCGCTGGTCGCCCGCGAACAGATCGACATGCTGGAGCTGAACGGCCGCAACCCGGTCAACCTGGCCGTGCTGGCCCCTGGAGCCCGCCCGGGCAACGCCTCCGGGCTCAGCTTCAATTTCACCCAGGGCCCGGCGAATTTCAACGGCTCGCGGAATCCGGAGAACCTCATCACCTACGACGGCGCTCCGGCCACCCGCACGCGCTCCAACGGCACCAGCTTGGGCGCGGCCGACGTCGATTCCACCCAGGAAGTGCAGATCCTGACCGCGGCCTACGCGGCCGAATACGGCCGCACCTCCGGCGCGCAGATCCGCATCCTCACCCGGGCGGGCACGCAGCAATTCCACGGCTCAGCTTACGAATACGTGCGCAACAAAATCTTCAACGCCAACACCTGGACGCGCAACCACACGCCCGACATTCCCGGCCTGCTGCCCAACACCAGCGTGCTGCCGTTCCAGTACAACCAGTTCGGGTACAACGTCGGCGGGCCTTTCTATATTCCCGACAAGTTCAACAAGGACAAGAGCAAGTTCTTCTGGTACTGGGGCCAGGAGTGGGTGAGATACCGGTACTACGACTCCGCTACCTGGACCGTGCCGTCGGCTCTGATGCGCACCGGGAATTTCAGCGAGTTTCTGACCAACAACCCGGTGAACATCCTGGGCAAAGTGGTGCAGCTCGTGGATCCCAACACGAAAGTGCCGATTCCGGGCAATATGATCCCGACCACGCTTCTCAGTCCCAATGGCCTCGGCATTCTGAAGGCGTATCCCAAAGCGGATGTTCCCGTCGGCGCCATCGGTGGAAGCAACAATTATTACGTGACCGCGAAGCATCCGCAGAATCAGCGCAAGGACACACTCGCCGCCGACATGAACCTTACCGACAAGCAGCGCCTCCAGTTCCGGCGCATGAATTATGCCTTCTGGGAGTATCAGCCCCTGGACGGCACGCCCACGGAAACGCCGAAGTACTTCAATCGTCCCAATCAGACCAATTCTCTCGACTGGGTCTGGACCGTCAGCCCTAACAAGGTGAACGAATTGATCGCCACCGTCAGCCTGGATGACGTGTACATCCCGGTCGACACGGCGCACTTCCTGGATCGGACCACCGTCGGCATCAACTATCCGTACATCTTCCCCTCCGGTAAACTGATCCCGACCCGCATCCCCACCGCCAACATCACCGGTCTGAGCGGCCTGAACGGCGGCCCGTACCCATCGCACTCGGGGGGCCCCATCTACACCTTGGCCGACAGCTTCACCTGGGTCCGCGGCAACCATACCATCAAGCTGGGCATGTACTTCGAGAAATCGGGTGAAAACGACAACGACGAAATCAACGTGTCCGCCTGCCCCACCTGCACCAACAATCAGAACGGGCAGTTCGCGTTCAGCGATACCCGTTCCGGCGCGCCGTCTTCCGGCAACGCCGTCGCCAACACGGCCATGGGTCTGTTCGATTCCTACTCTGAGCTGGGGCAGCGTGCTTACACGATCTTCCGTGGCACGTCCTACGAACCCTACGCGCAGGATTCGTGGAAGGTCAGCCCGAAACTGACGGTCAATTACGGCATACGTTACACCGTTATTGTTCCTTACCACGCTCTGTGGGGGAACATGATCGTGTTCGACCCGATGCTCTATGATCCGAGCAAGGCGGTCTCGATCGATCCCAAGACCGGCACCGTGATCCTCACGGCGGGCAGCGACCGGTATAACGGCATGGTGATCCCGGGTTCCGCCTGGCCGGATTCCGGCAAGGGCCGTTTTCCGGAGGCCACTGCCGGGACCTACGATTACTTGCATCGCAACGGCACGTACCCGGACTATTTCTCCCAAATCCGTTGGGGGCAGTGGCAGCCGCGTGCCGGTATCGCCTACCGGTTCAATGAAAAGACCGTGATCCGCGCCGGCGGTGGGCGTTTCTTCACCCGCCTGGGCGTCAGCGACTCCATCTTTATGGGCGGCAACCCGCCCTTCCAGCCGACCGCCAACGTCACCTTCGGCAACGCCGACACTCCGGGAGGGACCTCGGCCAATGCTCTCCCGCTGACCGTCACCACCCAGAGCCGCGACTTCAAGAATCCCGAGGCCTGGAACTGGAACTTCACGGTCGAGCGGGAGTTGCCGATCCATGCTATCCTCACCGTCGGCTACGTCGGGCGCCGCGGCCTGCACATGCAGCGGGAATCCGACATCAACCAGCCCTTGCCTTCCATGGTCGCGGCGAACCCCGGGGTGAACCTCGACGCTCTGCGCCCGTATAAGGGCTACAACTCGATCCGCGAGAGCGATAACGTTGCCAGCTCGAAGTACAACGGCTTGCAGCTCAGTTTGAACCGCCGCTTCACCGGTGGTTTGCTGATCGGAGCCAATTACACCTACAGCAAGGTCATGGACGATGGCTCCAACCAGCGCGACATCATCCCCGACACCTACTATGCCCACAACCTTTGGGGGCCGGCGGAGTTCGATACGCGCCACATCTTCATCGCCAACGTCCTGTACCAATTGCCGTTCTTCAAAAACACCGCCGCCCTGAGCGGCAAGCTGCTCGGCGGCTGGCAGATCAGCACCCTGATCCAGTACCAGTCGGGCACTCCGACCAACATCGGCCGCAGCACCGACTACGTCGGCGTCGGAAACGATGGCAGCCTGGGTACCGGCGGCATCGGCCAGTTCTGGGCGTATAACGGCAGCAGCCTCGACTATCAGAAGACTATGGCCCACAACAGCGGCAACAGCGACTCCAACTGGTGGATCTATCCGTTCAACGAGGCCGGCTGTGCCCCGGCAGGCGGCACCGGCTGCACGCTGAAGTGGAGCGCGCCGCCGACCGGCACCTTCGTTCACCAGAACGGCATCCGCGACCTGATCTACAACCCCGGCTTCGAGAACTGGAACGTCGGATTATTCAAGAACTTTGCGATTCGTGAGGCCATGGGCTTCCAGTTCCGCGCCGAGGCCTACGATGTTTTCAATCACCCCAACTGGAACGGCGTCGGAAGCGACCCGAGCAACCTGACCACCTTCCTGAAGGTCACGGGAAAGAGCAACGACGTCCGCAACCTGCAACTGTCCCTGAAGTTCCACTTCTAGGGTAGTGCCGGCCTCTGGGCCGACACTGGGAAACTACAAAGGGCCGCGTCCGGATTTAGCCGGGCCGGCCCTTTTGATTGCCTCGTCGGGGGAATCTGTGGGTTCGCGGCCCAGTGTCGATCAGAAAAGGACGCTGTAAGCGATCCGATTTACAGCGAAGGGACGACGATTGGATCCTCCGTCGCCGCAACGAACGCCGGATCTTCACCGTATTCCGCCTGCATCTCCGTAGTTGAACGCAAACCGAAACTCGCCGCGGCGAGAATCGGCTTATTGTCGCCGCGATGGGCGCTGGATCAGCGGACTATCAGCGTCCGATTAATGGTCGTTATCGCCTTGCTCCCGGGTTCACGGATCACCAGCCTCACCANNTCTCGAGAGGGTGCCGTGGCAGGGGCGCCGAAAGTCACAGTCTCTGCGGTTCCCGCCACATAGCCCCCTTCCCGATCGAAAAGGGTGGTTGCCACATCAAAGGAATCAAGACTCCGACCGCCAACGTCCTTATGTGGAAGGGATGTCACGTCTATTTTTGCGGTTACCAGAACCTTCACAAGGTTGGCGACTTTAGGTTTTGAATACCCGGTCTGAACAACGACCGGAAGGTCGCTTTTCTCATCCCGGGAAAAAATGGCGTCCTCAAGTTCTGCCATCGACGATTGGCTGCTTTTCGGGTCTGGTTTGAGCGCATAATACCCGCGTCGTGCCTCTACACTGGCACCCTTTTCGTTTGGCAGACGAACTCTCAAGGAATGAAAGGTTCCGTCTGCCATCAACTCGGGCGAAAACCCGAGCACATAAGAGAATTCCGGGGCTGTCGCTACCTGCTCGAAACCGGTGCGTAAATTGTTGTTGTTGTGAACAAAAATGCCACCTGTGCCTTCCGCCAGATCATTCATCACGTCACCATCTGCACGTGCGCTTTCGCGGCGGTATCGGATCCACCCCTGTTCAGGCGAAGATGCGCCGGGCGGGACTCGGCGAGAGACGATCGCCTTTCGGGTAACATCCTCCTCCTCTTCCGCCAAAATGACGCCGCGAACACTGAGCCCGTTGATGATCACGTCATATTTGGCTGCCAGTTCAAGGACCTCAGCCGTGGCTTTGATGGCTTCCGGTGTTTGCGCAAAAAAACCCGGCGACGCCAGCACGATTACGCGTTGGCCTGGCATTCCCGACAAGCGCCGGATTGCACGTCTCAGTGTTGACAACGCAAGCTGCGTATTCCGAGAACCGATGATCAGCTCTCGATTTACAACCGCCAGGGCGATCTGTTCTGCGAGTAGCGGATCTTGTATGTGAGAGCATTCTAGTGTGTACTTGATCAACCCTGGCAGGACTTGGCTGTCGGCCTTCGTCACTACTAAGTCCGCGATGTAATAACTGACGTCCGGACACTGCATTCCTCCGCTGTCGGCTACCTGCCCCCACCTCAGTTTAGAGACCGTACCTTCAAGCCTCTCCCGATCTGTGGTGAACTCCAAGGAAGTCTTGCCTGAGGTACTATAGATTGATGCGTGATCTCCGGCAGCGAAGTTGTTCTGAAAATGGCTGAGGGCCGCCGCCCGAACATTGGCCATGTCGGCGAACCTGATATTGACGTCATCGAACAAATAGACGAAATATCGCTCCCGACTATCCTTCCCACCATCTGAACCTGCCTGCTCTGAGTCGGCCATTGGCGCTGCCGTCGTGTTCCTCCCGTTCTCTCGCGTTCCCTTTGGGCGCTCAACGGTTGAGAAGCTTGCGATGGTCTGCGGTTTGCCATTGTCAAAAAGCCGGAAATCGTCTTTTGTGAGATCGCCGATCGGCCGCCGGTGCTTGTCGCGTACGACAACCGGCACAAGCACGAGGTCGACTTTAGCCTGGAAAGTGGCCACCCTGGCATCGGGTTTATCGTCCCGTAGCATGTTTTCTTGCGCCAACGCCAGTGCGCAGCAGCCTAAAATGAGCGGTGCGATATAGCCCACAAAGCGCCTCCAAAACTGCCAGTGCCTTGATGGTTATTATAACCGTCTTCAAGATCCAGGAGTGGGGAATCCCTCGGCCTGGGACTCATCATCGGATCCCGGCTCAGGGGACTCAAAGCCGCCAGGTTTCTGGCCCGCTGGGCACGCCGCCTGTCCTGGAAGGAAACGGCCGAGGCGTTTCGCACTTCCTGGGACAAGTTTTTCGACGCGGTTGAGCACGTGGTCACCTGGGGCCTGGAGCACCGGGTGCCCGGCCAGATTCCGCGCTGAGGAAACGGGCCGCATGAAACGCGAGGGACGCGCCCCTGTCCTCAAGAAGTACCGCTGGCTGTTGCTCCGCCGCAGTGAGAACCTGGGCGCCGAACAGCACTTCCGGTTACGCGATTGCCGGCCCAAGCGGGCGAATTGTACTCCCACAGCGATCCCGCATCGAACCCATGAAGAAGATCACCCGTTCGCTACGCAAGCATCGCGAACTCATCCTGAACTATTTCCGCGCTCAAAAGCTACTTTCCAGCGGCGTCGTGGAGGGCTTGAACAACAAGGCCAAAGTCACTATGAGAAAATCGTACGGCTTCCGCACCTACCGCGTCCTCGAACTCGCCCTCTATCACTCACTTGGCAAGCTGTCCGAACCCGATTCCACCCACGATTTCTTCTGACGAGCCTTTTGATTGCGGGGATGGCTACAGGCCGGCGCCACCCCTTGGTCACGCCTTAACGGGCTTGTCGGACGCCTTCCACTTGTTCTGGTCCCAGTAGAGCGTGCGGCCCTCGCGATAGGACTGGACGGCGAGGTTGATCACCACCACCGCCCGGGCGCCGGTTTCCGCGTCGAGGTGGGGTTTCTCGCGCGTGCGCATGCATTCGAGGAAATTCTCGACGTGCGCCACCATGGGGTCTTTCTGGTCGATGGGGATCTGGATTTCCTTGGTGCCGAACTTGCTGGCGTATGCTTCGCCGCCGATGGGCTCCAAATCCCGCGACCCGGGCTTGCGCTTCATCTCCGGTTTGACCGTGATGGAAGGCACCATTCCCTCGAACTGGCCGTGATCCACCACGATGATGGTCCCGGCATGTCCGCGGATCAGGCCGGGGATATGCTGCGAGTTCGCCATGGAAGAACTGAGAACCAGCGAGTGGCCCTTGGCGTAGTCGGCCAGAAGATGGAAGGTATCGGGCACCTCGCGCTCGTCCTTGAAGACGTAGATGCCGCCCGTGGCCGTGACCTTGCTCGGGAACTGCGGCTCATCCCAGCAGATGTTCAGCGGCGCCACCACGTGATAGAAGAGGTCGGTGGCAATGCCGCCGGAGTAGTCCCAGTACTTCCGGAAGCGGAAAAACCGGTCGGCGTCGTAGGGCCGCTTGGGCGCCAGCTTGAACGCCGAGCCCAGCCACATGTTCCAGTCGATGTAGTTCTCGTCCTTCCCTTCGGGACCGGCCTCTTTGTCGATGGGCCAGCCGTCGTTCCACTCGCCTCCGAAGGAATTGCGGTGGTACGAGCCCTGGCTCATGATCATCTGGCCGATCATGCCGTCGGCAATGGCCTTCTTGGCCTTCCACCAGATGTCGGCGGAAGTGGTTTGCGAGCCCACCTGCAAAACGCGCTTGGTCTCCTTGACCGTGGCCACCAACTGGCGGGCTTCCTCGTTGGTGTGGACCATGGGCTTTTCGAGGTAAACGTCTTTGCCCTTGTCCATGGCGTCGAGCGCCATTTTGGCGTGCCAGTGGTCCGGCGAGGCCACAATCACGGCATCTACATCGGGTTGGGCCAGCAACTCGCGATAGTCCAGATAGCCCTTGACATTGTAGACGCCGGCGCCCTTGCGCTTGCGCTTCTCGTAAACGTCGCACACGGCGACAATCTGGCAGGCGTTGTTCTGCTGGCCGTAGCGGGCGAACTGCGCGGCCACGTATTCTCCGCGGCCGCCGTACCCGATGACGCCCACATTGATGCGATCGTTGGCGCCCAGCACCCGGCCCCCGGTCGTTTTCGTGCCGGTGCGGGCGGCGAACGCGGAATTGGCGGCGCTCAGAGTCAGGCTCGTTGCGCCTACGGTCTTCAGAAAGCCCCTTCGATCGAGGGGTTCCTTTTCGGTTGGCATGAAGGCTCCTTTCTTTCGATTGTAGCCGTTCCAAAACGCAAACACGAAGATTCGGGTCCGGTGGTATGATGCGGAGGAATCACCTCGAAAGGACGGAATCGATGAACCAGAGCGCGACAGGGATTTTGCTGCTGATTGTGGCCGCAGCGATGAACGGCAGTTTCACCCTGCCCATGAAGTTCACCCGGAAGTGGGCGTGGGAGAACACCTGGCTGGCGTGGACCATCTTCGCGCTCTGCGTCTTTCCCCCCGTGCTCGCGTTGCTCACCGTGCCGTCTCTCGGCCAGGTCTACTCGGATGCGGGTTCGGGACCGATTGCCATCGCCGCCGGCTGCGGCGCCGGGTGGGGAGTTTCGCAGGTGTTCTTCGGCCTGGCGGTGGATGCCGTCGGAATTGCCCTGGCCTTCTCCGTGATCCTGGGCATTTCGGCGGCGGTGGGCGCGCTCATCCCGCTCTTCACCACGGGCACGGCGTTCACCTCGCAGGGCATGGCGGTCATGGGCGGGGTGGCGCTGGTGATTGTCGGCGTGCTGGTCTGCGCCAAAGCCGGCCGCGCTCGCGAGGCCGCCCTGGGCAAGGGTCCCACGGGGAAACCCTCGGTAGGGAAGGGTCTGCTGTTTTGCACCATCAGCGGTTTGGGGTCGGCGCTGGTCGGATTGGGCTTGCAATATGGCGGCCATCTGGCTGATGTGGCCAAAGCCGCCGGCGCCTCGGAGACCTGGAAGAACAACGCGACCTGGCTGCCGCTGATGTGCGCGGGCGCCGTTCCCAATCTCATCTATTGCATCTATCTGATGTCCAAGAACAAGACCGGCAACCGCCTGGGCGCGGGCGGAACCGGCGGCTATTGGTTCCTGGCCGCCATCATGGCCGTATGCTGGTTCGGCAGTACGGTGATGTACGGCGTGTCGAAGAACATATTGGGCACGGTGGTGGCGTGGCCCGCGTTCATGTCGCTGATCGTCATCACGGCCATGGTCCTGGGCGTGGTCACGGGCGAATGGAAGGGCAGCGGCAAGAAGCCGCTTCAGGTGATGTTCGCCGGCCTCGCCGTGCTGGTGCTCTCCATTGTGGTGCTTTCACTTGCCACCTCCTGAGGATACCGACCCATGCCAGAAGCTATGACGATTGGGGTTGACATCGGCGGCACCAAAGTGGCCGCCGGGCTGGTGGATTCGAGCGGGGAGATTTCCCACAAGACCCGTGCGCCGATGGTGGCCACGGGCGACGCGGCCACGGGCTTCGCGGCCGTGAAAGCTGCCGTGGATGCGGTCTTCTCCGAATTCCCCGAGGCGCGCGGCGCGGTGACGGGCATTGGAATCTGCTCGCCCGGCCCGCTCGATCCCAAGACCGGGGTGGTGCTCAATCCGCCCAACGTGCCCTGCTGGCGCAATTACCCTCTGGCCGCCGAAGTGGAGCGGGTGTTCGGCGTTCCCGCGCGCGTCGACAACGATGCCAACGCCGCCGGCCTGGCCGAAGCGCTTTGGGGCGCGGGGGTCGGATACACCAACGTCTTCTACGCTACGCTCGGCACCGGCATCGGCACGGGAATCGTGTTCGACAAGAAGATCTACCACGGCCGCACTGGAAGCGCCGCCGAGGGCGGGCACATGACCATCGACTTTCACGGACATCGTTGCGGATGCGGGAAGCGCGGTTGCATCGAGGCGCTGGCCTCCGGTCCGAACATCGCCCGGAGGACGCAGGCCAGGCTCGCCGGCGCCGGCGCGTCGAGAATCGTGGAACTGGCCGGCAGCCTGGAGCAGGTCCGCGCCGAACACGTAGGCCAAGCCTTTCGCGAGGGCGATGCCGTGGCCACCGAGGTTCTCACCGCGACCGCTCACATGCTGACCGTGTGGCTGGGCAACATCGTGGACCTTCTCGAGCCGGACGTCATGGTGGTGGGCGGCGGCGTAGCCGAGCTGATGAGCTCGTTCTTCGAAAGCATTTCGAAGAGCTTGTCGCATTGGGCCATCAATCAGCGAGCCGGCGAGATTCCGCTGCTGATGGCCAGGTACGGTGCCGACGCCGGCATCGCGGGCGCCGGCGCGCTGTGCCGGTCAACGACATGAACCGCAGACAACTCCTTCGCTCGGCGGCGGCGCTGCCCGCGGCGGGAGCGGCGGCGTTCTCCGCGGCGGCCGCGCAGCAAAAGCAGATCAAGATCACGGGAGTGGAAACCGACCTTTTGAAGCGTCCTCCGGGCACTCCGTACTACGATGCGATCCACACGTTGGGCGTGGACAACGGCTCGGTAGTGCTGCGCATTCGCACGGATGCGGGCATCACGGGATGGGCCAACAGCTCGTTCGGCGCAATTCCGGGCGGGCCGGCTGTTGTCCAGGCCATCCTGGAGAAGGAAATCAAGCCGGTCATTCTGGGAAAGGACCCCGCCTTTCCGCGCCGCATCCGCGCCGATTTGTGGAAGGCCCTCGAGTATCAGGGAGTGGGCGGCGTGGCCCAGTTCGCCATAGCCGCCGCCGATATCGCCATCTGGGACATCCTCGGAAAAAATGCGGGGCTGCCGGTATACAAGATGCTCGGGGCCTATGGCGATCGCATGCCGGTCTACTCCATGTGCGGCTGGTATTACGACAGCGATGACGACCTGTCGCGGTTCAAACGCGCCATCGCCGCCGCGGTGGAACATGGCTACCACGCCTTCAAGATCAAAGTAGGCCGGTCCTCGCTGGAGGATGACGTCCGGCGCATCCGCACTGCCTTCGACATCCTGGGAAAAGGCCGGCGATTGTTGGTGGATGCCAACCAGGTTTTCAACCGCAACGAAGCGTTGCGGCGCGGCAAGGTGTACCAGGAGATGGGCTGCTTCTGGTACGAAGAACCGCTGCCGCCGCACGAGATGGAAGGCTACGCCATGCTCGCGCAGGGGCTCGAGATGCGCATCGCCACGGGCGAGAACCTCTACACCAAATACGCCTTCGCCGACCTCATCGCGCGGCGCGGAGCGGACGTGGTGCAACCCGACAACCGCCGCGCCGGCGGAGTCACCGAGTGGATGGAGATCGCGGCCATCGCGGATGGGTACGGACTCGAGCTGGCGAGCCATGGAGGCAGCGCCACCGACCTCAACATGCTGCTGGCCATGCCGAACGCCATCTACATGGAGACCAGCGGCCCGCGCAAGATGATTGACGGCGAAGTGGCGGCCCCCGAAGAACCCGGAATGAGCAGCGAGGTGGCGGCCGCGGACATCCAAAAGTACAAGGTGGGATGAAGGCGGGAGGCCACCACCTTATTACCTCCCCGCCGGATTCAGGAAACGGTGCCGAGCAAGTTGTTGGTGCTGTTTCCGGGTAGGTCGTACGGCCTGGATGGGCGACCTCCCAAAGGGGGTCCCGGCCAACCACTGCCGGGCTTCCGTCCCGCGCGCTGGCCACTTTCCGGTAAGACCGTCTTTCGGCCAAAACGTCATGCCCGCCATTCACTTTTTCTCAACGGTCAGCGACTTCCTTGCCGGATTCCACACCCAAAACTCGTTGGCCCAGCCCTTCGTTTGTGCGTGAACACCGTCGTATGTCTGCCGCCGAATCCACGCTCCAGGCCGCGACCCCTTGCTGCCTCTCGAAAATTTGCCGAGGGTTCCATTCATCTCGACAAGCTGCCGGGGTTCGCCGCGTTCCGGCAGCAGCCAGATGTCGGTCATTGAGTTGTAACTGTGCTCCTCGTTGGACTGGATGGCAAGGATGTCGTCGGTGCCACCAAAAAGACGGCCCAATCCGATGCCCTCCAGTGTCATAAGCACGTCGGCCGTGCCACGCGACTAGCCATCGGGACCGAAGAACCGAATACGGAGCATGGCAGATTCCTCCTCGCGGGCTAGAAATAAGCTGACTACAACGTGCCAGCCCTGGGGAGATCGCACGTCGCGGATCGGTGCCTCCGTTCGCGGCACGAAACGTTGGGCCGCGCCTACATATTTCCCGATGACTAGACTCCGAACTCCAGGTTCGATGAAAGTCACCCTACCTTCGTCCACAGCCAAGATCTGGCAGATCTCTTCCTTCGAGTCCGGGAGAGGCGATTTCCAACAGTGACGATCGACTTCACCGGGCACAGCGGCAGATGCCATGAGCAGTTTTATAAGGGAGGCGGCCAAGAATCGGAACAGCGCCTTCATGCTTCAATAGACACCATAACGGGATCCAAAGGTCAATCGTCACAGAGGCATGGCAAAGTCCCGGTATGTGGGCATACCGGAAAACGCAGCCACGGCCGGGCCGAACGCCGGCGCGGAGCCTGTCATGTATTGACTGCCGGGTGGTCCGGCACGAATTGTCACGCCGCGTTCTCGAATCTGACGACGATCCGCTTGCCGAGCGCTGCCAGCGCGGCCTGAATCCTCTCGGGCCTTGTGGAGTGCTTCGGATCGAGCATCCGGCGGACAACGGTTTCGCTTACGCCAAGCCGTCTCGCCAGTTCCGTATTTCGCATTCCGCCCTCGCGCATGGCCAGGTAAAGCGCAAGCTTCGGCGCCAGGTAGAGGGGAACGCCGATCGGATATTGGCCGTGTTTCAGTTTGGAAGGGGCGGGAATTGCGTCGCCGCGGACTATCCGTCCGGCAATGGCTTCGGCCAGGCAGTCGGCGGCCTCGACGAGCGTGTCTTCGAGATCGTCTCCCCCGGTCAGCGCTTCGGGCAGATCCCGGAACCGGACGTGAAAGCCTTTGCCATTCTCCTCGGGCAGAAAACTGGCGGGATAGGCGGCGGTGAACATCACAGGTCCATCATCGAACATTTCTGTTCGATTCGCGCTAGTTCGCCGCCACTTCCAGCACCGTATTCCACAGATACTCGATCATGGTCATCAGCGAGCGCACGGAGATGTGCTCGTCGTCGGAGTGCGCGCCGCCCAGGGGGCCTTCCTCGGGCGTGACAATGGCGCCCACGCCGTACGCCTGGACGCCCTTAGCGCGGAGCTCGGCGTTGTCGGTGGCGCCGGTCATCATGCCGGGGAGCGTGGGAGCGTCGAACATGCGGCGGCCCACCTTTTCCAGCGCGCGGAACATCTCCGTGTCGATGCGCGACGGCGCGGCCAGGGGGCGCTCATCGCCCGCGGGCGGAATCACGTCCACGGCGGGGTCGTTGATCGCGCGGCGCAACTCGGCCAGGAACTTCGTCATGTCTTCGTCGGGCAGCGCGCGCACGTCCAGATTGGCTTCGGCTTCGGAGGGAATTACGTTGTTGCGGAAGCCGGCCTTCAGAATAGTGGGAACCACCGAAGTCCGCAGGATGGAATAGTGGCCGGGGTCGTGCTGCCGGAAGTAGCGGTCGATTTCGGCGGCGTGCGCGGGGTCCAGGATCCCGCGGTAACGGGCGGCATCGGCGGGCGGCGAAATCGCGGCCAGGCGCTCGAAGTAGGCGCGCGTGGTGGCGTTGAGCCGCATGGGCGTCTGCCAGGTCCCGGCCCGTGCCACGGCTTGGGCCAGGTGCACCACCGCGTTGTCCATGATGGGGCGCGAACCGTGGCCGGCGGGGCCGTGCGCCACCAGGCGGATGCGGCGCGGCGCTTTCTCCGTGGCGCTGATGAGCACGTGATGCACCTTGCCATGGTCTTCGACGATGGCGCCCCCTTCGGCCACGGCGTACTCGCTCTGGATCTCCGGCCAGTGCTGCTTCACCATAAAGTCGATACCGAAACTGGTGGTGCCTTCTTCACCGGCCTCCGCCAGGAAGATGACGTCGCGGTCGAGTTTCACGTGGAGGCGGTGGAGCAGCAGCAGGATCGTCATGCCCGCCACCACGTGGGGCTTGTCGTCGCTCGAGCCGCGGCCGTAGATGACGCCATTCTTGCGGATGGCGGCGAACGGATCGACGGTCCATTTTTCGCGCTGCACGCCGACCACGTCGGTGTGGCCCATGATGAGGATCGGTTTCTTCGAGCCGCTGCCCTTGATGCGCGCCACCAGGTTGGCGCGCGCGGGGTCCAAGGCAAACAGCTTCACCGGAATGCCCTCGCGTTCCAGCACGGCCCGGATCGCGTTCGCGGCGAGGGTCTCATTGCCGGGCGGGTTACTGGTATCGATCTTGAGCAGCGTGGTGAAGCGATCGAGGATCTCGGGTTCGAGCTTCTGCCAATCCACCGGATAGCGGTCCTGAGCGGCGGCGGCAACGGCCAGCCACAGGAAGCAGGCAAGAGTCTTCATAACGGAATTGTGGCACGACGGCTACGGCACCGGCTCAAACCGTCCATCGGGGAGCAGATAGTATTTGCGGCCGCGCCACACGATGGTATTGCCAAAGAAGCCGGCCATCCACATCAGGAAGCTGGCTATATCCTGAAGCGGCGTCAGCCACCAGAGACGGCGTGTGAGCGGGTCGCGCAACACGTGCCCGGCGGTGGCCCAGCCGGCGGCGGCGCGAAACAGAGCCGTGACGGCCAGCACCGGCCACCATTCCGGCTTCACCGCGCACAGAAGGAGCGCCAGCGGCAAGGGGTTGGTAAACACCTGGCCGATGTAGCCCCATGGGCGCGAACGGCGCGTGCTGCGGTTCCAACGCAGGCGATGCCGCATATTGGCCGCGAACGGCTGCGCGCCGATGGCGTGCTCGATCACATAGGACGAGAGAATCACGCCGTCGCCGCGTTCGGCCGCCAGCTTTCCCATCACGAAATCTTCCGCCAGGTAATCCTTCACGGCATCGAAGCCGCCGATCCGCTCGAGGGTCTGGCGGCGGGCGGCGATGGTGGGACCAAGCGCAAACTTCATACCGTCGAGCATCCGCGCCACCAGCACGCCGCCGATGAATTCCGTGTTCAGGCCGATGGCTTCGAGCGTGGACCAGAAGCTGCGGCCGGGCACCGCGCGGTAGGGGCAGGTGGCCAGGCCGAGGCGCTCGGCATGGAATTCGGCGGCGATCGTCGAGAGCATATCGGGCGTCACGCGAATGTCGCTGTCGGCCATCACCAGCAGGTCGTGCTCCGCGGCAGCCAGCAGGCGGTCGAGGCTGTACACTTTGGCGTTCGGATAGGGCGGCTCGCCGACGACGATGAGGCGCGAGGGGACACCTGGGTAGCGCGTTCGCAGGCGCTCGACCACGGCGATGGCGGGGTCGTCGGGGCTGCGCACGGCGAAGAGCAGTTCGAATCGAGGATAGCTCTGCTCGAAGAAGGTGCGGAGGTTGGCTTCGAGCCCGTCGTCGAGGCCCGCCAGCGGCTTCAGGACGCTGATGGGCGTGGCGCCGCGCAGCTCCGGCGGGCGCACCGCGCGGTATCGCACGGCCGCCAGGATGGTGAGGACGCAATAGACCAGCGATCCCGCCACCAGGGCCAGCAGAAGCAGGGCGAGCACCACTCAAATGTAGCAGCCCTCCGCTCCATAACTGTCGCGGCTCTGTACGACGCCTTATTCTGAGCCGCGAGCGCCGTCGTGCAGAAGCTCGCCATCATCGGTGAAGCAGCCGCCCGCGTCTCGGACGAGCTGAAGGCCCGCTGTTCCGACTCCTGAAAGGCCGGCGGATCGAATCCTGCGATGAAGCCGGCAATGTGATTGGCGGCCTCGACGATATCACGCAGGTAGAGCTCTTCACGCCGCATAGACGGGCCGGGCCTCGCGAATGATGGAATCGCGAATCAGCGCCTTCAGACCGCGCTTGGAAACGAGATCAACTCTGCGACCCAGCAATTCCGAGAGATCCAGCATCAGCCCGGCATGTTCCAGCAGGCCGATTTCGGCTTCCGGCAGAAACTCAACCAGGAGGTCAACGTCGCTGTCCGGTCGCATCTCGCCCCGAGCGGCGGAGCCAAACACGGCCAGTTCCCGGACCTGGTAGCGCCGGCAAAGATCGGCCAGCTTGTTCTCCTCCACGGCGACAAGTCCGAGACGAATCATGCAACCATTATGCCCCAAGGGTGTCTGCCAGGTGGCCGGTAGTAGGATGGAGACGAAGCGCCATGAAGCACATCATCGTCGGCACCGCCGGCCACATCGATCACGGCAAAACCGCCCTCGTCAAGGCGCTGACCGGCATCGACGCCGACCGCCTCGAGGAAGAGAAACGCCGCGGCATCACCATCGACCTGGGTTTCGCCCACCTCGAACTGACGCCCTCGCTGCGCCTGGGCTTCGTGGACGTGCCGGGACACGAGCGCTTCGTCAAGAATATGCTCGCCGGCGTGGGCGGAATCGACCTGGTGCTGTTCGTGATCGCGGCCGACGAATCCATCAAGCCGCAGACCCGCGAGCACTTCGATATCTGCCGGCTGCTCGAGATTCCGCGCGGCGTGATTGCGCTCACCAAGGCCGACCTGGTGGATCGCGAAATCCTCGCGCTGGTGCGAGTCGAGGTGGAAGAACTGGTGGCCGGCTCGTTCCTCGAAGGTGCGCCCATGGTGCCGGTCAGCGCGGTAACGGGCGCGGGGCTCGAGGAGCTGCGGCAGGCGTTGGCGTGCGTGGCCGCCGAGGCCCCGGAGAAGGATGCGTCCGGCCATTTCCGCCTGCCCATTGATCGCGTGTTCACCGTCAGAGGCTTCGGCACGGTGGCCACCGGCACGCTGGTCTCGGGCTCGGTCGCCAAGGAGCAGGAGGTCGAGCTATATCCCGCGGGACGGCGGCTGCGCGTGCGCGGTGTCCAGGTGCACGGAACCACCGCGGACCGCGCCGTGGCCGGCCAGCGCACGGCGGTGAACCTGGCGGACATCGAGCCGGCGGCCCTGGCGCGCGGCGATGTGCTCTCCGAGCCGGGAGTGTTCCGCGCCGTCAAGCAGGTGGATTGCCGGCTCCAGTTGCTGCCCACGGCCAAGCCGCTGAAACATCGTGCCCCGGTACACTTCCATTCCGGAACGGCGGAGATCGAAGCCCAGGTGCGGCTGCTGGAAGGAACCGCGCCGCTCCAGCCGGGCAGCGCGGCGTACGTGCGGCTGCTGTTGCGCGATGCGGCCCTGCTGTTGCCGGCGGACCGATTCATCATCCGCATGTTTTCGCCCGTGTTGACCATCGGTGGCGGCGTGGTGCTGGATGTGGCCCGTGGGGCGGACGCTCTCGTCCGCGCGCGATCCCCTGGTCGCGCTCTTGCCAGGCTGGACGTTCTGGCCTCCGCGGACGCGGCGGAACGCATCGCGCTGCTGGTGCGGGAGACGCCCTTCGGCATGGGAATGGCCGACCTGGTGGCGCGCACCGGATTGGTGGAACCCGAGATTGCGGCGGCCGCGGCGCGCGCTCCCCTCATGGCGATTCCGCAGCCGCAACCCTGGTACGTGGACCGCGCATGGTTCCACGCGGCCAGCGGCCGGATGGTGCAGACGGTTCGCGAGTTCCACCGCCAGAATCCGTTGCAGCCGGGAATCGCCAGGCTGGACCTGCGCCCCGCGGGCGCACCGCCATTCGTGCTGGATGCCTTGCTCACGGACGCCGCCCGCGAAATCGTGGCCGAGGGCGATACGGTGCGGTTGCGGGGCCATACGCTGGTGCTCAACCAGGACGAGCAACAGGCGCGCGAGGCCATCGAGGGCGCGTTCCAACAGGCGGGGCTGGCGGCGCCCGCGGTGGCGCACGTGCTGGCGAAATCGGGCGTCGAGCCGGCGCGGGCACGCTCGCTGTTGCAGATTCTACTGCGCGACAAGCATCTGGTGCGTATCAACGACGAGCTGGTAGTTCACCACTCCGCCATTCAGGAACTGCGGCGGATGCTGGAAGAGCGCAAACCGGCGCGCTTCAACGTGGGAACGTTCAAACAGTGGACCGGAGTCTCGCGCAAGTACGCCATCCCGCTGCTGGAATTCCTCGATCGCGAGCGAATCACGCGCCGTGAGGGAGAAGAGCGTCTGATACTGTGACGGGACTGCTAGGGAACATAATACAGCAGCATGGATTTGCCCACCCGCTCCGTGGGCGCGATCCGGTCCGGCCACAGTGCGGCTTCGGGATGCCTGTCGCCCAGCCCCAGCCGCAATTCCTTCCAGCAGGTCACTCCCACGGCGTTCCAGCCCCGGCTGGGCCGCTGCACATCCATTCCCTGGATCGCCGGGAGACCCATGTCATGTTCGATGTCGCCCAGGGTCAGCGGCAGGAAAGCCACCTCCCGCGCGCCGGCTTCGTGCAAGCGCGTGGCGAGGCGCTTCAGATCCTGGCCCCAGTCGAGATCGGAATCCACCAGGATCTTCTCCGGCTCGCTTCCACCCAGCTCGTTGAAATACGCCAGGTAATCCGGATGGCTCAGCAAAGACGAACCGGCCAACCAGACCACCAGCAGCGCCAGGCCGATTCGAACCCACTTCCGAGTCTCGGTGAGTTCCAGCAAACGGACCACCGCCGCTGCCGCCAGCACCGCGAATCCGATGTAGACCGGCAGCACGTGACGCAGGCCGATATTGATCCGGATGAACACTCCCACCAGCAAGATGCCGCCGGCAAATGCCAGCGGCAGCCAGGACCGCCGGTAACGTGGCTGTCTCCGCAGCGCCGGCGCCACGCCAAGTCCGAGCAGGATCAGAAACGCCAGCGGCGTCTTGACTGCCAATGCTACCTCAAAGAAATACCACCAACCCGTCGTACTCCGCTCCCCCAGCAGGTAGCCTGGGTGCCCCTCGGTATTATGCTCCATCACCGTTCGGATGCCGCTGTAGAGTTCCGGCGCGGGCAGGCCGCCGCCCACCGAAAACCGGTAGCCCGCCCAGATCAGCAGGCAGGCAACCAGCACCGCCAGCCCAAAGGAAGGCAGGCGTTCTCTCACGGCGCGCGCCAGCCAGGCCATCTTGGGACGCTCGGAAAACACATACCAGGCCAGCGCCACGGCTACGCTCGCGGGCAGGAACACCAGGCAGGAAAACTTCGAAAGAACCGCCAGCCCGGTCGAGGCGCCGAACCAGGTGGCGTGGGCCCGCGTAGGCTGCTCGGTCCACACCAGCCCGGAGAGAAACGCGGCCCCCAGGAACGCCGTCAGCGCCATGTCGGTGGTGGCCAGCCCGGCGTGCGCCAGCACCGGCGGCAGAAAGCTGAACAGGAACACGCCGAGCGCTCCCACGGCCGCGCCGAAATAGCGCTTGCCCCACCCGTACACCACCAGGCAGGCGATCCAGAAGAACGGCAGAATGCCCAGGCGCGCCAGCGCCAGCGTCAGGTCATAGTGTTGGTCGCGATCGAGGATGGCGATGCCCTCATAGGTCATCGAGAAGAGACTCTTCTTGACCGTGCCCTGAGAGCGGATGCCCAGCAAATATGGTCCCAGGGCGGCTGCCACACGGGCCAGCGGAGGATGCTGCGGCTCCCATCGATAGACCCCCTTGTCCAGCCACTCCATGCCGCAGGCAATGTGGGCGGGCTCGTCGGAGGTGCGGTTGAACACCGTGTAGGTGGTCACGATCCGAATGGATGCGAGCAGAACCAGGGCCAGGGAGACGGCCAGGCTGCGGTGTTCCAGGAAGGCCAGTGACCTCGCGGCTAAAGAAGGGACGGTCTGCTGCCGTTTGGTTCGCACTTCAGTTTTGAATTTAACATCGTTCTAAGATGGTCATGATCGCCGATGAAAAAAGAAAAACCTCGCGTCGCGCCGGCAAGAGCCGCGGTCGAGCGCCCCGTCTCCCTCGTTAACCGCGAAGTCTGGCGGCGCCGCGCCCTGCTCATGCTGGCGCTCTGGGCCTTCGCACTCCTGGCCTATTCCAATTCCTTCCGGGCCGGCTTGGCGTTTGACAACACCGGCCTGATTCTGCGAGATTCCCGAATCAGGGCCGCGACACTCGAGAATCTCCACCTCATCCTAACCGAGGAGTATTGGTACAACTGGACGACCACCGGGCTTTACCGCCCGCTATGCACGCTCTCTTACCTCTTGAACTACACCATCCTCGGCAACGGCCCCCATCCGGCCGGCTATCATTGGGTCAATTTCGCGCTGCACGCCGTCAATATCGCGCTGGTCTATCTGCTGGGCCTGCTCGTGTTCCAGGAGACCAGGCTGAAAGAACACCTGGCCTTGGCGCTGGCCGCGGTCTGGGCGGTTCATCCGGTCCTCACCGAATCCGTCACCAACATCGTGGGCCGCGCCGATCTGCTGGCCGGCTTCGGCGTGCTCGCGGGCCTGCTTTGCCACGTCCACGGCGGGGCCGCTTCGGGGTGGCGCAAACTCGCATGGCTCTCCGGCCTGGCGCTGGCCACAACCGCCGGGCTGTTCTCGAAGGAGAGCGCCGTGGTGGTGCTGGCCGCCATGGTGATTTACGATCTCGCATTCCGCCAAACCTGGCGCGCCCGCGCCGCGGGATATCTGGCACTGGCGGTGCCGTTTCTGGTCTTCTTCTACGTCCGCGGTCAGGTCCTCGCCAGGCTTCCCGCCGGGCTAGTTCCGTTCGGCGACAACCCGCTGGTGGACGCCGGCTTCTGGACCGCCCGGCTCACCGCCATCAAGGTCATCGGAAAGTACCTGTGGCTGTTGCTCTGGCCCAGTCACCTTTCCTGCGACTATTCCTACAACCAGATCCCGCTGTTCACCTGGGGCGACTGGAAAACGCCGGTCGCCCTGGCGGCATGTGCGGCCCTCGCGGCCGTGGCCGTTGTTTGCTACCGCCGCAGCAAACCGGTGTTTTTTTTCATCGCGTTTTTCTTTGCTACCCTGGCGCCCACCTCCAACCTCGTGATCCTGATCGGCACCATCATGGCGGAGCGCTTCCTGTACTTACCCTCGATCGGATTCGCCGGCTGCCTGGTAGTGATTGTTTATGCCGTTTGCCGGCGCTTTCCCGTCGCCGCACCGGCGGCGCTGGCGCTGGTTTCAGTGGCCTTCGCCGCCCGCACCTTCACGCGCAACTTCGACTGGTTCGACGATCGAAGCCTGTGGACCAGCGCCGCCCAGGCGTGCCCCGCCAGTTATAAGACCCACACCGGCCTGGCGTATCATCTAATCGGCGCCAATGGGGCGGGACTGGACCGCGCCGTCGGCGAAGCGGACTGGTCTCTGGCAATCCTCGACCCGCTGCCCGACCAGCGAAACATCCCCGCGGTATATGCCAACGCCGGCCTTTGCTATCGCGTGAAGGGCGACTCGCTCGCCACGCCGGAGAGCAACTACTGGTACCGGAAATCGCTCGACACGCTGTTGCGTGGGCAGAGAATCAACGCCGTCTACGACCAGGAAATCCGGCGCGACAATGCGGCGCGCGGCAAGAGGACTTCCAGATCCGGCTGGGCTCCCTTGTACCTGGAGCTGGGCCGCACCTATCTCCGCGTGGCGGAACCGCGCAAGGCTCTGGACGCGCTCGCATTCGGCCGTTCACTGCGGCCGGACCCCGAGTTTTTCGAGGAGATGTCGGCCGCCTGGCGCGCCCTCGGTGACCCGCAACAGGCCGCCATCACGTTGATGGAGGGCCTCGGCGTAGATGCGGGTCACGCGCAATTTGCGTCCGAGCTGGTGGACCTGTATCAACAGACGGAGCCGCAGAGTTGCGCGGTCCGGAATGCGGGCGGATCGGTCAGTTTGAACCTGGATTGTCCCCTGCTGCACAGCCAGCTCTGCACGGCCTCCCGGAACGTGGCATTGCTGTACCGTCAGAGAGGGCAGGAAGCTACCGCCGCCAACGTCGTGCGCAGCGCCGTCCACGATCTGGGCTGCCCGGCGGAATTGTTCCGGTAGGCCCCGCGCTTCTGCCGGCTCACTTCTTGGTCTTCTGTGGGGCGGCCTTGCCGGCGAGCAGGCTGTCGATTTCGGATATGAGCCCGTCCCCTTCGAAGATGTCGCGCGTAAGCAGGCTGTATCCCCAATCGTTCTTGATAGTGCCGCCGGCATCGATCAGGAAAACGTGCGGCGTATCGAACTTCATGCTTCGCAGGTACGAGTACGCCATCTGACCGGCGTCGAACAGAATCGGGTAGGTAATACCATGGCCCGAGATGAACTGGGCCACTGAGTTCAGGTTGTCCCCTCCCGAGTTGGCCACCGCGAAGACGGCCACCTTGTCGCCGTACTTCTGCTGCACTCGCTCCAGCACATCCGCGAATGGGGCGCAATGCCCGCAGGAGGTCTGCATGAATTCCAACAGCACGATCTTGCCGCGATAATCGGCCAGGTCATAGACCTGCATCCTGGAATCGGGCAGGGCAAAACCGGGCGCGCGGCGACCGGAGTTCTCACCGGCGGCGAAAAGCGCCGCGGTACACAGTAGAATAGCCAGGATAGTTCGCATTTATGTCCACCTTAACATGGGAATCCGCCAGGTAGCGCCGCCAGTTTCCTCAACGACTCTTCATACGGCGCGCGGGCCACGCCTCTTTCCGTGATGATGGCGCTGACGTAGCGGGCAGGCGTGACGTCGAAGGCCGGATTCTCGGCCGCGGTGTCTGGCGGAGCCACGCGTTTCCCGAAAACGTGCGTCACCTCGGAAGCCGCGCGCTGTTCGATGGGGATCTGGCCGCCGGAAGCGAGCGTCAGGTCGAGCGTGGAAATGGGGGCGGCCACGAAGAACGGGACGCCGTTCTCCTTGGCGAGCACTGCCACCGTGTAGGTGCCGATCTTGTTGGCCACGTCGCCGTTGGCGGCGATTCGGTCGGCCCCTACCACCACGCAGCCGATGCGGCCGGACTTCAGGAAATGGCCGGCCATGTTGTCGGTGATCAGCGTGACCGGGATGCCGTCGTGCTGCAATTCCCAAACGGTGAGCCGCGCGCCTTGCAGGAACGGGCGGGTTTCGTCGGCGAAGACGTCCACCTGCTTGCCGCTCTCGATGGCGGCGCGCACCACCCCGAGAGCCGTGCCGTAGCCCGCGGTGGCCAGGGCCCCGGCGTTGCAGTGCGTGAGCACGGTCTTGTGGTCCGGCACCAGCGCCGCCCCGTTGCGGCCGATGGCGCGGTTGATGGCGATGTCCTCCTCGCGCACCGACAGCGCCTCCTCCACCAGCCGCCGCCGGATCTCGCCGATCGGCTGGCCGCGCACGGACGCGTACCGCCGCTTCATGCGTTCGATGCCCCAGAACAGATTCACAGCCGTGGGCCGGGTCCCGGCGAGCGTGCCGCAGATGGTCTCCATCTCCCGATCGAGCTGCCCCTCGCTCGCGTGCAGCGCGCCCAGCGCCACGCCCATGGCGGCGGCAACGCCGATGGCCGGCGCACCGCGGATGACCATGCCGCGGATGGCGTCCGCGACCTCCTCGTACGTCCGGCAGGTCACGTACCTTTCTTCGAGCGGCAGGCGTGTCTGGTCGATCATGACGACGCCCGCCTCGGTCCACTGGATTGTCTCTACCATTTCATCGGGTCACCGTCCACCTCTCACCATAACCCACCCGGCCGCAAAGACAGTTGGAATGTAAAACATCCCGACCGAAAAACCGGAGATGAACACCCCGAACAGCAGCAGCACGAATCCCGCGACACGCACCCACATCCTCGGATTTGCCGCCAGCAGAGCCGCCCCAAACATCACAATCTGAAACACGACAAATCTGCCGGGGTAGTCCGGTTGGTTCGCATAGATCATCGCACCAGTCGCTACATCGGTCACCCCTGCCAACACCGCGGGAAGGAATCTGACGATGCGCATGGGCTTCTCCTCTACCACATGTACGGCAGCTCCCTCCGCTGCGCGAACAGCACGAAAAAGAACAGCGCGTTGTAAGACGCGTGCATAATGGCAGCGGCCCTGGTGGATCCGGTTGCCTGACGCATCCATCCGAAGGACGCGCCCGCCAGCGCGATCAGCACGGCGTGCCGCCACGAGTTGCCGTATTCCTGGAAGTGCAGCAGCCCGAACGGAATCGTGGCCGCGAGGACGCCCGGGACCGTGCCCAGGCTGCGCACCAGCAGCGGCTGCAGGAAACCGCGGAACGCCAGTTCTTCGCACAGCGGGCCGAGCGTGACTCCGAAGGTCGCCAGCAGGATCACCGAAGTGTGGTCTTGCATCATATCCGTAAGCGGCGTGCTGACGTTGGGCGTGTGGATCCAGTAACTGACCAGGGCCACCAGGAAGGCGGCGCCCAGGCCGCAGATGACATTCCAGAGAAACGGGATGGACGCTCTGGTCCACCCCAGCGAACGCCAGAAGGGACGCTCGTATTGCATCCGGAACATCAGCCGCAGCCCGCCGAACAAAATACCGTAGCCCAGAAACTGCTCGGACAGGAGTTCGGACACGCGCAGGGCGTGGATGTGAAACAGGAACATCCCGGCCTTCACCACCGCCCAACCGATCAACATGCTGGGAATCACCAGGCCGGCAAACACCAGCAGATCGAGGTAACCCCAGAAGGGGTA
>PLMF01000032.1:48706-48848 GCA_003142355.1 Bryobacterales bacterium
GAACCGGCGTGCGGGCGTTCCACCACGTTCACGCGCGGGCGGTAGTGTCGCAGGAAGTCGAAATCCGCGGTGGTGAAGTTGGCCAGCGGGTGGCCCAGGTTGCGCACCGCGGAGACGGCTTTGAGGAACACCTCGGGCAGCA
>PLMF01000031.1 GCA_003142355.1 Bryobacterales bacterium
TGCGGCAGGAAGACGGAAGCAGCCCGGTACCCACACACGCCCCGTCTGGGACGCGGTACAGTTTCCCGGAGAACCTCGATAGCGGCCGCCATTGCTGGAAGTTGCGGCGTCTTGATCGACGCGATGATGATGGCACGCCCGTCAGCACGCGCGGCGTCTTCCTTCAGGTGATTGCGGACTGCTTGGTCGTATGAAGAGCCAGCGACGACAGGTCGGCGGGCGCTACTTGGCACGCGCTCGTGGCGCGTTCTGTGGCGGGCGGGGGCGCCTGAGGCGGCGGGTCGGCCTACCAGCCAACCCGGAGCCAGACGGGGCAACACGGGGCACGGGGGCGCGAAACGGGTGGCCTCTCCTGCAATGGCGGCGGGCTATTCCAGGGACCTGACTCTGACCGGCGCCGGCCGCGGGTGGATTTGGTGCGCAGGTTGCCTAGTTAGAGGTGCCAAAAGTGCCTTTACTTCAGCCCTTTACTTCGCTTTACTTCAGCCCCAAGTCGCAGACTCAAAGGTAGATGCGTGACCACCCCGGAAATAACCGCAGCGCTTGGAATTTCGAAGGCGCGGCTTAACGAACTTGCCCGCCAGGGCCGGATTCCGAGGGGCGCCAAGCGTGGGGATTGGGATCTGGCCGCCGTGCGCGCGGCGCTGGGCCGGAACATCGATGCGTTGCACAAGGAACGGCAAGCAGCCGCCGCGGCGCCCACGCCGATCCGCCCCGCCGCTCGCGCGTTCGATCAGCCGCCGCCTCCGGCGATGGACGTTCCGCGCGGGTCGCTGGCCGCCGCCCAACTGGTCAAGGCGCAGGCCGACGCCAAGCGGGCGGCGCTCGAAGTGCGCCGGCTGGAGAAGCGGCTCCTGGATTCGGATGAAGTCTCCGGTGCATGGAGCGGCATGATCGTTGCCGCCAAGGCGAAGCTCCTGGTGCTGGGCGACGAGTTGGCCGACCGCCTGGCCGCGGAGTCCAACCCGGTTGCCTGCCGGGAAATGGTGGACAGGAAGATTCACGAGGCGCTCTCGGACCTCGCGGAGTATCCGGATGCTGCATGACACGCGCACAGCAGGTGCTTTCGGAATGCGCCCGGCTCTGGGCGCCACCGCCCAAGCAGAGCCTTTCAGATTGGGCAGAGGAACACTTCATCCTCAGTTCGGAGTACTCGGCCTCCAGCGGTAGGCTGCAACTCTATCGCTTCCAACGCGGGATTCTCGATGCGTTTACCGACCCGCACACCCGGGGAATTGTGGTAATGACCGCAACCCAACTCATCAAGACGCTGCTCCAGCAGGTCGCCATCGCGTATGTGATCGCGCGTGCGCCCGGCCCGATCCTGGCGGCGCAGCCGACCGAGACGGACGCGGAGACGTTCAGCAAAGAGCGTCTGTCGCCGATGATCCGCGACATGGAATGTCTGCGGACGCGCGTGGCGCCGGAGAAGCGGACCAGCAAGAGCAACACCACCCTCCACAAGGTGTTCCCTGGCGGCTCGTTGTCGCTGATCGGCGCGCAGACCTCGGGCAACTTCGCCAGGCGCGCCATCCGTTACTTCTTCGCCGACGAGCTGGACAAGTGGCCGGTGGCCGTCGGGAGAGAGGGCGACGGGTTCAGCCTCGGCGTGAAGCGCACGGCCACGTTCCGAAGCCTGGCGAAGATCATCCAGACGTGCTCGCCGACCATCGAGGGATCGTCACAGATCGCCGCGGCCTATGCGGACAGCGATCAGCGGAAGTTCTATGTCCCGTGCCCGCGCTGCGGCGAGGCCCAGGTGCTCTGCTGGGCGCAGGTGCGGTGGGACCCCGCGTCGCCGGCTGCCACGGCGCATTACGAATGCGCGACGTGCGCAGCGCACTGGTCGGACGTTGACCGGTGGAACGCCTGTGAGCGTGGCGAGTGGCGCGCCGGACTCCCGTTCGCCGGCACCGCCGGCTTCTGGATTTCGGAGCTCTATTCGCCGTGGAAGCGGCTGGGCGACATCGTGGTGGATTTCCTTTCCAAGAAAGACAACCCGGTGGAGTACCAGACCTTCGTGAACACGACGCTGGCCGAAACGTGGAAGCAACAGGGCGAGGCGCCCGACCATGAGAAGCTTATGGCCCGACGCGAAGAGTGTTACCGCCTCGGGCAGGTGCCCGATGGTGTGACCTTCCTGACGTGCGGCGCGGACGTCCAGAAGACCTGGATTGAGGGCTACGTCTGGGGATGGAGTCGTGGGAAGCAGCGATGGCTGATCGACCGCTGGCGCGTCGAGGGCGATCCGTACAACTCGACCGTCTGGCCGCAGGTCACCGAGCGATTGAACTCGATGTACCGGTCGGCCGGAGGGATCGACATGCCCATCGTGATGCTGGCCATCGACAGCGGCCATGCCACCCAGGAGGTATACGCCTGGTGTCGCCAGCAGGGATCAGGCCGCGTGATGGCGGTGGACGGTCGTCACAATGGTCCGTCTCTGCTCATGACGCCGACGCAGGTGGACGTCACGGTGCGGGGCAAGAAGATCAAGCACGGCGCGAAGTTGTGGCCGGTCAACGTGTCGATGGCGAAGTCGGAACTCTACGGGCAACTCCAGATGGATCGTCCGGAGGAGGGCGAACCGTATCCGGCTGGCTGGGTGCATTTCCCTTCCGACATCGACGAGGAGTTCTTTAAGCAGCTCACCGCGGAGCAGTTGACGGCACACGTCGTCAAAGGCTACCGGAGGTTCGAGTGGGTGAAGATGCGCGAGCGCAACGAGGCGTTGGACTGCGCGAACTACGCGAGGGCCGCGGCGTGCGCCTGCGGGATTGATCGCTTCGGTGCCAATCGCTGGCTCCAGCTCGAGGCGAACGTCCGGGCAACCAGCGGCGCGCCGCCGCCACCGCCACGGGCGCCGGTTGTGCAGCCACCGCCAGAAGAGCAGGCACCGCCCCCGCAACCGCAGGTGGCGGCACGGCAACAGGAGCGATACGTCGGACGGTTCAACGTGTCGAACTGGCTGAGCAGATGAGCGCCACCACCACAGCCCCGACCATGGTGCGCCAGATCGAGATCTGGCCGACCACCAAGCTGCACGCCTATGCCCGCAATGCGCGCACGCACTCGCCAGAGCAGGTGGCGCAGATCGCGGCCAGCATCCTGGAGTTCGGGTTCGTGAATCCGGTGCTGGTGGACGCGAGCGGCGGCATCGTCGCCGGCCACGGTCGCATCCTGGCGGCGCACCAGTTGGGCTGGGCCGAGGTCCCGGTGATCATCCTGGACCACCTGACCGAGATCCAACGGCGCGCGTACATTATCGCGGACAATAAGCTGGCGCTCAACGCCGGCTGGAACCTGGAGTTGCTGGCGCAGGAAGTGCGCGCGCTCGAGCAGGACGACTTCGACATCGACCTGATTGGGTTCTCGGAAGCCGAGATGTCGGAACTGCTGGCCACCGGCGAGGATGCGGCGCCGGAGACTGAAGTCCAGGAAGCAATTCCTGAGGCGCCGGCCAACCCGGTGACGCGGCCTGGCGACGTCTGGGTGATCGGTCCGCACCGCCTGGTGTGCGGCGATTGCCGCATCGCGAATGCGCTGCGCCTGTTATTCCCTGCCCAGGCGCGTGCCAACGTGGTGATCACCTCGCCGCCGTATGCCACGCAGCGTGGGTACGATCCATCGAGCGGCTTCAAGCCGGTGCCGCCCGAGGAGTACGTGGAGTGGTTCCGTGCCGTGGCTGCGGGCGTCGAGTCGGTGCTGGTGCCCGATGGCAGCTACTTCTTGAACATCCAGGCGCACGCCGACGACGGCGAGCGGAACCTGTACGTCGTCGACCTTCTACTTGCGCATAAGCGGCAGTGGGGCTGGCGGTTCGTTGACGAACTTATCTGGTACAAAACCGATCAAGGGGTTCCGGGCGGCTGGAACAACCGCTTCAAGAACGCGTGGGAACCGATCTATCACTTCTGCCGCCAGCAGCAGATCAAATTCAATGCGTATGCGGTGGCGCATGCGTCAGACGATTGCTTCGACTACAGCCCGAGCAATCCCAAATCGACCTCCGGGAGCGGGTTGCTGGGCACCGGTCCGCGCGGCGCCGCGCTGGACCCGGGCTGCCCGAAACACAACCGGGCGAACCTGGCGAAGGTCCATGATCCGGATGGCCGCTTCGCAGGCCTCGCACGGCCCTGCAACGTGATCGAAGCTCGCACAGAGAGTACCCAGGGATCTCACAGCGCACCCTTCCCGCGCCCGCTGCCCGAGTTCTTCATCAAGGCATTCTCCGACGCGGGAGACATCGTCTACGACCCGTTCATGGGAAGCGGGACGACGATGGCGGCGGCGGAAGTCCTGGGCCGCGCCGGGTACGGTTGCGAGATCTCGCCGGCCTACTGCGACGTCATCCTGCGCCGCATGATTAACCTGACGGCCGCCATGCCGATGCTGGACGGCGGCGAGACGTTCACCGCGGTCGCCGAGGCGCGCGGGGTGCCGGTGGACCAGGTGTTGAATCCCAAGCAGCAGGACTCGCACGCCATCAAGCACCACGGGCCGAACCCGCATTACGGGCAGCGGCGGAAGCCCGCGGAGGCGGTGGCATAGCTATGGCAGCCAAGGTCAAGGTCGCGGCCATCGTCGAGCGCTTGCGCGGCCTGCTGGTGGAGTATTGGCCGATTGCCCGGCTGCTGCCCTACATCCGCAACGCGAGGACACACTCGCCTGAGCAGATCGCCCAGGTGGCCGCCTCGATCCGGCAGTTTGGATGGACGAACCCGATCCTGGTCGGCGCGGACGGTGTAGTGATCGCCGGCCACGCGCGGCTCATGGCTGCCCGCCAGCTTGGGATGACCGAGGTGCCGGTGATTGTTCTGGCTCACCTCACCGAGACGGACCGCCGCGCCTACGTGCTGGCTGACAACAAGCTGGCAGAGAACGCCGGGTGGGACGAGGCGATGCTCCAGGTTGAGTTGCAGGCGCTGGCGGAAGAGGACTACAACCTCTCGCTGCTGGGGTTCTCGGACGAGGAGCTGCAGTCGGCACTGGCCGGCCCCGAGGAGACGAACGAAGGGCTGACCGACGAGGATGCGGTCCCGCCAGAGCAGGAGAGGATCGTCACGGTCGCCGGCGACGTGTGGATCATGGGCAACCACCGATTGCTCTGTGGCGACTCGACCCAGATGGACGCCGTCGAGAAGGTGCTGGCCGGCGGCCTGGCCGACATGGTCTTCACCGATCCGCCCTACAACGTGAACTACGGCGCGACGATGAAGGACACCCTCCGCGGCACGCATCGCCCGATCGCCAACGATAACCTGGGCGCCGCCTTCGAAGAGTTCCTTGGCGCCGTCTGCGTGAACATGCTGGCGGTTACCAAAGGCGGGATCTACGTGTGCATGTCGTCCTCGATGCTGCACACGCTCTACCGGGTGTTCACCGAGGCGGGCGGCCACTGGTCCACGTTCCTGATCTGGGCGAAGAACACGTTCACCATGGGGCGCGCGGATTATCAACGCCAGTACGAACCGATCCTGTACGGCTGGAAGGAAGGCACGGATCATTTCTGGTGCGGCGCCCGCGATCAGGGGGACGTCTGGTTTATCAAGAAGCCGCATGTCAATGATCTCCATCCGACCATGAAGCCGGTCGAATTGGTGGAGCGCGCGATTCGAAACAGCAGCAAGTCGCGCGACACGATCCTCGACCCGTTCGCCGGCAGTGGGACTACCATCATCGCCTGCGAGAAGGCGGGGCGCCAGGCGCGGCTGATAGAACTGGAACCCCGGTACTGTGATGTGGCTGTTACCCGCTGGCAACGGTGGTCCGGCCTGACGGCCACGCTGGCGGGCGACGGGCGGACTTTTGAGAAAATGGCGGCTGCCCGCGGCCAGGTGGATTCCTGAATCGCCCGTTGCCGCCGGGAGATTGCGGAATGCGAGGCGCAGCTTCGCGCCGGCCACCCGGATGTGGAAGGCCTGTGCCTGGCGCTGGCGGATTGGTCCGGGGAGTTGCGGCTGTTGCGGGACAAACCGAATGAAGGAGGCGCACCAAATGCAGCAATCAGAACGTAGCAGCATCAATGTCGAGACGGCGCGGAAGTGTCTCGGCCTGATCCGAGATATCGCCGACCGCGGCGCATCTTCCTGGGACGCCAATGTCGTCGGCTACGCCCTCCAGGAACTGAGCCAGGTACTCCTGGAACGGACCGGGACGCAAGATAGGATCTTCGAACCGGTTCCGGCCGGTGAGATCGAGGATCTCGCGGCGCTTTATGCGGAACTGGACTTCGTGGACACAGGCTCTCAATCTCTTTTTGCGAGTCACGGATGTCACTGAGAGCAGGCCAACACGGAGAGGTGTCCAAGCAGAAAAGCCCGCCGCGGCCGGAGCCGGGCGGGCGGAAGGGAGGCGTTCGATGCTACGAGTTGATGCGGTAGGTGCGCTCGCCGCCCTCCGGTTTGAAGGACTCGACGGTGTACCCGGCCTTCTTCATCGCGCCGGCCATGAACCCGCGGACCGTCCACGATTTCCAGCCCATCTTGTCCGCGATCTCCGCTAAGGTGGCACCGTTCTTGCGCTGGAGCAGGGCGATCACCCGGGCCTTCTTGCTGCCCTCGCGCGCCTCGGGGGCGGCGTCCTTGGCCTTGGCAGTCTTGGTCGCCTTGGCCTTCTTCGGCGCGCCCTTGGGCACCTTGGGCGCGGGGGTGGCGGCTTCCTGGGCGGCGGTGGCCGTCTCCGGCGCGGCGCCGTCCAGTCCCTGGATGGCCTTCCAGATTCGGGCCACGGCGCTCTTGCGGTCCGTGAACTTCTTGNNCGAATCCGGCGACGCCGGCAAAGCCGTTCCAGATCTGGACCAGGCGGTCGGTGGGCCAGTTGGTGGCGAGCTTGGCAAGCTCCTTTTCGGTGGCGAAGTGCTCTTGGCCTTCCGGGATCTGCTCGGCGGCGGGGAAGGCTGTGATGGCGTTGTCGGTATCTATCGCGAAAAGTCTCATGGAAATGCTCCTTCACTTCCGCAAGCCCGCCTGTTCCGGGCGGGCGCGGGCGGGGCGTTGGGCGCTGCTATTTGCGCCGGCCGTCGATGACCACCGGGACCATGATGTACTTGCCATCGATCCCGCGCGCCCAAAGCCTGAAGCATCCGGCGACCTGGGGCTTGTAGCTTGCAGCGATCTCCTGCGCCTCGTTGGGCGTGCTGACCGCCGCGACCGGTGTGTAGCCGCTGCTGGCGTATTCGTACATCAGGAGGCCTTCGCCGCCCAGGTCGGTGTTCGGCCCGATCTCAATCGCGAAGCCGTGCCAGGGCTTCCGTGCGTTCTTTTTGGTGCTCGTCGTCGCCATCTGCTCATCTCCTTTGCATGACGATTCATCACTCTTTGCGGCTGACAAGGCAAGACAAATGATCCGAATTCGGGAATCTTTATTTGGCGCGTTTTCAAAGACATGCCGCCAGCGTCTGGCGGCGGGACGTTGATATGGCGCTGACCCTCCAGCAACTGCAGGCGAATCTCGATTCGATAAACCAGCAGATCGCAGGCGTGGTGTCGAAAGCCAGGTCTCCCGATGGCAAGGAGGTCACGTACCGGCCCATGGCGGAATTGCTGCTGGCGAAAGGCAATATCGAGGAGCAGATCCGGACCTATGGCGGCAAGAGCGATTCCAAATCGACGTTGGCAGAGCACAGCCGCGGCTATGGGCACAGAGGGGCGTACCCAAGGGGACACCGATCATGAACGTCCTCGACCGCGCAATCGAACTCGTTGCGCCCAAAGCAGGTCTGCGCCGGGCGCAGGCGCGCGCCGTGTTGACGCTGACCCAGGATTTCATGGGCCGCCACGCCGAGCGATTCTCTTACGACGGTGCAGCGGCGGGCCGGCGCGCGAACAGTTGGATTGCGCCATCGACCGACGCCAACGTCGAGTTGATGGGATCGCTGGTGTGGCTACGCAATCGCAGTCGCGACCTCGTCCGGAACAATCCGTATGCCTGCAAGGCGGTCGAGGAGCTCGTGGGCAACACAGTCGGAACAGGGATCGTGCCGCAGGCGAAGACCGGCAGTGCCGCCCTCGACAAGATTATCGACGGGGAGTGGCTCTACTTCGTCGAGGCCTGTGACACTCCGCAGCGGCTGGACTTCTATGGCATGCAGGCTCTGATCCTGCGAACGATGGCAGAGAGCGGGGAATCCATCGTGCGCTTCCGGCCGCGCCTGACGCAGGACAATCTCCGGGTGCCGCTGCAACTCCAGTTGCTCGAAGCCGACTTCCTGGACCACGCGCGCACGATGGGCACCGTCAATGGCCATGTAATGCAGGGCGTCCAGTTCGACCTGCTAGGCCGGCGCATCGCCTATTGGATCTACACCTACCATCCGGGCGGAATGTTGATTATGAATCCGCGCGGAGGCATCCTCAGCGTCCCCGTGCCGGCCGAGCAGATTCTGCATTCGTACCGCGTGCTGCGACCTGGGCAGATCCGCGGCGTGCCCTGGTTGTCGCCGGTGATGATGGCGTTGCGCGACCTCGACGATTACGCCGATGCGGAGCGCGTGCGCAAGAAGATCGAGGCATGTGTAGTCGGCATGGTCACGCAGCCGGAGGGCCTGGAGGGATCGTTGCTCGGACTCCCCGAAGGCACTGACCCGAGAACCAGGCGCCCGATTGAAGAGTTCCAGCCGGGCCAGGTGGCATACCTCAAGCCGGGCGAGGACGTGAAGTTCAACAACCCGCCCCCGCTTGGCGGCTACCGCGAATACAAGATGACCGAGCTGCAGGGCATCATGGCCGGCATTGGCCTGCCCTACGAACTAGGCACCGGAGACATGTCGCAGGTGAATTACTCGTCCTGGCGCGGCGGCCAGTTGGGATTCCGGAACACCGTCGAGAATTACCGCTGGCTAACATTGATCCCGATGTTCTGCATGCCGGTGCGCCGCCGCATGATCGACACGCTCCTGATGGTGGGTAAGATCCCGGAGTCCGCGGTCGGCGATCCGAAACTGAATCTCTACGGCACTCAGTGGACCGCGCCGCGCTTTGAGTCGGTTGATCCAGTCAAGGACGCCGAGGCGGCGCTGAAGGACATCCGCATGGGCAGGATCACCTGGTTCGAGGCGGTGCTCGCCAACGGCTACGACCCCTACGCGCAACTGCAACAGATCGCGCTCTTCAACAAGCTGCTGGATAAGTTCGAAATCATCCTCGACTCCGACCCGCGCAACACTACGCTCCGCGGCCAGGAGCAACCTGCGGCAACCGAAGAGCGGACGCCCAGTAGCAAGGCCGTGGCTGGCGGCGCCAAGAGCCAGGGCATGGCGGCATTGTCGGACGAGGACCTGGGAATGGTCAAGGAACTTCTGTTGGCGGGCTCTCACCAGGTGGCGCGCGCCTGGGACAGCACGACGCGCACATATCTGACGTAAGGAGGGATTCATGGAGAATCCGAACGTGGGGGAAACGGTAGTGACGCAGGTGGGGGCACTCAATCCACCAGTTGGTGGCGCCGGACCCGGCGACCAGGTGGTATTTGCCGCCGCCGATGGCACGATTGCCTTCCAGCCGGCGACCGTGGACGAAAAGAACCGCACGGTGGACGTCGTCTGGTACGGCGGGCAGACGGTTCCGCGCAGTGACCCGGACACCGGCGAGCCCTACATGTTGCGCCTGGACATGGCCGGCTGCCGCATGGAGCGATTGAACTCGGGCGCGCCCGTCTTCGATTGCCACATGAGCGGCCTCGATTACAAGTCTGCCATGGCGAACCAACTGGGCGCCAAGGCGCAGCGCGGTTCGGTCGCCAAGGCGTGGGCGGATGGGCCGAAGGGCCTGGCGACGCTCCAGTTCGGTGTGGCTGGGGAGAATCAGGATACGGACCAGTTGTGGTCCGGCATCGCCTCCGGCCGCATCAGGAACCTCAGTTTCGGGACCTGGATTTATAGCAAGGTGCCAGCCCAGGACCCGAACGGAAATGGCACGATGGCGCCGCACCCGAGCGGCAGCCAGGCGCCGGTATTTGTGGCTCAAGATTGGGAACCGTTCGAGGTTTCCGCGATCACTGTGCCGGCAGACTTTTCAACTCAGTTCTTATCCGCAGAAGTGACTGCGGATGCGAAGCGGGCCACCAGCCCACAACAGGAGATCATCGTCATGGAACAGGCGACTCAGACGGGTGCGGAAGCCCGTACCGATACGGCAGGACTCGACGCGGCGCGCGTTGAGGAATTGCGGGCGCAAGGAGCGGCGGTCGAACGGCAGCGTGTAAGCGCCATCCGCACCTCCTTCACACCCATGCTCAAATACGGCATCAAGCCGGAATTTCTCGACGCATTGATCGCCGACGGCACACCGCTCGATGCGGCCAGAATCAAAGTCCAGGATCAACTGGTGGCGGCCGCAAACCTGACGACCGATGGCAGGATGCATCCGACTCATTCGGAACTGGCGGTCACTCGCGACGGCGGGGAAACCAGACTCGCATGCATGCAGGAAGCGATCCTGTTTCGCATCAACCCCCTGATCTATCGCAACGAAGGGCCGGCGGTGCAGCGCGAGCGCGCGGAGATGGCGCGGGAATTCGTGGGCTTCACCTTGATGGAGATGGCCCGCGAGGCGCTCAACGCGGCGGGGATCAGCACGCGTGGGTTGTCGAAAGACATGATCGCGGAGAAGGCGCTCAACTATCGCCGGCTTCCGGAGTTCATCGGGATGGGGGGGGCCTTCTTCGAAGGCGGCGGGGAATCCGTCTCGGACTTCCCCTCGATTCTCGCCAACGTCGCCAACAAGACCCTGCGTGTGGCCTACCTGGCAATGCCGCAGACCTTCCGGCCGTTCTGCCGACAGACGACCGCCGCGGACTTCAAGCCGATCAACCGCATGGCCCTTCACGATCTGGCCGAGCTTGCGCCACTGAACGAGAGCGGAGAGTACCGGACGGCGACGCTCACCGACTCCGGTGTGAGCTATTCGCTGGCAGAGTTCGGCGGCATCGTGCGCATCACGCGCCGCGCGATCATCAACGACGACCTGCAGGCCTTCACCCGGGTGTCGGAACAACTGGGCGCGGCTGCCTCGCAACGGCAGAGCAGCACGGTCTGGGCCGTGATTACGGGAGCATCGGCGGCCAAGTACGCCGGCGACACCGCGGTCACCAACCTGTTCCACGCGAACCACAAGAACCTGTTGACCGGGACGCCCGGCACGTCGATTGACCCGAACGTGGGATCGTCGAATCCCTTGATGGCGGTGACGAAGGCGCGGGCGCAGATGCGCGTGCAGAAGGGACCTGCCGGCTCGCATCTGAATCTGGTACCGCGATACATCGGGGTTCCGGCGGCGCTGGAGGGCTATGCCCTTCAGTTGATCTATCCGATCAACATCGCGTCTTCGGACCAGACCAAGGTCGTTCCGGAGTGGGTGCGCAGCCTGGTGCCGATATGCGAGCCGCGCCTGGATGACAACAGTGCCACGGCCTGGTACCTGTTTGCCGATCCGGCGCAGATCGACACGGTCGAGTACTGCTTCCTNNATCGACTTCCGCGGCATGCAGAAGAACAGCGGCGCAGCATAGGGCGGCGTCGTACTTAGAGACATTCCGGGGGTGGCGCCCGTCCCCCCCGGCAAAGGAAAAGAACAGGAGATAAAGCGATGCAGAATTTCGTTCATCGGGGGGAAACCCTCACTCTCACGGCGCCCTACGCGGTCAATTCCGGTGGCGGCTTCAAGGTCGGCAATATCTTCGGCATTGCCGCCAGCACGCACATCCAGGGCGACAGCACGGAAGCAATGGTGGAAGGCGTGTTCGATCTGGCCAAAGACGCGAGCGTCTTCGCGCAGGGCGATCTGGTGTACTGGGACGATACCGCCAAGGCTGCGACCAGCACTGTGGGCGCCAATCTGCTGATCGGCACCGCGGAGCAGGCCCAGTTGACAGGCGACGCCACCGTGCGCGTCAAACTGTTCGGCGTGCCGGGATTCTCCGGCCAGGTCAACGGACTGCGGGTGGCGCACGCGCTCTACGATTACACCGTGGACCAAGGGGCGACCTGCACGCCGGCCAACAGCGACACGATTCCCGCCAATGCGGTGGTTCACGGCGGCGTGATCAACGTGACCGTGGCGGCTACTGCCGCGGGCGCCGCAACGGTGGCGATCGGGACCACGGCCGGCTCGGCGGCCAACTCGATCCTGACGGCAACGGCCATAGCGAGCCTCACGCTCGACGCCGTGCTCAAGACGAGTTGCGCCGCCACGCCGTTCAAGATGTCGGTGGCCGGCAAGATCAACTTGACCATCGCCACCGGACCGCTCACCGCCGGGCAGATCGAAGTCTGGGTGATCTACCAGATCGCCAGCAACGCCTGAGCCTCCCTTTCGAGAGCAGCCTGGGGGCGGCACTGCGACCGCCCCCGTTTTCTCTTATCCATGTCCGGCTGGCCCACCATCGACGCGGCAACGAACGCCATCATGCAACAGGCGTTCGGCGAGCCGGCGGTGTATCAACCGGTCGAGGGCGGTGTCCCGGTCGGAGATCCTCTCACTATTACGGTCGTCCGCGATGCCAGGGTTCGCGAGGAATCCGGGGCGGCGGCCAACTTCGAAGGGATCGGGGTCAACCCTGCCGACCTGCCGGCGCCGCCCCAGCGCGGCGATTGGGTGACCGCCTGGGGATTGCAGTTCGTGGTGGCCACGGTGCGCCAGCCCGATCCTTACGGCATGGCGCAGATCTCGTTGACGTTGCGAGCCGGGCAGACGGCGGGTTAGCCGGGAGAACCGATCAATGTTCGAGCGAATTTGTATCGCGGTGGTGCTGGTGGCGTGGGTGTGCTTGTTTGCCTCCCTCGGTGCTCATCTCCAGTTGGCGGAAGAGATCTGCGCCGGCGCCATGGTCGCGGCTGCCCTGGCGATGCTCTGTAAGTGGATTATCGCTGCCTCGTAAGCACTATGATCAACGCGAAAAAGATCGGGTTGGAGTTCGTGGCCGCGCTGCAGTCCTTGCCCAATCTGCTCGATGCGCTGGGTGGCGATGCCGACAGCATCCAGTACTACAGTGAAAACCGCGTTGTCTTCGGCCGGCGCACGCAGAACAACACCCGCGAGGCCATCCTGTCGATGCCGCTCGGATCGATCATGATCGTCTGGCAGGGCAGCGGTCCCGGAAGACTGGGCAATGCCCAAGTCTACGCACATAACTACTCGCTGTACCTTCGCGCGCCGGAAATCGAAGACGTGGG
>PLMF01000205.1 GCA_003142355.1 Bryobacterales bacterium
GACTTTTAGCCGGACACTAGTGATGTTCAGTATTGCGGCCACGTCGCTCGCCAAGTTTTGGCTGAGCGATCGGTTCGTGTTCGAGCATGAGACTGCTATGATGGTTCCTAGGGCGACAGGTTCCCGCAAGCCCGTGACAATGACTCTTAATGCAATCAGCCCCGCATCGGAGGGTTCGGAATGCGTCCGGAGACTTCCACCCCTCTGACACTGGAGGAGCATCGGGAGTTGAGCCGTGAGATTCGGGCGGCCCGCGCTCGTNNGGCATGGAGCGCCTGTGCCAGGACCTGCAGGCGCAGGTTTCACAGGACTACCGCGGCCAAGACGTGGACGACCTCTACCTGTAAGCGCCCGGGGGTCACCAGCCCACCGGTTTCCCGCGATTCTGTTCGTCCAGCCACTTTTGCAGGGGCGCAAAATAATCGCGAATGGCCGACGCGTCCATCGCGCGCGTGCCGGCAATCTTCTCCAGCGCCTCCTGCCAGGGGCGGCTCTGCCCCATTTCCAGCATGGCGTTCAGCCGGCTGCCCGCCGCCTTGTCGCCGAAAATGGAGCAGCGGTTCAGCGGCCCCGCGCACCCGGCGGCCTGCGCCAGCGCGCGGTGAAACTGAAACTGCAGGATGTCGGCCAGGAAGTACCGCATGTAGGGTACATTGGCAGCCACGTGGTATTTCGCTCCGGGATCGAAATCGGCCTCGTTGCGATCTGCCGGCGGCGCGATTCCCTGGTACTTCTGGCGAAGCTGCCACCAGATCTGGTTGTACTGTTCGGGCCGGATCTCGCCCGAAAACACCTTCCAGCGCCACTGGTCGATGACCAACCCGAAGGGCAGAAATGCGATCTTTTCCAGCGCCCGGTGCAGCAGCAGGCCGATGTCTTTGGAAGTATCCGGCGCCCGGTCCAGCAGTCCCAGCTTCACCAGGTACTCGGGCGTGATGGAAAGCGCGATGGTATCGCCCACCGCCTCATGGAAACCGTCGTTGGCGCTGTCGCGGAATGAAGGCGGCTGCGGGCTGTAGGCGCGCTGGTAGAAGTTATGGCCCAGTTCGTGGTGGATGGTCAGGAAGTCCTCGCCTGTAATCTGGATGCACATCTTCAGCCGCACATCGCTGAGCGTGTCGAGGTCCCACGCGCTGGCATGGCACACCACCTCGCGGTCCCTGGGTTTGAGGAACAGGGAACGCTCCCAGAATGTCTGCGGCAGCGGATCGAATCCCAGCGAGACGAAGAAGTTCTCGCCGTACTTGACCATCTGCTTCCAGTCGGCGTTGCGCTTTTTGAGCAGCGCGGTCAAATCGTAGCCCGGGTCGGCGTTGGCCGGCGCCACCAGCGGATAGATGTTGTCCCACTCCTGGGCCCACATGTTGCCCAGCAAGTGGGCGGGGATCGGCCCGCTGGCGGGAACCGCGTCGCCGTATTTTTGGCGCAGCCGGGCGCGGACGTAGGCGTGCAGCGACAGATACAGCGGCCGCACCTGTTCCCACAGCCGGTCGAGTTCGGCGGCGAAAGCGTCCGGCGCCATATCGTACTTGGCGCGCCACATGGCGCCGTTATCCTGAAAGCCGAGCTGCCGCGCGCCCTTGTTCGCCAGCTCCACGTAGCGAACGAAATCCTGGCGCATGGGGTGCGCGATGGCGTGCCAGCCGGTCCACGCCTCGAGAAGCTGTTTGGGGTCGCGGCTCTGGGCGAGAATCTTGCTCAAATCCTCGAGGTCCTTGCAGCTCTCCGGCCCGCTGGGGCAATACTTGCCCTTCCCGTAAGTCCCTTCCATGCCGGTGACGATGCGGGTCAGCTCTTCGCTCTCCTTGGGATCGGAGGGCGTGGCGATGGTGAGCGAGAGTTTGAGCAGCTTGATTTTGCGCGCCGTTACCGCGTCGAGCTCGAGGCCGTCGAACCGCGTCGACTGCTTGGCATACTCCACGGTGGCGGCGATGGCGCGTTCGTCGAGCTTGGCCGCGAGGGTTTCGGTGTCGCCGGTGATGTAGGTGGACTTGACCCAGTCCGCGTGGGCCGAGTCGACGCCCAGGATGAGCAGCTTCTGCTCCACGTCATCGATGAACTTGCGGGCTTCCTCGGGGGTCGGCTTGCGCGCCGTGCAAGACGCCAGGGCCACCAGAGAGCAAGTAAGGCACACCACGCCACGAATCGTCATGCTTACACCTTAGCGCGGTTTTCGGCTCCCCGGTGCGCGCCGATTTTGCGCCTGTGCCGGCATCGTGTTAGCATCGGATTATCCGCCTGACATTGCGGGGACGTAGCTCAGTTTGGTTAGAGCGCCGGCCTGTCACGTCGGAGGTCGCGGGTTCGAGCCCCGTCGTCCCCGCCACATAACCCTCCTGTTTGTCGCACTTCGAGTTTTCAACCGGCCTTTTTGCTACTCGCGTTATGCGCAGGCCTCCGCGTCGAAAAAGTGTGAGGTACGCCAGCGTCAGGGACAGAAGAAAGGCTGATATGGAAATGAGCAGAGATGCGAGGGGCACAAGCCTACGCAGCCCTCTTCGGAATGACGTCGCGCTCGATCACGGCCTTGTCGAGGGAGTCGAGATCGAAGCGGTTCTGAATGTTCAGCCAGTACTGCGCCGAGGTCCCGAAGTAGCGGCCGAGGCGCGCGGCGGTGTCGGCAGTGATCCCGCGCCTCTCATTCACGATCAGGCTGATGCGGTTCGCCGGGACCCGGATCGCCTGCGCCAGCCCGTTGATGCTGATCTCCTCGTCCTTCATGTCTTCGAGCAGAATCTTGCCAGGGTGGATCGGCGGCAGCTTCTTTCCGCCCTTAGTGGTAGTCGGTGATTTCGACATCGGCCGGTCCTTTCGCTTCCCAGTTGAAGCAGATTCGATATTGGTCATTGATCCGAATGCTGAACCGCCCCTTGCGGTTGCCGATCAGCGCTTCGAGCCGATTGCCGCGAAGCGCCCGGAGGTCTTCCAGCGAAGTCGCGGAGTCCAGCCGGATCAGGCGCGTTCGCGCTTGCTCTTCGATGTTCACCAGTTCAACCACGCGCAGGCCGTCCATTAACTTCTTGGCCCGCTCGTCCTTGAACGACTGAATCATATCTACAAGGGTATTATGTTCCAGATAATACTACAAGGGGCGGCGGGGTGGCAGCGGTGCAGCGGGCGGTGATGGCGCACCTGGCAGACGTATCCGAAACCGCGGGCTGATGACGGGCTCCCATCGTCCTCGCGACATCAACTGGTCAGGCGCGGCGTCCTGGAGTGGATGGTGCCGACCGGCACCGGATCCCCGCCATCCTCTGCAATCGTTTACACCGTGTCCGCGATGAGAGTTTGCCATCGGAATAGGAAGAAGTGGTGGCCGCAAAGAGCGCAGCGGCAGGGTTGAAGGAGCCAGTGGAAAGCCCTCTCGATGGCATTTCGGGCGCCTACGCTTCTGAAATCGATCGATCTGCAATGCGGACAGCGCGTCGAGAACAGCCCCACTCTGGCGCGGCTCATGGCTCGGTATCGGCTTTCGGCGTGCTGTCTGCGGCAGGGCTGGCCTGATTCTGGAGGGACGGCGTGAAGTAAGGCGCTCGGGGGACGTCGTGCTGCCCGGCCACACGGCGGCTTGCCTCCCGCGCGGCACTCAGTTGTTCCGGTGTCCTCAGGTCGGGCTCCGACACTCTGACCCGCTCTTTCGCGCGCGAAACCTGGCGCTTATGGCGCTTTAACAGCCTTTTGTTCATCGTGTCCTTTACTGAGGGGACGCATCCAGAACTCCGAGGACATCATCCTCGCGCATGATGATGTACTCAGTGCCATCCAGTTTGATCTCGTTGCCGGAGTACTTGCCGAACAGGATGCGGTCGCCGGCTTTGACGTCGAGGGCCACCATTTGGCCGTCGTCGAGCCGCTTGCCCTTCCCGATGGCCATCACTTCACCCTCCTGGGGCTTTTCCTGAGCCGAATCGGGGATCACGATACCGTGGCGCGTGGTTTCCCGTTCCTCGATTCGCTTCACCACGATGCGGTCGTATAAGGGTCGGATGTTCATGATGCTGTCAGCCTCCAGTCAGATTGAGTTGTAAAAAGCTTGGTGGAAGACCATGCCCTTCTGAAGATGTCGCGGGTGAGCGGAGACACTCACATAAGGCAGTTTCAGAAATGATTTTCCCGTAACCTGCGTAATCTCGATACTGTTGCAATTCTGCGATTTTACGTTCGCGATCAGTCGCTGCAACGCGGCGCGTAGTGTCTTTTGCCGGTCGAATCCGAAGACCGTGGTCTTGATCTCCCCCGCCATGAAAAAAAAGGTCCATCCTGCTGCCCGCACTTCCTTCTCGAAAACCGAACGAGAATCTTCGACCGCTGCCCATCCACTCCAATCAGACCCTGTCTGGAGCGGCCGGGAGTTTGGCAGATACGTGCCTTCTTGAATCAAAATGCTCCCCGCTGCGATGGCATCTGTCATGGACAAGCGCTCAGACATTAACTATTATCAGTTAAGTAGACTTGCTTGTCAAGCGCGTCTGTGGCAAGATGGTACAGGCTAATTGACCGATTCTGGTTAACTGGAACCGACAGGACCCTGCGTGGACGTTTCTCTCTTAATAAAGCACCGCTTAAAGGAACTTGGCCTCGAGCAGAAGGATCTCGCGGTTGCCGCTCAAGTGACCGAATCGTACATCTCACAGTTGCTGGCCGGGAAGAAGGCGCCTCCCGCGCCCGGGCGCACCGACATCTACGAAAAGATTGGCAGGGTCTTGAGGCTCCCGAGCGGTGAACTTTCGAATCTGGCGGACCTGCAGCGCAAGGAGGAATTGAGGAAAAAAGCGGCGGAGACCCCGCGGCCTCTATACCAAGAGTGTCGAGAGTTGATTCTGCGCAAATGCGATTCCGCCAGGCAAAGAGAACTGCGCCGGATTTTTGAGAAGGAGCCGTTCGGCGAACTCGAACGCCTGGTCACTCAAAAGCTTCTGGACGTCGCCCAAGGAGTTGCCAAGGAGGAACTGCAAAGTGAAGAGTGGCTGCGCCTCATGGCCCAGCTCAGCGGCCGCAGCTATGAGCAAATGCGCGTTGCCATTCTCGAGTTCCTGGACACGGATGTATTCAACGTCTCGGCTGGAAACTGCATCTCTTTCCTGGATCCGATGATCGACTCCTGGGATATCGACCTGAAGACCTTTGGCATGGGAGTGGTCCTCAACCGCCGGCTGGCGGCAGGCAGTCTGAAGCGATTTGAGTTTGCCGAACAGGAGCCTCCACGGCCCTTGGCTGTGGAACCGGGGCTGGAACAATTCCTAAAGGACGCGTCCTTAAGCGGCGATGCCACCGCAGAGGAAATCGAATTTCTGAAGACGCTGAAGTTCAGAGAGAAGCAACCTTCCCCAATCTACTATTACCGGGAGCTGCAGAACCTGAGGGATCCGCTCCATTTCCCGCGTGTAGCGCAACCCGGAGGATCGGATTGACCGAATGAAAACCATTTCTAAAGTTCATAAAATCGCTTTCGTCGGCGACCACTTGCCGCGCAAATGCGGCATCGCTACGTTCACGTCCGACTTGCTGGCCGCCGTCGCCAGCGCGCATCCGCAAAGCCAGTGCTTCGCGGTGTCGGTCAACGATATTCCGGGTGGCTACGAGTACCCGGAGGTGGTTCGCTTTGAGATTGAGGAGCAGGACCTGTCGTCCTATCTGCGCGCCGCCGACTTCCTCAACATCAGCAACGTGGATATTGTCTGCCTGCAGCACGAGTTCGGCATTTACGGAGGGCCCGCCGGTGGTCACATCCTGGCACTCCTGCGCGAATTGAGAATGCCGGTTGTCACTACCCTTCATACCGTTCTGCGCGATCCCAGAGCCGACCAGCGGCGCGTCATGGAGGGGTTAATCGGACTCTCTACCCGGCTCGTCGTCATGGCCGAGCGCGGACGCCACATGCTGCAGGAGATTTACCAGGCGCCGCCGGCCAAGATCGATCTCATCCCCCATGGCATTCCCGACGTGGGCTTCGTCGATCCCACTTATTTCAAGGACCAGTTCGGCGTGGAAGGAAGGGTGGTGCTGCTCACCTTCGGCCTGCTTTCGCCCAACAAGGGCATCGAGAATGTGCTCAATGCCCTGCCGCAAATCCTGGCGGAGTTCCCCGAGGTTGTTTATATTGTCCTCGGCGCCACTCATCCCAACGAACTGCGGGAGCACGGCGAAGCTTACCGGCTCGGTCTCGAAATTCTCGCCCGGAAGAACAAAGTCCACAAGAACGTCATCTTCTACAACCAGTTCGTGGACCTCGAGAACCTCAAGGAGTTCATCGGCGCCGCGGACCTTTACATTACCCCTTACCTGAACGAAGCGCAGATCACGTCGGGCACGCTGGCCTATGCCTTTGGCGCCGGCAAAGCAGTGGTTTCCACGCCCTACTGGCATGCCGCGGAATTGCTGGCGGAAGACCGCGGCGTCCTGGTGCCATTCGGCGACGCGCCGGCCATCGCACGCGAAGTGGCCGGGTTGCTGCGGGACGACAACCGCCGCCACGCCATTCGCAAGAATGCCTACCGGATCGGCCGCGAGATGATCTGGAGCAACGTGGCGCAGATGTATATGCGTTCTTTCGAGGGTTCCCGGCTGGAAGTGACGGCGCCGCCGCGAAAGTCTCTTGCCACCAAGACGCTCGACCAGAAGCCGCGGGAACTGCCGGCGATTAAGCTGAATCATCTCTCGCGCATGACCGATTCCACCGGCGTTTTCCAACACGCTGTTTTCAGCGTTCCGAATTTTTCCGAAGGCTACTGTACCGACGATAACGCTCGCGCCTTCGTCCTGGCCGTGCTGCTCGGTGAATTGGGCGAGGACCCGGAGCCCGTGCGGTCGCTCGCCACCACCTCCGCCGCTTTCCTCCATCACGCTTTCGATCCCCAAACGAAACGCTTCCACAACCACCTGAGCTTTGACCGGCGCTGGCTGGATGAACCGGGATCGGAGGACTGTCAAGGGAGGGCGCTCTGGGCGCTGGGTATAGGGGTGGGACGTTCGCCCTTCCGCAGCTTCCAGATGATGGCGGGACAGCTCTTCGCGCTGGCGCTGCCCGCGCTGACCAGCTTCAGTTCACCGCGGGCCTGGGCGTTCGGCCTGATCGGCATCCATGAATATCTGCGCCGGTTGGGCGGCGACAGCCTGGTCAACCAAACCCGCGAGACACTCGTTTGCCGGCTCATGGAACGCTTCGAAGCCAGCGCGCACGCCGACTGGCCATGGTTTGAGGAGGAACTGTCCTACGACAACGCCAAGCTCGCGCACGCCTTGATTGTCACCGGACAGGCAACCCGGCAACAGGCGGTGCTCGAGCGGGGACTCCAGGCCCTGCGCTGGCTGACCGAATTGCAGATGTCCGAGAAGGGTCACTTTCGGCCCATTGGCAGCAACGGGTTCTACCGCCGCGGCGGTACGCGCGCCAATTTCGACCAGCAGCCCGTTGAGGCCCAAGCAACGGTTTCGGCCTGCCTGGAAGCCTATCGCGCCACATCGGACTTCTGGTGGTACGAACACGCGCAACGCGCCTTTGACTGGTTCATCGGCTGGAACGATCTCGGCCTCGAACTCTACTCTCCCGCGACTGGCGGCTGCCACGATGGGTTGCACGTGGATCGGGTCAACGGGAACCTGGGAGCGGAATCGACCCTCGCCTTTCTGCTTTCCTTGGCGGAGATGCAATTGGCGCAAAACATACTGACGAGTTTCAAGGAACCGATCGCCGCCGCGGAGTAGCCGCCAATGCCCATGTCCATCCACCTCAAACGCACCACCACCATCCTCAAGCCCGACCAGTCGCGCGTTCTTCTGCGGCCGTTCACCCCGGGCGACTCGCAGCGGGTCGGCGGCATCGTCGACCGGATTATGTTGCTTCCGGAAGAACAGGTCGGCGCTCTGGTGGACGGAATCTCCGCCGAATTCTCCCGGCGGCACCAGGACATCCGCAAAGTCTTCCTGGAACGCTTTGAAGAAGTCCACGAACTGCTGTCGGCCGATGGGAAAATTTCCGAACCAAGACGGCTGTTGATCGGCTCCTATTTCCTGGCCGAGTACTCTTTGGAATCCGCCGCGCTGTTCAATCCCTCCATTGTGCCGCACCCCGACCAGACCGGCCTGCCAACTGGCGCCCTCCGGTTCATTCTCAGTCTCCGCGCCACCGGAGAAGGGCACGTTTCTTCCATTACGTTTCGAACCGGCATCATCCATCCCGATCAGCGGATCGAGGTATTACCCACAACCGGCTTCCTCACCGAGCCACGCCAGATCCCCAATCCTCGGTACGAAAAGGCGCTGTTCGCGCGGAAACTCTCCGAGCTGGGATTGACCGGCGAATTCACGCGCCGGGTCATGAACAAGCTTGGGGAGTCGTTTCGACTGGAAGAACTTCGCGCCAGTCTCCAAACTGAACAGTTCCGCCTGCCGGATGGAATGACGCAGGAAGATCAAGAGGAGGCACAGGGGATTTGGATGCTGGCCCGGTCCAACTACGAGGTCCAGTTCCATCCGGAGCAGCAGTTGTGCGAGCGCATACTATTCCCAGCCACGCCCTCGCAACGCAATGGCATCGAGGACGCCCGGTTCGTCTGCTTCCGGAACGACGACGGCGCCCAGACCTATTACGCCACATTCACCGCTTACGATGGCAGGGTCGTGGTGCCGGAGCTGGTGGAGACTTCCGACTTCTTCCACTTTCGATTCATTACGCTGAATGGTCCAGCCGCCGAAAACAAAGGCATGGCCATGTTCCCGCGGAAGATCGGCGGCCTCTATGCCATGCTCTCCCGCCAGGACAACGAGAACATCTACCTGATGTTTTCCGACAACGTCCACTTCTGGAATGAGCGTAGGGTGCTCCTCAAACC
>PLMF01000365.1 GCA_003142355.1 Bryobacterales bacterium
GAGGACTACGAACTGCTGTTCACTGCGCCGGCGCGGGCCCGCGTGCCGCGCGATTTCGAGGGCCTCCCGCTCACGCGCATCGGCGCTATGCGCCCAGGGCGTCCGGGCGCCGTCGAGTGGGAGGGCACGCCGCTGGCTCCGCTGGGTTACGACCATTTCAGGGCCACGGTAGAATAGTGGATTGATCGTTACACTCACCATCAATCCAGCCATCGACCGGATCGTCAGTATCGACCGGCTGGCATTCGAGGATCGCGCCTACATCAATTCCAGCCGGGAGTCGGCGGGGGGCCGCGGCATCAACGTCTCCTCGGTGATTCACTCCTTCGGCGGCGAGACTCTGGCCGTGCTCATCTCCGGCGGCGATTCGGGAAAACGGCTGGAGGGGCTTCTGGGGAAATGCGGGTACCGGATCGCGGTGGTGCCGGTTCAAAACGAGATCCGGACGAATCTCACCATCACCGACAAGCACGGGCTCACGGTGAACCTCAATGAACCCGGTCCCAAGCTGGGGAAGGCGGAGGTGGCGCGCGTGGAGCGGGAGGTGCGCGACACGCTGGACCGTGCGTCGTGGTTGATGATATGCGGCAGCATTCCGCCAGGGGTGCCGCCGGCGTTTTACGGAAAGCTGGTCTCCATGGCGCGCCACAAGAAAGTGAAAACGCTGCTGCACGCCGATGGCGACGCCCTGCGCGAGGGTATTGCCGCCCGCCCCACGGTGGTGTCGCCGAACCAGCAGGAGGCCGGGCGCCTGCTGGGCCAGACGCTGCTCACGCGCACGCATTACCTGGAGGCGGCCGAACGGATTCGCCAGATGGGAGCGGACTCGGTGGTGCTCACGCTGGGCAGCCGGGGCGCCGTGGGCGCGTTTGCGGACGGCCTGATGGAGGCGCTGCCGCCGCGCATCGACGCGGTGTGCCCCATCGGCGCGGGGGATGCGCTGATGGCTGCCTACGCCTGGGCCAGGGAGCGAAGAACCAGTGCGGCGGATGCGTTGCGCTGGGGCGTGGCCGCGGGAACGGCCAAGGCCCGCTTGCCGGGCATGACCTTCGCCAGCCTGGCGCAGACCCGGGAAATCTACCGCCAGGTGGAAGTCCGGCGCGTGGAATAGCGCGGGGAAGCGCATGTTACACTTCGATAAGGAATGCTCTCCGACCTGAAGTTGGTGATCCGTCTGCAAGAGATCGATAACCGTCTTGCGGGGCTGGCGCGCGAAATCGCTTCTTTGCCCAAACACGTCGCTGAAATCGAGAAGAAGCTGCTCTCGCACGAGCGCAAGCTGGAGGCCGACCGCGCGGCGCTGGCTGCCAACCAGAAAGAGCGGAAAAGGTGCGAAGGCGAGATCCAGGTGCAGGAGCAGAAGATCTCCAAGCTGAAGGACCAGATGCTCCAGGCCAAGACCAACGAAGTGTACCGGGCCTTTCAGAACGAGATCGAGTTCTGCCAGAAAGAGATCCGCAAGTTCGAGGACCGCATCCTGGAAATGATGGGCGAATCCGAGCCGCTGGAGAAGAACGTGAAGGCGGCGGAAGGGGCGCTGAAGACCGAAAAGGCGCAAGTGGAGACGGAGAAGCAGCAGGCGCGCGCGCGCACCGCGGAGGACGAGGCGTCCGCGCGCGAGTTTCACAAGGAACGCGCCGCGATCGTGGCGGCGACCGCGCCCGTCACCTACCAGCGGTACGAGCGGGCGCGCAAGGCGCGCAAGGGCATCGGCGTGGTGGAGGCGGTGGATGGCCGTTGCACCGGCTGCAATCTGTCGATGCGGCTTCAGTTCTACCAGGACCTGAAGAAGGGCGACCAGATCCTGTCCTGCGAGTGCTGCCAGCGCATTCTGTATTACAACCCGCCGGCGCCAGTCGAGGACCTGACGGGAGAGCCTGCGCCCGCGGCGCAGGAATAGCGCGCGGGCGCGTCTGCCATTACAATGGACAGTGGCAATGCTGCTTCACTCCATTACCCTGACGGATCTGCTGTCGTTTAACGAGACGACGCTGAAACTGCGGCCGTTGAACGTGCTCATCGGGCCGAATGCGTCGGGCAAGTCCAATCTCGTTTCCGCCATCGGTCTGTTGAAAGCGGCGCCCGGTAACTTGCTGGACGCAATCGAACTGGGCGGCGGCGTGCGACAGTGGATCTCCCAACGCCTGCCACGCCGGACCATTGCAGCGATACAGGCCGAGATTGAGCTCTCTACGACTGATCGCCTGGGGTACTTGCTTGCGTTCAGCGAACACGATTTGGGCCTCCACATAGTCAGTGAGTCGCTCCGCTCCGACCGGGATGGGGTGTACTTCGAGCGGAGTCCAGGCCGCGCGAGCATCTACAAGGCTCCTGGTCTGCCGCCAAGCGAGACAGACATACAAGAGTCCAGATCCTTGCTGGCGGCCTATCGGGACCCCACGGACCCCGGTCCGACGACCCGGTTGGGTGAAGCGTTCGGGGCTATTCGGATCTTCCGCTCGTTCAACACAAGTCCCGCATCTCAAGCGCGGAGGGGTGCTTCGGTCGGCTCGCAAAAGGACTTCCTCCTGGATGGCGGGGACAATCTGGCGCTGGTTTTGCAGAACCTGCACTTCCGCGGAATACTGGACCGGCTGAAGGAGTACCTGCGAAGATTCTGGGACGGTGCGGAAGATATTCGGATTAATCTCGAGGGCGGGATCGCACAAACGTACGTGAAGGAGCGGGGCATCCCCAATCCGATGTCGGCGTTACGGCTCTCCGACGGCACGCTGAAGTTCCTTTGCCTGATGGCCGTTCTGCTGCATCCCGAGCCGCCGCCGTTGATCTCGATCGAAGAGCCGGAATTGGGGTTGCACCCCGATGCGGTCACGGTGGTTGCAGATGCGTTGCGAGAGGCGTCCGAAAAGTGCCAGGTGATCGTGACCACTCACTCCGAGGCGCTGGTCGGCGCTTTCTCCGACGAGCCAGAAGCGGTGGTCGTCTGCGAACGCGGAGCGGATGGGGGCACAGAGTTCAGCCGTCTGCGATCCAGCGATTTGGACGAATGGTTAGAGCGCTATCGCCTCGGCGAGCTGTGGCGAAAAGGTGAAATCGGCGGGAATCGATGGTAGCCGAAACTCGGATCTACTTCGAGGGAGATCCCGCTCTCAGAGAGGGCTTTCGAGTGTTCTTCAGCGGACTCGCCACGGCGCTTGGGCGCCAGCCTCGGTTAATTGCCGGCGAGGCGACAGCGATCGCCGATTTTCTCGCGGGGTTGAGAAAGCACCCCGATGCGCTCAACATTCTGCTAATCGACAGCGAGGGGCCAGATGACGGAAAGTTGTTCGAGTCCATCTGCCAGCCACGGGGAATCGACGTTCGGTCGAGGGACGCGGTTTTCTGGATGGTGGAGTGCATGGAGGCTTGGTTTCTGGCCGATGCTCAAGCGCTACGGAAATACTACGGCAAGGAGTTTCGTCAGAAGGCCATCCCACGGAATCCCAAGGTTGAAGAGATCCCCAAGAACGATGTGTTCGAAGCTCTGAAAGCCGCGACCAAGGACACAAGCAAAGGGCCGTACCACAAGACGAAACATGCGCCTTCCCTGCTCAGACTGATCAGTCCGGCGCTGGTCAAACGGGCGTCAGCGCATTGCCGACGCCTGTTTGAGTCCGTCCCTGGACTCGCACAACCAACGCCTTAGCGGTCGCCGATGCTGTAGCCCAGCCACACCATGCCCGCGGGCACCATGTTGCTGCCAAANNTGGTCGGTCAAACCGGGCACATAGTGGAAGTCGAACTGCGGGCGAATGAACACGTGCTCCGTCAGGAAGATCTGGACGCCGATTCCCGCGTGCACCTGGAAATGGTTGGAACTCCCCACGGGCTGGCTTTGGGTCGAGCAAACGGCCGTCCCTACGCAGGAAGTCTGCGTATAGGAGAAGCTGCTCTTGGCGCCGCCGATTCCACCTTCGATCTTCACGATGGCCTTCTTCTGATTCACCGGCGCGAAGATGCCATTGAAATCGTAGAATATTTCCCGGTATTGCAGAGGGCCATAGTCGGCCTTGGCGGGTTGAAAGCTCGCTTCGCCTCCAAAGCCATAGCGCTTCGTGAGCATCACGTCTCCTCCAGCGCCCATGAAGAAGCCGCTCAGGGCGGGTGTCGCCTGGCAATTGGCCGCTCCCACCGTGCAGGTGTAACCCGTAGTGGAGTCGATGCCGCCTGGGGCTGCTTTATCGTGGGCGGCCCCGAATCCGATATTGAAATCGACTGAACTTTGTGCGCTGGCAAAGGGAATGCCACAGAACAGCACAGGCAGCAGGGGAAGGTAGCGGGAAATGCGTCTCACGTCGGGAATCTCCTCTAGATTTTGGCGAATACAGCCACTCTCATTTCAACACATACGACGCGGCGGGCGCACACCAAGTTTCAGAAGTCTTTCACTCAACGCTTCTGGCATCGGGGGCAGAAATGCGACGATCGCTGCGCCACCAGCAGGCGGCGGATGGGCGTACCGCAGGTGACGCAGGGTTCGCCGGTGCGCTGGTAAACACGGTGGCTGAACTGGAAAGAGCCCTTGCGGCCGTGGGCATCCACGTAATCGGAGATGGAAGAGCCGCCCGCGGCGATGGCTTCCGTCAGCACCGCAATAATCGCCTCGTGGAGCCGCCGCGCGCGGTCTCTTCGCAGGCGTGACGGCACGGCGAGCGGATGAATTCCGGCGCGGAAGAGAGCTTCATCGGCATAAATGTTGCCCAATCCGCGGAGGAAGCTCTGGTTCAACAGCAGCGCCTTGATGCGCGTCTTGCGGCGCTTGAGGGCGGCGGCGAAATCCTCGAACGGGACCTCCAGCGGCTCGGGCCCGAGTTTGGCGACCCGCGCGGGGAATTCCTGGCTGAACTCAATGCAGCCGAACTGGCGGCTGTCGTCGTACAGCAGGACGCCGCGGTCGAGCGTCAGGACGGCGTGGGTGTGCTTGCCCGCCGGGCCGCCGAGCAGGAGGCGGCCGGTCATGCCGAGATGAACGACGAGGTATCCGCCGCCCTCGAGCGACACCAGGATGAACTTTCCATAGCGCCGGACGCCGGCGATTCGGCGGCCCCGGATGTGCGCCGCCAGGGCACGCGGATCACCGCCGCGCAACACGCGCCGGCAGCGGAATTCGGCGGAGACAATACGGCGCCCCACCAGCGGCGCTATGGAGCGCACGACGGTCTCGACTTCGGGAAGCTCGGGCACCGGGGAACCGGTTACTTGCCGTCCCTGACTTGCTGGCTGAGGAATCGCTCGTACCCGATCTCTTTGATTTGGTGGAGCTGCGCTTCGAGCCAATCCACATGGCCCTCCTCGATCTTCAGGAGGCGTTCGAACAGCTCGCGGGAAGCGTTGTCGGCCTCTTTCCCGGACACGTGGATGGCGCGATTGTACATGGCCACGGCGTTGATCTCGAGCTTCAGATCGCTCTCAATCTGGGCCTGCACGTTCTGTCCGACGGTAAGCTGCATCGCATCCGTCATGGTGGGGGTGGCGTCCAGGAAGAGAAGCCGCTCGATCAGCGCCTCGGCGTGCTTCATTTCTTCGATGGACGTCTTCTTGATATGCTCGCCCAGCCGGTCATAGTGCCAGTTGTCGCACATCTCGGCATGGAGAAAGTACTGGTTAACGGCGGTCAGCTCTTCTTTGAGCGCCTCATTCAATAAAGCGATAACTTTCGGATTACCTTTCATATATGAGGATTCTACCAGGCATGGCGGCACATTTGCTACAATGGAGAGGTAGTCGAAGCTAATCCGCAACCCCCTCTTCCATCATCGGCAGTCGGCTCGCTGATTCCTCTTCTCACAAACATACGAACACTAAATGAAAAGTTTCTCTGAACTCTCTCTCTCCGCTCTCTTGAAGAGCAACCTCAAAAAACACGGCTTTACCGAACCCACGCCCGTGCAGGCCCTGGCTATCGAGCCGGCGCTGGCCGGGCGCGACTTAGTTGCCACGGCGCAAACCGGAACCGGGAAAACCCTCGCGTTCGTTCTGCCACTGATCGAATTACTGGGCAAGGAACCGCACCGGGCCGGCATCCGCGCCATGATACTGAGCCCCACGCGCGAACTGGCCATCCAGATCGCCGAAGCTTTCGGCCAGATGGCGGCGGGCAGCGGCATCCGCGCCGCGGTCGTCGTCGGCGGGCTGGGCGAAGGGCCGCAATTGCAGGCCATTCGCAAGGGCGCGCAAGTGATCGTTGCGACACCGGGAAGGCTGTACGACTTCCTCACCCGCGAACTGGTCAATCTCGCAGGCGTACGAATTCTGGTGCTGGACGAGGCGGACCGGATGCTGGATATGGGCTTCCTGCCGACCATCAAAAGAATCATGGCGGCCACGCCCGCGGACCGGCAGACGTTGCTTTTCTCGGCCACCATCGAAACTTCGGTCAAACACCTGGTCGAGACGCAAGTCCGCAATGCCCTGCGCATCGAGGTGGGTTCCACGACCAAGCCGATCGAGCAAGTGGACCTGCACGTTTATGAAGTGGAACAGGATCGCAAACTGGCGCTGCTGGAAGCCATGCTGCGGGAAGAGACCGGCTCGTTCCTGGTCTTCGCCCGCACCAAGCACGGCGCGGACCGCCTGGCGAAGCGCTTGGCCCAAGGCGGCGCGAAAGCCACCGCGATACACGGCGACCGCACCCAGAACCAACGCAACCAGGCGTTAAAGGGCTTCCAGGAAGGGTACTACCGCGTCCTGGTGGCGACCGACGTGGCCGCGCGCGGGATTCACGTGGACGGCATCGCCCACGTGGTGAACTACGACCTGCCGCAAGTGCCCGAGGATTTCATCCACCGGGTTGGCCGGACGGGCCGCGCGGGCGCGAGGGGAACCGCATCGACCTTCGGCACGCGCTCCGAGCGCGGCGAAATCGCCCGCATTGAACGGGTACTGACCATCCGCTTGACGCGCCGCAAGATCGCGTGATCGAGAGCACCTTACGCCGCCGGCCGGGGTTTGTAGCGCTCTACGCGAATCCTCTTCTCGCGGCTGCGCGTGCGGGCGATATCGCAGGAATTCTGTATTGACGAGACCTAAGCCGCTGGCGCGGCGGACGCTACGGCTTCGGTTTGTCGGTGTCTTTCGTTTCTGGTTTCGCTTCTTCCTTGTCGTCAACGGGCTTGGAGAGATGGAGTTTGCGCATCTCTTTGGCCCCGACTCCGGGATCCTCAGGCGTGACCTTGATCCCAGTCGCCATGGGTCCGGCGGTCCATTTGAAGTAATAGGTTTTGCCCGCCTCCGCCTCAAGCCGGGCCCGCTCGTTTTCTTTCTGCCTGGCTTGATTGAGGGCCGCCCCGGCGGACATGATGACGCCTCCGTAATACTCCTTGGGCAATCCGGAGATCACAACAGTCCCCGGCGTCACTTCCATGAATGCGTATTCGCTGTTGAGGAGTTTGGCGAGGTGAGTGCCGTTGATATAAAGCTCGTCGTGTGAGGACGAGCCGGTAAATCTGTACACGCGGTAGATACAGACGATGGCTTTGCCGCTGGATGGCGCGGGCAGTACGGCGGGAGTTTTGGAATCCTGTGCGACCGAGACGGGCCCGGTGAAGAAAAACGCCATCGCACCGAATGCGAGCAGAAGGCTTGCGAGTGACCTGCAAGCTCCCCTGGGGCAAAACGCTGCGACGCCACTAAAAACGGTGTTGCGCATTGGAACGCTCCTTTCCCTAGGTTCGGAATCTGGTGAGCAGTATAGCAGGTCGCCCCCACCCTGACCCAACCATCCCCGGCGTCGGAACCGCATACTCTATCCACTCCGCGAGCGCCGCGCCGCTCACCTCGTGGTCGGCCAGCAGTCCCGGAGTGACGACCACGTATAACGTGTTCGCTGTCGCTGGGGATCGGCACGGCGTCGCCGGTCTCCACTCCCGTTATGGGAACCTTGGGCCTGGTGATGGACGGGCTGCCTGATCGTCTTCATCGCTCTGTTGTTGTCCCGGCGCCATCAGCGCGCGTGATTGTCGCACAATCGGTAGGTTTCGGGACTGGGCCGCCGCCGCGACCGCCTTCAACGGGCGTTCATCCTCCAGATGAGGTTGAAGCAGGCGGAACCGATCAAGGGCGAGCTTTCGGGCCTCTTCCGCGAGCCCCGCCAGTTGCAGGGTTGTTCGCCCCACTCATCGGGCTAAGTGAACAGCATTGACCTCAAGCTTGGCGCGTCTCCAGCACCAGACCCGACGGCAGTTCCTCGCCGAAGATGCGGCCCAGTGCGGCACCGCAACGCCTTGGCGGGGACGGACATATGGCACACTGGAGAAGGGTAAATGCAGGGAGACCCGGATGCTGGAGACCGGCACTCACGCGGAAGAACTCGCAAGGCACGTCGTCGGGGCGCTTAAGAACGGCCTCTCCGGCAAGCTTGTGGCAGTGGTGCTGTTTGG
>PLMF01000002.1 GCA_003142355.1 Bryobacterales bacterium
AACGCGCCGAGGAAGCCGCCGCCCGCGAGGCCGCGCTGTTCTCCGGCCAGCCGAGCGACCCGGAACACACCCAATCGGTGGTCGTGCAGACGGAGGTGAAGTCGGGCGATTACGACAGCGCGGGCAAGATTTCGCAGCACATGCGCCAGATTCTGCGGGCGCGTGGCGTGGACCCGAACATCCAGCGGCGCGCGGCGATCATCGCCTACGAGGCCGAAATGAACATGATCATCCATTCCATCGGCGGCGACCTTTCGATTGTCATTTCGCCCGGGAAGGTGGTCATCGAGGCCGTGGACCGCGGGCCGGGAATCGAGAATGTGGATCTGGCCATGCAGGAAGGCTGGTCCACCGCCGGGCCGCTGGCGCGCGAAATGGGTTTCGGCGCCGGCATGGGCCTGCCCAATATCAAGAAATGTTCCGACCAGTTTGAAATCCATTCCGAGATGAGCGTCGGCACGCGCCTGCATTGCGAAGTGCTGTTGAGCCAGGCGGCCCCGCCGCCCAAGCCGGTAGAACCAAATGAAAACTGAAAAACTGAAAAAATTGTCGTCCGTGCTGGCCGCGATCAAGGCCGAGCCGCTGACCAACCGGGCGGAGGCGGACCTCACGGGCTGCTACATCAGCGACCTGCTCAGCGATGTGCTGGCGCACGCCAGCCACGGCATGTTGTGGATCACCATCCAGACCCACCGCAATGTCATCTCCTGCGCCACGACCAAGGACATCGGCGCGGTGCTGTTCGTCTGCGGCCGCAAACCCGACCCGGGAGTCGTGGCCGAGGCGGACGCCGAGGGCATTGTGTTGTTGTCCACGAAACTGGCGGCCTACGAGGCGGCCGGAAAACTTTGGGAGGCAGGATTACGATGAACCCGAAAGCCATCAGCGAAACCGCGCGCATCGCGGCCATGGAAACAACCCACCCGAGCGGCGACCCGCGTTTTGCGGACCTCGACCGCACGATCGAGAGCTACAACCGCGAGCCAACGGCATTGATCCAGGTGTTGCACGCGGCGCAGCAGATGTTCGGTTATCTCAGCGCCGACGTGCTCCGCTACGTCGCCACCGCGTTGAAGCTGCCCCTCTCGCACGTGTTCGGCGTCGTCACCTTCTACCATTTCTTCACCCTGGTCCCGCGCGGCAAGCACCAGATCATGGTCTGCCGCGGCACCGGCTGCCACGTGCGCGGTTCGGAGACGATCATTGCCGCGCTGGAGAAGGAGCTGGGGATCAAGGAGGGAGAAATGACCAAGGACGGCCTGTTCAGCCTCACCACCGCCCGATGCATCGGCGCCTGCGCGCTGGCCCCGGCGTTGTCGGTGGGCGACGACGTCTATGGCAAGCTGACGGCCGACAAGGTTCCGCAGCTTTGCAAGGTGGACCTGAAAAAATATGTTTGAAGAACTGTCACAACACATCCTGGACATTGCCATGAATTCGCTCTCCGCCAACGCCAAGCAGGTGCAAATCAGCATCCTGGAGAGCAGCAAACATGACTGGCTGGTCCTGCGGGTGCGCGACGACGGCCGGGGCATGGACGCGGCCACGCTGAAGCGGGTGCTCGCGAACCGCTGGAGCAGCAAGCCGCAGCGCCGCAAGCCCGTCGGGCTCGGCCTCGCCCTGCTGCAACAGACCTCCGAGATGTGCGGCGGACATTTTCATGTGCGGTCCGCCCCCGGCCGGGGCACGTCGGTGACCGCCTCCATGCGGCTCAGTCACATTGACCGACCGCCGCTGGGCGACCTGGACGCGACGATCCTGGCGCTGTGTGCGACAGACAAAAAGATGGACGTGCAGTTGAACTACCGCTCCGACGGGCAGAAGTTTTCCTTCGACTCGCGGGAGCCAGCCACGAAAGGAGAAGTCAATTTATGAACCTGGAACAATTGAAACAACTCAAGGAAAAGGCCCAGAAACAAATCGCCCTGCGCGAAGGCGGCAAAAAATACCGCGTCGTCGTCAGCATGGGCACCAGCGGCATCGCCTCCGGCGCTCGCGAAGTCATGAAAACCATGCTCGACGAAATCGAAAAACGCGGCCTCGACGACGTGGAAGTCCATGTCACCGGCGAGCACGGGCTGGAGGACATCGAGCCGGTCGTCCGCGTCGAGGAAGCCGGTGGCGAAAAGACCACCTATGCCAAGCTCGACACCGAGAAGGCGAAAAAAATCGTCGCCGAGCACCTGCAGAAGGGCCGGAAGGTGGACAATCTTGCCGTCGGCAAACAAAAGAAGACGGAGTAACCAGCATGATTCGCTCCCACATATTGGTGTGCGGCGGCGCCGGCTGCTTCAGTTCCGGCTGCCGCGCCGTTCAGGACGCCCTCGCGTCCGAATTGAAGAAACGCAACCTGGACAAGGAAGTCCAGATGATCGTGACCGGCTGCATGGGGCCGTGCGACCTTGGCCCGGTCATCCTCGTCCACCCCGACGGCACCTTTTATCAGCGCGTCACGGCGCTGGACGTGCCGGAACTGGTGGAGGAACATTTCATCAAGGGCCGACCCTGCAAACGGCTGCTGCCCAAGGCGGAACTTGGCGACAACGTCGTCACCACCCAGCGCGACTTCGCGTTCCTGGCCAAACAGACCAAGATCATCCTCGAAAACTGCGGCGTGATTGACGCCGAGAAAATCGAGGAGTACATCGCCCGCGACGGCTACGCCGCCCTCGGCAAAATCCTCACCGGGATGACATCCGAACAGGTCATCGCCGAAATCAAGGCCAGCGGCCTGCGCGGCCGCGGCGGCGCGGGTTTCCCCACCGGCGTGAAGTGGGAGTTGATGGCCAGGGTGCCCGTCAAACCCAAGTATATCATCTGCAACGCCGACGAAGGCGATCCGGGCGCGTTCATGAACCGCGCCGT
>PLMF01000154.1:0-7759 GCA_003142355.1 Bryobacterales bacterium
GCCTCCAACCTGCCCTTCCCCAAGACCCGCCGTATCGTTTTCCTGAACAACAAGCCCGCCACGCTGCCGGGCTGGGCGGAACTCAGCGTCGAGGGGTGAGGGCGGGCGCACGTCCGAGTCCAGGGTGGGGAGTCAACTTCCAGCTCGAGTTCTTCAGGAATCTGAAGCGTCACTCTGAGGCTCGGTCATAGTACCCTTCTACACTGGCTCTGGGCGGTGGCCCCGAGCGGAGGCGGTGTTCAAGTACTCGGAGCGAATGCTCCCCTACCGCTGTTTCGACCACTTCCCGGTTGGATTGGATGGCATCCCAGGTACTCTCGTCGCCGATCAGCTCAGCCAACGCACAGCAACTGCAAAGGAGGGTGACCGTCGCTCCGGACCGCTGTAGGTTTCGATTGAGCCACGGCCGAAGAATGCCTCCAATTGACGCCAAACCCTCGATCCCAAATGGGCGAGTCTCCCGGCCAGAGAAAGGAAAGCGGAACCGCGGCAACTCGCGACAAATCGCGTCTGCCAAGCGATCAAAGTCCTCATCGAACTCGATTAGGAGCCTCAGCGCCATCGGGGAGAGTTCGTCGTGTGCGCCTACGAGGCTATGGAGTGCGGTCACGAGTTCCTTTGAAGCCCGACGTCTCTGCCGGGCTTCTTTCACGTAGCCCGCCTCGTTCACATAGCCCAACACTGAATCCGACCACGTCGCCAGCAATTCGGCTCGCCAGTGTCGCGGTCGCGTTGCGTCGAGTATCAAGGAGAGGATCGGGATTTCAGCAGATTCCTCACCCTTACTCGCGCACGCGAAGAGAAACGCAAACTGTGCGCGGCCGTGAAGTGTCGGAAAACTGGCCAGATCTTCTTCGCTCGATATCCTAGAGAGCGTCAAGGCGAGCCAGTAGTCGTCACCTTGCCCCGTCTCCAACAGGCTAAGCACTTCAGGCAGTGCCTCCTTTGCCCGCATGTTTCCCAAAGCGGTTACGATGAGTTCGCCGAGCCTCGAGTTCGGGTGTTGCTTGAGCCGATGAATGAGCTCCGAGATCGCCGGCCTGTAGTCCAAGTCAGCGAGCGCGCGACAGACCCATCCAAGCATCTCTTCGTCCGCCTCACGGAGAGTTGTGAGCCATTCAAGCAGTCTTCGACCGGTGTCCGGCAGTCTCGAGAATCCTATGGCCCTAGCTATATCCTCTTTGACGTGCGCCGACAGATCCTGCCCTCGGAGCATCTCAAACATGCTGTCGCGCAGAGCCTTGTCTTCGAGTCTCCCGTACCAACCCCGAACCCAGCCCCTGACGTTAGGATCGGGGTCGCGGATCAACGTCAAGGACACTGTCCGACGGTCAGAGATCGTCCTACCACCAAGTGCTTCAATCGCATAGCGGCGTACGTAGCCATCTTTCGTTGGGTCCGTGACGAGGGAGAGAAGCTTCTCAGTCTGAGCTGGCGTGTCCACTGTCCGGAGCAGGTCCGCAATTCGGTGGGCGGTCATGACGAATGAGCCCTTACCAGTATCAGCGAACCGGCAGAGCCATCGAACCAGCATCTCTTCTACTCCAGTATCCACGTCGAGTCGCGTCACCACGTCGAGAATCTGGTCGGCGATCGTAATGCTGTCACCATTCGCGAATAGAAGGGTCTCCAGATGCTGTAACAGTCTTTCTCGATCCTCTCCACGGAGTTCGCCTACGATGGCACCTCCATCCCAGGCAAGTAGGCGAACGACTTGAATCGTACGGTTAGCTTCATCCACGTCGTACGCTGCGTCAAGGCAATCCTTCCTATCTTTGACTGATCCGGTGCGAGAGTAATAGATTGCGCCGCTTTCGCCGACGTAGGTCCGATACATCCCAGCCAGTCTTGCAACCCGAACCGGCGGCAGGCAGTCTTGTAGCTGATGGACCTCACAAGCGAGGAGGTAGTCGCGGATATTGGAATAGTAGAATCCTATAAAGTTCGTGCCGGACTCGTTTACGTAGCGATATAGAATGCCATGATCAAAAAGATCTCGTGGAAGCTCCTGCAGCGCACCGATACCCAACCCTTTACGTACGGCCACCTCCTCCACTTGGACTTGATCCAGTTGCTCCATAAGGCCTGCCCCGTCAACCAGTAAGCGACGACAGGTACTCGGACTTGCTGTTTTCTCGAGTTTGAGTACCAAGTACCGCCGGACGGTGTCGCGAGACTCCGCTTTTACATCCAGGGCACTCTTAGACGCGTAGGCCACCTCGCAAGCGATCCGTAGGGCGAAGGGATTTTGAAACGCTTTTGACGGCGTCACAACGGGAACGTCAAGCGATAGCAAACTGGAGTACCGTGATATGGCGGCAGCGAGTTCCATGGCGTCAAAGTCTGGTAGTTCTGGAGTATCCGGAAAGAGCGCCGCGTTAATGGGACCATCCACACCTTTCCGGCGCAAAAAGTCGCGCCAATGCGAGCTCTTGCAACTGACTACCAGGCGCATCTGAAGGTGTTTGAAGATACCAACGATGACATCAAGTTCTGCAATCTTGTCCGGGGATTCCCACTCGTCAATTGCATCCAGGAACACTGTAAAGCGTTTCCCCGAGGAAGTTCCCAGCGCAGAGATCTTCTTGAGCAGGGCGATTGGCGCTTCCTGCGCGGAGAACACCAAATTGAAGTCGGAAGTGAATTGCGTCAAGAAGCTGGTGCTCAGGAGAGTCCCCGAATAGAACAACGTTGGTTCAGAAACTGACTCCGCTAGAAAGCACAGGAAGTTGGGCTTACCAGTTCCTGATGATCCGATTACGGGAAACACAACGTGATCTGTTTGGCCTAAGAACGCCCGGAAGCGCTCTTCTAGCGCTCGCCGGCGTACGTAGACACTCGGTATGAACTTGCGCTGGAGTTGCTCGGAGGGTGGCCCGTCTGACTCAGCCCTAAACGGAAACAAGGCAGCCTGATTGTGACTTTTACATAATACTGAAAGATTCTCGGAGGAGAGGCCGATGAACAGCTTGAGCGCCTCGAACCGAATGGCAATCTCCGTCTCCAACGAGGGCCGAAACTCGGAGAGTAACACACTACCGGATTGATCGATCCTCTCGCCTGTCACTGTGTCGTACAGCCGGGTTTCGACGCCGTTGGACAGCAGGACGTAGGGGGCCATTGGCTCGAGTAGTCGAGCATAGGAGAGTCCCTGCTGGCGTTCGGTGTCGGTCAGAGCCTCCGCCTCCGCCTTCAGTTCGATCAAAAAGAGCGGACGGCCGTTCCGCCGACAGAGGATGTCGGACCGCCCTGATGCATCGTGCGCAGCTCCATGAACCGTATGGACTCCTCGGCCCAACTGGATCTTGAAGGTGGTTTCAAACTCCAACTCCTCTGGTTGAATGCTTGCCGATGCCAGCATCGGCAACACCAGACTATTCTTAATTTTCTCTTCGTTGAACGGAAGCAACGCCATTATTACAGAATACCGAGTTATGGACTCGTCTGATCCATCGATTCTGTAGTCTGCACAGGGGGGTGGATTCTCGCGCAGTTCGAGGGGGTTCCCCAATTGGGCGGCCAATCTGGATGTCAGCTCAGGAATTGCCGGTAAGTATCGGGATACAGATAAGTTGGCGACGTTCTAGCAGGGGCTGCTTTGTACCGCAAACGTTCGAAACGTAATGCCGAGTACCGGATAACCCCGAGTGATCTCGTCGGCGCAGCCAGCAGACAGGCTTCTGCGCACGCGACCTCGGCATTATCAGGAGGCCTGCGGGGTTCCTTGTGAGGGATTCTCTCGGGATCGGCCCCTCACAAGTGGGCGCCAGTGGGGTGGTTGCTGCACCCAACATACCGAGTTGCCCGCAGCGGTGCCCCGTCGCCGTTTCGGATTATGCCGAGTGGCCTGACCGCGATAGCCGCGTGATTGTTGGTTCCGAGGGCGCTTGACGTCGTTTGCTCGGGGTTATCCGGTACTCGGCATTACGTTTCTTACCCGGAGATCGGGGTAAGAAACGTGTCCAGACTGGGGAGCCAGGCGGACCGGTTGTGGTTTCGTCCGCTCCGTGCGCAGCCATTGGCGCAGGATAGGTAGCAGCCAGCACCGCCGTAGCGGGCTCTGCAATCTACACGATCGGCAGCAGATCGAATTCTTGGACGCCACGGGTTGGACCAGGTATTTCCGGTTCACAGCGGGCGAACTTCGAACGGCAAGCGGCCCAAGACGGCGTCCGTCACCTCGCGTGCCAGGTTGAAGGCTGTCCGGCCCTCATCCAGTGTCGGCTCATATGGAGCACCCGGATACCGGAAACGCCAGGCGTACTTGGTCAACGCGTCAGCCCGGCTCATGAGTTCCGCTAACGAAGAATCGATGCCTGCGCACTGCTCTCCGAGTTCGTCGAGTTCGTGAACCCTACGGAAGGGCACGTCGTGCCAGGTGAGGAAGCCCTTGAGCGCCTTCTCCGCTGCCTGCTGGGAGTGAAAAAGCCCGCCTTCCGGGTCTGGCGGTTCAGCGGCAAGCAAAAGACCGACGCGGCGCAAGTCCTGGGCGGCTTTGGCAAGCCACGCTCTCGCATCGGCGGCTCGGACCGGATCAGGCGGCATGCAATAACTTGCCCTCTCGCAGAATGGCGGACGGAAGAGACGCCTTAAGATGGAGGCGCTTCTCGAACTCGCTTCGGGTCCACACCAGAATGTCCTTGGCAATACCCAATCCGCGAAGCGCGCGATAGGCGAGGTCGCACTCCTGCATCTCCCGTGGGGCTTCGTCCGGAACGACAACCATAATGTCGTAGTCGCTATCCGGGCAGGCATCTCCCCGGGCCACGGAACCGAAGAGGTAGATGTACGTCGGCCGGTATGCTTCGACGAGACGGCGCACAACCTCACTCAGAACCGGATCGCCGGCCGTTGGAATCCTAAAGATGCCGGCATTCTGGATCGCCATAGTTAGCCTTCACCAGTTTGCCACAAAAGCCCGGAATCCAGGCGACTTCGGCATCAATGAGCCGGACGCAAATTCGAGTTTCCCCCTTTGGTCAACAACGGCCGCCGAGTTGCCCAAGAAAACACCCGAGTGCTCACGGCGAGCAACAATCGACGAAGCGACGCGGGGGTTAACATCCTGACCAATATACATAAAGATGTATACTGGTATGGTGGAGCGCGCGCTGAAGCCGGTTCGCTGGGTCGGATCGTCCTGGAAGGATCTTAAGACCTTCCCCAAGCCGGTGCAGCGCGACGTGGGACAAGCTCTATATGCCGCTCAGTGCGGGGAGGAATACCCTTCGGTTAAGGCCCTCAGAGGTTTCGGCGGGCGCGCTGTGCTTGAAATCGTGGCGCCCCATGAAGGCGACACCTACCGGGCCGTCTATACTGTCCGCTTCCACGATGCAATTTACGTGCTGCACGCGTTTCAGAAGAAGTCGAAGAAAGGCATCGCGACGCCTCAAAAGGAAATCGAACTCGTCAGACAGCGGCTGGCCGCGGCAGAACAGGACTACAGAGAAAGGCAGAATTGAGATGAAGAAGAACAAGATCCGGGTCAAAGAGAGTAGCGGCAACGTCTTCGCCGACCTCGGCTTTCCCAACCCCGAGCGCGAACAGCTCAAGGCCCGCCTCACGCTGCAAATCTACCGGCTGATTAAGGATCGAGGACTCACGCAGGCCGAGGCTGGCGCGATACTGGGCATCAAACAGCCGCACGTTTCCGGTCTGATGCGTGGGCGATCCGGCAACTTCTCCGTCGAGCGCCTGATGGACTTTTTGACCGCCCTTGGGCAGGATGTTGAAATCACTGTGAGGCCGACCCGCAAGGAGCATGGCGGTGTTTCGCTCGTGCTCGCGTGATCCCACGCGCTGCTCTGCTCCACCCACGCCGCCGGCCTGACAGTACAATGGATTAATGGGCGCCGGTCAGCGCATAAGAGAACATCGCGACGAAATCNNACACCACGCCATGGTTTCCGGGGAGCCTGATTGCCGACCTCGAGCAACTCCTGGGCCAACGTGTACAGGTGGTGATTCGACGCTCGTTGAGCCCTTTGATCCGCGAGGCCGTTCTGAGGGAAGCTGTGCCGTTGTGAAGTCCCAGCGAGCATACGTCGAACACGTCGTTGAGTGCATCCGCCGAATCGCGGAGGATTCCGCACCCGGCCGAGATGCTGTCCTTGCTTCGCGAACGCTCCAGGACGCAATCGTCCGCAACCTTCAGGTACTCTGCGAGTCGACGCAGCGGATCGGCGAGCCGCACAAACAACGGCACCCCGAGATCGACTGGCAGTCCATAGCCGGCATGCGGAACGTCCTGGTACACGACTACTTTGAAGTGGATTTTGAGACGGTCTGGCTCATCGTGACGCGAGATCTCCCGCCTCTTGAGAAGGCGATGCGCGCCATCCTGGCTGGGTTGGACGAGGCGCAATAGGCCCGCTCGGCTCACTCCCGCTCTTCCCTCACCTCGAACCCGTGCTCCGCGATGCCCGTGAACAGCGTCTCCGATTCGTGCCCGTGCAGCCGGAAGATCTGGCGCACCAGGTCGCAGACGCTCTCGTACCCGCGCTCGAAGAACACCAGGATCGACGGGCCCGCGCCGCTCAGAGCGCATCCCAGCAGGCCCGGCGCGCGCAGCTTCAGAATCTCGTGCAAACCGGGCACCAGCGCCTCGCGGTAGGGCTGGTGAAAACGGTCCTCCAGCGCGGCCGGAAACGCATTGGTGGCGCCCGCCGCCAGCGCCGCAATCAGCAGCGACGCGCGCTGCACGTTGAAGACGGCGTCTTCCCGGCTGTAGCTGGAGGGCAGCACCGCCCGCGCCTGCACCGTCGGCAGGTCGAAATCCGGCACCACCACGGCCAGCCCGAACCGCCGCGGCAGGTCCAGCCGCACGGCCCGCGTCACGCCGCCGGAATCGATGGCGCTGGCCACAATCGAGCCCAGCGCACATGGCGCCACGTTATCCGGGTGGCCCTCCAGACGCGCGGCTTCATCCAGAATGCGCAGCGGCTTCCATCGCAGGTCCAACAACTGATCGGCAATGATGACCCCGGTGGTCAGCGCCGCCGCGCTCGATCCCATCCCCTTGCCGAGCGGAATGTCGTTTTGGATGTGCAGCTCGATAGGCGGCATCTCGGCGCCGTGGTTGCGCGCCACCGTCACCGCCGTCTGCCAGATCAGGTTGTCCGGACCCGTCGGAATGCCCGCGGCCTCGCGCCCCTCCACCCGAATGGCGAGAGCGTCGCTCCGCCGGAAGCGGCACGTCAGGTACACTCCCAGGGCCACCCCCAGAGAGTCGAACCCCGGCCCGAGATTGGCGCTCGAAGCCGGTACCCGGACTGTGAACCACGACATTTACTTCCGTTCCGCGGCCGCCATCCGGGCTTGCGCGCGATCCATGGCCGCCAGCGCCAGGGCCGGTTCATAGCCGCCGATCTGTTCCTGGGCGCGCTGGAGGGCCGCCCGGGCGCGCGCCGCGTCGATGTCCTCGGCGCGCTCCGCCACATCCGCCAGCACCCGCACGTGGCCCGGCAGCACTTCCAGAAATCCGCCGGCCACTGCCAGATACCGCCGCTGGCCGCCCGCCACATAGTTCAGCACACCGCTTCCCAACTGGCTCAGCAGGGCCGCGTGGCCGGGCAGAATCCCCATGTAGCCGTTCTTTCCGGGCACCTGCGCTTCGGTCGCCTGCTCGCGCACCAACAGGCGCTCGGGCGTGGCCACTTCCAGTTCGAAAGAGTCCGGCATGGTCAGGCCTTCTTCAGCGCCTCGGCGCTCTCCCGCACTTCCTCGATGGTTCCCACCATGTAGAACGCCTGCTCGGGAA
>PLMF01000154.1:7815-7985 GCA_003142355.1 Bryobacterales bacterium
ATGGCGATGATGTCCTGCAGGTCTTTGTACCGCTGCAGAACGCTCTTCACGGCCGACGCCGTGTTGTAGTGGTCGTCGCCGATGACGCGCGGATCGAGGATGCGCGAAGTCGAGGCCAGCGGATCCACGGCCGGATAGATGCCCAGCTCGGAGATGGCGCGCGACAGGTT
>PLMF01000148.1 GCA_003142355.1 Bryobacterales bacterium
GCGGCACCGCCTGCCCCACCAAAAGCACATCAGCACTACCTATTCAGCACTACCTATAATGTCGAGGCGAAGGTGTAGGTGCCGGAGGGCACTTCGTAGGTGGCGGCGCCGGGTTCGGTGCGCAGGGGCTTCACCGGGCGGCCGGATTCGGTCACCGCGGCGGGGTCTTTCGCGGGGATCGTCACTAGGGCGCTGGTGTTCGGCGGGATCGTCAGCTCCAGCGTGAAGTGGGCGGCGTCGCGCTTCCATGAACTCGTGATGGTGCCGTACATCGACTTGTGCGAAGCTTTCACAAAGGTCAGGTCGCCGGCCGGAATCGGGTGGATGATGGCGCGCTGGAAACCAGGGCGCTCGGGATCGGAACGGATACCGGCCAGATCCTCGTACATCCAGACGGCCAGGTCGCCGATCTGCATTACGTGGTTGCCGGAATTCATGGCGGGGTCGGCGGTGTCGCCGTTCCATAGCTCCCAGATTGTCGTGGCGCCTTTCTCGACCATGTAGCCCCAACCGGGGTAGGTCTTTTGCGTGGCGATCTGGTAAGCGACATCGGGGCGGCCGTTGTCGGTGAGCGTGCGCATCAGCCATTGCGCGCCCACCAGGCCGGTGCCGACGTGGCCGTTGCTGGTTTGCTCGATGTTGCGGGTGAGACTCGCGAATACCGCCGCGCGGTTCTCCGGCGGCACCATGCCGAAGTAGAGCGGCAGGATGCTGGAGGTCTGCGTGCCGTTGTCGTAGATGCCACTGGCGGGCTTGAAGAAGCGCTTCTGGAAGGCGGCGTTCGCTTGAGTGGCGCGCGCGTCGAAATCGGCGGCATCGGCGGACTTGTCGAGCAGGCGGGCGTAACGGGCCATGGTGCGCAGCAGTTGGTAGTAGTAGGACGACCCCAGCAGCGTGGGATCGGTGATGCGCGTGGGGTCCACCGAATGGATCAGCTTGGGGTCCTCCGGCGGGACGCACCAATCGCCATATTTATCTTTGGGCATCAGGCCGTCTTTCAGGAAGGTGGCCTCGTGGTCGATCCACTTCTTCATGGCCGGATAGTTGTGTTCCATGGCACGCTTGTCGCCGTACTCGTCGTACAACATGCCGTGAACGAAGATGAAAGTGCCGGGCCAGGTGAGGTCGTCATAATAATACGGCCAGTAGTTGGGCGAGACCACGGGGATGCTGCCGTCGGGCTTTTGCGAATCGGCGAGGTCGGTCATCCACTTGGTGTAGAAGGCCGCGACGTCGAACATGTAGGCTTCGCTGCGGCTCACTTGCGAGCGGTCGCCGAGCCAGCCCTGGCGTTCATCGCGCTGCGGGCAATCGGTGGGGATGCTGCGGTAATTGCCGCGAATGCCCCAGAACATGTTGTGGTGGATCTGGTTGAGCAGGGTGTTGGAGCTGGTGAAGTCGGCCGACTTCTCCATGTCGTCATGGACCACGCGGCCTTCGAGCGCCGAGGCGGATGGCTCACCGGGGAAGCCGGTCATCTCGACGAAGCGGAAACCGTGGTAGGTGAAGCGCGGCTCCCAGACTTCCGTGCCTTCGCCCTTGAGGGTGTAGAGATCGGTGGCGCGCGCGGAGCGCAGGTTGGCGATGTAGAGCGAGCCATCGGGCTGGAGCGTTTCGGCGTGGCGCAGCGTGACTGCGGTTCCCTTGGGGCCGGAGACCCGGAGACGGCACCAGCCCACCATGTTCTGGCCCATATCNNGCGACGATGTGCGCCGGTTCCCACTTGGAATCGTCGAAGCCGGCGCGGTTCCAGCCGGGCTGCTCCATGCGCGCATCGTACTCTTCGCCATCGTACTCGTTGTTGGCGCGGATGGGGCCGGCGGCGGAGAGCTTCCAGGTTTCGTCGGAGACCACGCTGGCGCGGCTGCCGTCCTGGTACTCGACGTCCAGGCGGAGGATGGCCTTGGGGTCGCCGAAGTCACGGGTTTTGGCCTTCTCCAGGCGCGGGGCGCGATAGCGGCCGTTGCCGAGCATCAGGCCGATGGCGTTGCGGCCGCCGGCGATCTGTTTGGTGACGTCGAAGGTGACGTAGAGAACGTGCTTGTCGTAATCGGTCAGACCGGGGGAAAGGACGTGGTCGCCCACTTTGGCGCCGTTCAGGTACAACTCGGAGACGCCCAGACCGGAGTAGTAGACGGTGGCGCGGCGGACCTGCTTGGGGGCCTGGAATTCCTTGCGGAGCAGGCGCGCGGCCAGGCGGTGGTCGACGGTGGTGCCGGGTTCATCGCGGCCGATCCATTTGGCTTTCCAGTCTTCGGGATGGAGGAGGCCCATGGACCACTGCGCCGGCGCGCTCCAATCGCTGGGCTGGCCGGCCTGGTCCCAGACCTGCACTTTCCAGAAGGCGGCGGCGCCGGAAGTGAGAGGTTTGCCGCGATAGACCACTTGGGCGGACTGGTCGGACGCCACCTTGCCGGTGTCCCAGAGGTCGCCGGTGTTGGCGGCGAGGGCGCGTTCGCTGGAGGCGACGATGACGCGGTAAGCGGTCTGGCGGAGACCGCGCGCTTTGGGGTCCGCGGCGGTCAGAACCCAGCTCAACCGCGGGTCGGTGACGTCGATGCCTTGAGGGTTGGCGCGGTACTCACTGCGCAGTTGTTGCGGGCGGATAGCGGCGGCGCCGAACAGGGTTGGAGCAATCAGGATCAAAACAAGAGCGTGCTTCATGTGTAACCTCACCGTTTAGAAACGTAACACAAATCAGATCGAGGACATGCGCAGGCCAATCCGCTGGCGCGACGAACTGTAGCCAAACAGGAGAGTGTTTTTCGACGCGGAGACGCGGAGACGCGGAGAAATGCGCGGAGAGGAAAGCGGAAAGAATAAAGGCAAAAGATGAGAGCGCGGAGGAAGCGGAGGAACGTGAAAAACGCGAGGGCAGAGGGAAGTTGGGGGCGATTTCAGGATGAAGCCAGACGCTTGCCAGTGGCCCACTTGGAGAACGGTATCACGACGGTGGGATGGGAGGTGGGATGGGAGGCAGCACGCGCTCGGCCATGGCGAACTTGAGGGCGTCGATGCCTTGGCCGGTGACGCTCGATATCTCGAAGCAGGGGAGGGCACGGTCCGCCGCCAGCTTGCGCAACCGCGCCAGGCGGTCGGGATCCTGCGCGACGTCCATTTTGGTGGCCACCAGGATCATGGGTTTCTTCACCAGGTCGTCGCTGAAACTGGCCAGCTCCTGCATGACGGTCTCGAAATCCCGCACGGGGTCGCGGCCGCTCGTGTCCGAGAGGTCCACCAGGTGCGCCAGCAGGCGCGTGCGCTCGATGTGGCGCAGAAACTGGATGCCCAGGCCGTGGCCCAGGTGGGCGCCTTCGATGAGGCCGGGGATATCGGCCACCACGAAGCTGCGGAAGTTGTCAAGCTGCACCACGCCGAGGTTGGGTTCGAGGGTGGTGAAGGGGTAGTCGGCAATCTTCGGCCG
>PLMF01000300.1 GCA_003142355.1 Bryobacterales bacterium
ATACTTAACGTTGTAATACTAGGGTTCGTATCGTGACGGCTGTACCCGCAAGGCGGGTGCGGTCGTGCGTCGTAAGAAGTTTGAGAACTAATAATAGGCAGTAGGGGTGTCTTCTCAAATGTTGTTTTCCGTGAGGTGCGCTATTGGTGTGTCTATTCTAGCCGGTCGATTCGCTCTCGCGCAGAGCGCTTCCAAAGTTATGACTTTTGGAGTGACGCACCAGTAGTAACCTTTGGCACGCAGGAGTACTGGAAATGAGAAACTTGCCACACATGTCTACCGCGGTGGAAATCGACAGCGGGCCCTTAGAGGTCCGCGGCTTAAAGCGAGACTTTTGTTCAAACAGGGAGAATCTGTCATGACACACCTGACCGGCAGCGGGTGTCTTTTCTTATTGGTTACTTGCATTGCCTTTGGACAGAACACTGGCAGCGTCTCGGGAATCATCAGGGATGACGCCGGGCAACCGGTGGCTGGTGGATATGCAGTTGCCAGTCCCGTCGGGCCGTCGGCGACCCACGCGACCTATACGGCCATAACTTCGGCCAGCGGAAAGTATACATTCACTGGAATGCAGCCCGGCAAATACTCCATCTGCGTGCAGGTTCCGGGAGGTCCTCATCTCGATCCGTGCCGTTGGTCCACGGCGGTTCAGATCACGGTGGGCGCCGGGCAATCCGTGACCAATCAGACGGTGAGTGTAACGAAGGGGTCCATTCTCCAGGTCCGGATTGACGACCAGAGCAAACTGCTGGCGACCAGCGGCCCGGGCGATCTTCTGGTGGGCGTTTTCCTGCCGTCTTCGGTCTTTCAACCCCTGCGTCTTATGTCGAGCGACGGATCGGGGAGAACTTACCAGACCGCGATCCCCTTCAACACCTCCGTGCGCCTATCGGTGACCAGCGCGCACCTGGTGCTTGCGGACGCGAAAGGGGCCAGATTGGTCCCCGTCAGCGCCAGCAGCAGTGGTTCGGCGATAGTGCCCGTCTTAAGCGCAACGGGCACGGCCAACTCGCTGGTAACTTTCACTGTTATTGGCAAGAAATAGGGGTCCACGAAGAGAGGAGGGCGCACCATGCAGTCCCTGACGAACCGAAACCAAGTTTTGGGAGCAACTTCGGATTAATCCAAGGCGGTAAGACAGCGAGATCGTGAGAGGAAGGACAGAATGAAGCGAGCACAAAGCATGACAACTCGTGCAGGCACACAGATGAAGAGCAGCGCGGGGGCATTGATGGCCGGCTTGGCATTGGTGTGGATGATGTGGGCGCCGCGCCCCGTTTGGGGCCAGTGGACCGGCGGACCCACAGGCCCGATCTACTATAACGGCGGCAACGTCGGGATTGGGACGACCGCACCCTACGATCAGTTACACGTGGCGGCGGGTCTTCGTATCGGGAACTGGCAGGGCAATGGCAACGGCTTCAGCTTCGCCCAAGACTCCACTGGAAACCTCGAAATACAGTACAAGATTCCCACCGCCGTCTACGCCAACATCATGACCCTCGGGTTCGCCGGCAACGTCGGCATCGGGACGACAAACCCGCAATACCGGTTGTCCGTCAACGGCCAAATCGGCGCTAAAGACGTGATCGTCACCAACACCGGATGGTCGGACTACGTTTTCCGGCCTGGGTACCAGCTCCGGCCCCTGAGCGAAGTCAGCGCGTACATCCAGGCGAACCACCATCTTCCGGACGTTCCCTCCGAGGCGGAAGTGCAAGAGAAGGGCGTCAGCATTGGCGACATGCAATCGAAGCTGCTGGCCAAGATCGAGGAGCTCACGCTCCACATGATTCAGCAGGACAAAGAAAACCGGGATCTCCGCGAGCGCATGGCGCAGTTGGAGGCACATGCGGCCGGGGTGCCCTCTGGGCCCGGCGCGCCCGCAACGAGCCGGTGAGGTGAACTACATGAGAACGGCGGCGAGATTTGTGCGTGGGGGGAAGACCACCGTCCGGCTGGCGCTCTGGTTCTGCGCCTGCAACATGATGACGGCCCTTCTGGCGGCACAGTGCTCGAACCCCACCCAGGTGCAGAACCAAACCATCAGCTCCGGCACCGTCAATTTCACGGACAACAACGCGCTGGCGGCAAGCAGCGTCATCATCAACGGCAGCGCGAGCGTCACGTTTCACACGGGCAACTGTATCGACCTCCAGCCGGGTTTTCATGCCACCGCCGGCACAGCCGCCACCACGTTTCACGCGTGGGAGGATGCCGGCGCACCGTCGATTACCAGCCTGTCGGTGACCTCCGGGACGGTGGGCACGGCGGTCACGATCACAGGCAGCGACTTCGGGTCGAGCGGCACAGTAACATTCAACGGCACCGCGGCCACCGTGACAAGCTGGAGCGCGGGCAGCATCAGCGTGACGGTGCCGGTGGGAGCCGTTCCCGGCAGCGTGAACGTGGTGGTAACCGTAAATGGAGTGACGAGCAACGCCGTGGCTTTCAATCTCCAGGACAGCGCGCCCTCCAACGGCACGGTCACGCCTTCCAATGGGGCAGGCTGGCATCAGACCTACACCTTCACTTTCTCCGACCCCAACGGAGCCACGGACATTTCGTCGACGCAGATGGATGTCGGCAATTCCTCGGGCACGGCCAACTCCTGCGTTGTATTTTTCGGGCGGGGATCGTCTTTCGGCTATCCGGACCCGTCGATGGGGGGCTTCTGGCTGGAGGACAATGCCGGGCAGAGTTGGTCCGGGGGCGGGCCGGTGGGCCAACCGGGCACGTTGGAGAATAGCCAATGCATCGTGGACGCCGGGGCCTCGTCGTTGCAACTCTCCGGGATGAACCTGACGATCACTGTGGCAGCGAGCTTCAAACCGGGTTATGCCGCAGCACACACAGTCTGGGACATGGCGCAAGACAACGAGGGCCTGTCTAGCGGCGGCTATTACGGAGCGGGAAGCTACACGGTGACGACTCCGCCCGCCCCGCTATTCTCGCTGGCGGCGCAACAGGTGACGGCACAACCGATTGCGCCCGGCTCGAGCGCCTCCTACACGGTCACGGTAACTCCTCAATCCGGCTTCAGCGGAGTGGTGAAGCTTGAGAACACGGCTTTGGCCGCGGGCGAGACGGCTGCCTTCACGCCCGCGTCGGTGTCCGGGGGCTCGGGTACGGCTACGTTGACGGTGAATACGGACAGCCAGGCCACTCCCACAGGTTCGATCAACTTTTCGGTGATCGGCATGGGCCAGCAAGGCGGCGGATGGGTGGAGGCCCAAACAGCGGCGACTCTGGATGTGGAGGTCCTGAGCCCTCCGCCCACAGTGACGCTTGCCTCTCCCCTCAACAATGCCTCGAACCAAGCAATTACGCCAGCGCTGCAGTGGAACGCGGCGGCGCGCGCGACCTCATACGATGTTTTCCTGTACCCGGCCTCCGGCACGCCTACCCGGGTGGCCACCGTGACGGTCACCACCTACACGCCCAGCCCGGCGCTCGCAACCAACGCCAGCTACTCCTGGTACGTGATTGCGAAGAACGCCAGCGGTGCCGCTCCGGCGTCGCCCACCTGGACCTTTACCACCGTGGCGGCATCGTTGACCATCACCTCGGCCCATACCGGCGCGTTTACCCAAGGGCAGAGCAACGCAACCTACACTCTCACGGTAACCAACGGAGCGTCCGCCGGCGCCACAAACGGCGCAGTCGCGGTGACGGAGACGGCCCCTTCCGGCTTGATCCCAGTTTCGATGCAGGGCGCGGGATGGACCTGCACGGGTCCCACCTGCCTGCGGAGCGACGCCCTGGCAACGGGGTCGAGCTACCCGGCGATCACGTTGACCGTTGACGTTGCGAACCGCGCCCCCGCGAGCGTGACGAATACGGCTACGGTGTCGGGCGGCGGATCGGCGAACGCGAGCGCCAGTGACGCGACCGCCATCGACGCGCTTCCCCGTTATTCCAACCCGCTGGCCTTTGCCGTCCCGGCCAGCGTAGTGGCCGGGGTGCCGACCACATTCACCGTGACCTACGCCAGCCAGGCGGGGAGTGGCGACATCGCCTCCGGGCAGGTGCAAATCGATAGCTGTTACCGCCGTGGTCGCAGGGCAGTGCCGGCAATGTCTAGGACATTTCGGACATTTCGGGGACAGGCTACTCAACCCCTCTCCGTGCGAAGGCAAACAGCGGGACGGCCCGTTTACCAATCGGCGTATGGGGTCCCATCAAGTCCCATCTTGTCAGAGCCGCTGCGCACGTCGAAAATGCCGGGCTCCGACTGGCTGACGCTCTGCGTGGCATCCTCCATGATGATTTTCCAGGTTTGATTGGAGGCGGTCATGGGATCCATGGGGATCTCGCGCAGATAGCCGTCGGTGACGAGGTTCTGAAGGGACTGCGGGGCCTTCTGTTTGTCGTAAGTGTAGTTGTCGATGACGGTGCGCAGGGTGAACAGGTTGTTCTTGAGCACGCTCTCCTTGGCACGCGCGATGGACCGGCTGTAAATGGGAATGGCCATCGAGATCAGAATCACGATAATGGCGATGACCACCATCAGCTCGACGAAGGTGAAGCCGCGCAGGCGCCAGGGTCGATCGGGCCGATTGGCAATCGGCGGTACAGTTGGCAGACCACGAAGAACGATGGTCTGCCCCACATTACCACTCGGAGTATGAAGTTCCATCGGGAGCCTTTTGGGTGGTCTTGGTGTAGATGTCGAANNGGGTCGCGCGGGATGTGGCGCAGGAAGCGCATCTTCTTGCCTTCGGGCCCCGGCAGCTTCACGCCCTCCACCAGCATCTCGAGGGTTTCCGGGTAGCAGTTGGCGTCCATCTTGTGGGTGCCGAGGTAGCCCATGTCGCAATTGTCCTTGAACTTGTCGATGGCCTGCCGCACTTCGCGCAGGGCGTAGCGAAGCTCGCGCTCGTGCTCCGCGCGCACCTTGTTGCGCGCCAGGGGGACGGCCATGGCCGTCAGGATGAGCATGATGGTAAAGGCCACGATCAGCTCGATCAGCGTCAATCCTTTCTGTTTCCGGCGCCTCATACCAGCCTATTTTACAGTGACGTTGAGTTGGGGCGTCGAGTTTGAAATGACGGCCCCTTGGGCGTTTCTCACGGCCAGGTTCGGAACCGTGACGACGGTGGCGCCGCGGGCCACTGCCTGGAAGTTCAAAGTGACGAGCGTGCCCGAGCCGCCAGCGCCGCGTGAACCAGGCGGACGGTTGAGCTGGACGACGGCAACGCCGGTGTCATTCAGGATGTTCTTGGTGAAGACGGGCTGCCGGTCGTCTTTGGAGAAGAAGTCGCCGAGAGTCACGTCGTTCAGCCGCAGGAACTTGGGATCGAACTGGATTTGCATGGGCGCGGAGGCCACATCGGCGGCGCCGTCTATGAAGAGAGAGACGGTGATGCGCCCCGACGGGCTGGCAGTCGCCTGGGACGGCTCGAAGTGAACGCGCGTACTGGCTGGCGGTGCGGTGGCGGGCGGCGCGGTGGCAGGCGGAAGGCCCGGCAAAGGCGGTGCGGTGGCTGGCGGCGCAGTGGCTGGCGGTGCAGTGGCCGGCGGCGCGAGGGCTGGTGGCCCGATGGCTGGCAGCGGCAGCACGGTAGCCGGCGGCGCAGTAGTTGGTGGTGCAGTAGCTGGTGGCGCGGTAACTGGTGGCGCGGTGGCTGGCGGCGCGGCGGCGGCGGGCTCAGCCGGCTTCGGCGCGTAGTTCACTTTGACGGTTGTGAAGTTGCCGACCGCGATCGCCCGCAGGTTCTCCGGCGTGATATCCGGCCGCCGTATGACGTGCGGGATGAGCACAATCATCAACTCGCTGCGGCTGTGGTCGGTGCTGTCGCCGCTGAACAAATGCTTGAGAATCGGAATGCTGGAAAGGCCCGGAATGCCGGTGACGGTCTTGTTTTCCTGCACATTGATGAGACCTCCCAAAAGGCCTACTTCGCCTTCGCGCATGCGGATATCGTGCGAGATCTTCTTTTGGCTGATGACGGGTTGGGAGATGCCGCCCAGGTCGACGTACCGGCTCACGCTGTTGATATTCAGGTCCACATGAATGGTGACATCGCCGTTGTCATGCACGCGCGGCAGGAGTTCCACGTTGACGCCGGTATCGATGTACTGGAACTGGGTATTGACCAACGGGTTGATGCCCACGCCGCCGATGCCCGGCTGGAAGCTGCCACTGGCGGTGGGGACGCGATCGCCGATGTTGAGCGTGGCCTTGACCCCATCCACCGAGCGGACTTGCGGAGCTTGCAGCACTTTGGTCCGCGCGTCGCTCAGCGTGGCCTGCAACAGGGCGCCGGGAAGGGTAGTGGAAAAGTCCGAACTGGCCAGGTGCCCGAGGTTGGACAGCGGGATGGAGCTACCAGTAGTGGTACCGCTGGTGGTGGCGGCGGTGGTGGCGGTGGTGCTGGCGGTACTGGTGCTGGTGCTGGCGGTGGAGGTGGAACTGATGGGCACCTGTATGCTGGAGCGGGGCGTGAAAGCGATGGGAGAGTTGATCCCGGTAGACGCCAGCGCGGCCGTGATTTGCCGGCTGAAACTCGAGCTGGCTTCGAGCACCAGGACATCCACTACAACTTCGGCCCGGGGCTTGTCCAGATCGTTGATGATCTTTTCCACGAAGGACATGCGATCGGCCTCGCACTTGGCGATGATGGCGTTCTGGGCGTTGTAGGGGAACATGCGCTGGCAGTCGGACACGGCGCGCGCGGCGTTCATGATTTCCTGGAGATCGGTATTGGCGGTGACGTTGGAGAGGTAGAAGATCCGAGCCACCTGCTCTTCGTAGTCGTGCCGCTTGTTGACGGTGTCGTTGGTGATAAAGATGGTGCTGGGCGAGAGTGCCTTCCAGAAAGACTTGGTGAGCACGGCCACGGCGTCGAGAGCCTGGTCGATGGTCGAGTTGTCGAACTCCACCGATATGNNCGGATGGGTTCAGGGTTGAGAGGCTTGAGCTCGGGGACGGGCAACATGCGGTCGATCTTGTCCCTGATCGCTTTCTTGGCCTCATCGGACGGCGTCAGGGCCCTCTGCTGGGCGGGGGCCTCCTGGCCGGTTTCGAGCACTCGTTGGCGCTCGCGCTGGATCATGTCCTGGGTACGCCGGATCTCCTGTACGGCCACCGCGGAGCCGGGGTTGATGGCGTAACTCTTTTGGAATTCGAGGAGAGCCTCCCCCAGCAAGCCCTGGTTTCGGGTCTTCAGCCCTTTATCGACGTGCCCCTGAGAGGCCTGGAAGCGGGCCTTCTCGGCGGCCATCTGGTAGACCACGTCGGAGGGGTCCTCGGAAAGGGCCTTTTCGTAAGACTCGAGGGCGGCGTCCCACTCCTTCTTGGCTTCGCTCCCGCGGCCCGCGGCCAGGTACTTGTCGCCTTTCTTGGTGCGGGCCTCCAGCGAAACCGCCGGCGCGATCAGCACGGCAGCCAGCACGACAGCGGTTAAACGATTGAAAAAAGGCATGTTTCCGTACTTTCTCGGCCTTCTGGAAGCCCTATGCTAAGATGAAGTCGAATCATCCGGTCTGGGATCATCTAAAGTCATTGACGACGCCAGGCTTCCGCGCGTTGAGACAAAAAGGCTGAGATCCAATTGGCTGACAGAGACGTTTCCCTCAAAATCCTAAGCGACAACCGGCAGGCCCGCCACAACTATTTCCTGATGGAGCGGTTCGAGGCCGGACTGGTGCTGACGGGGACGGAGGTGAAGGCCGCCAAAGACGGCCAAGTCCAGCTCAAGGACGCCTATGGCGCGGTGCTGAGCAACGAGGCCTGGCTCATCAACGCCCACATCAGCCAGTACTCGCACGGCAACCGCGAGAACCACCCCCCCATACGCAACCGCAAGCTGCTGCTGCACCGCCGGGAGATCGACAAGCTGCTGGGCCAGACTCGGGAGAAGGGCCTGGCGCTAATTCCCACCAAAATGTACTTGAAAAAAGGGAAGATCAAGTGCGAGCTGGCGCTGGCGAAGGGCAAGAAGCTGTACGACAAGCGCGAGGCCGACCGGTCGCGAACCGCCGAAGCCGAGGCCCGCGCGGAGATGCGGCGGCGGGGGTAGGGCTCGAAGCTTTCAGCGATCAGCTATCAGCTTTCAGCCACACCGGAGCGGGCTGTCGAATCTCCCGTAGGCGCTAAGACTTGAGACTGCCAGAACCGATCTGGCCGCTTCCAGCCGCACTAGACATACCTGCTACCATTGAACCGGAGGCGGCTTCGGATGACGACTATTGCCGAAGGTAAGGAAGCGGTGCTGGCGTACCTGGAGCAAGAGGCTCGGAATATAGCCGGGCAACCTGGTGTTTACAGGCTGGTGAAAGACGACTCTGGGAATCTGGTCGCGTTCATCGCGGGGCGCAGCTTCGTCGGAACTGGATCGTATTCCATGAGTGGGAACCGCATGGTGGTGATAGACGGTCTTGTCTTCGATGTCCAGCAAAATCAGGCTTAGCCCACGCTCGCGGCAATACGTTCTATAATGCAGCCATGGCCGAAGGTCTGAAGGGATACGATGGCGCCGTTGACGGCGTGAAAATCCTTCATGGCGTTGCAATCATGGCCCAAAGGATGCCCGGTACGCCGGAACGGCGGGCAGCAACCTCCGCGCCGCAGTTCCCTCAAAGCCGTCAGCCACAGCAGGAACTCGATATCGAGCCGATCGTTCAGCGGGCCATCGAAGTCATTGGCGGCCGTGAAGAAGCCATGCGATGGCTTGGCACTCCGGTTCGCGCTCTGGACTATGCCACGCCGATCTCCGGTCTCCACGATCCGGAAAGCCGAGAGCAGGTTCTATCCGTCCTTACGCAATTGGAGCACGGCGTCCTGTGATCGAAGCGTATCGACTGCACTCCAGTTGATATCCGGCGAATGACGGCACAGGAACAGCCACCAATGGGGGCCGCTGGAATCCGAAGGGAACCGAAGTCATCTATGCCGCTGCTTCCCGGTCGCTGGCCGTTCTTGAGATCCTCGTCCATTATTCCGTTCTCCCAAGAGACTTCCTCATCACGCCAATCTCCATCCCGGACAGTGTGTCGATCATGGGTGTGCCTGATTCGGTGCTTGCCGCCGGCTGGAATCAGCCAACCCCAATACCCACAACTCAGGAATATGGCGGGACGTGGGTAACCGCCAACAGTTCTGCTGTCACTAGTGTCCGGCTAAAAGT
>PLMF01000340.1 GCA_003142355.1 Bryobacterales bacterium
AATTGCTGCTTCTGGCGCGCGTAGTCCTGCACCATCTGGTCCAGCGCCGTCGCCGCCACGTCGATCTTGTGCAGCCGCTCCAATTCCTTCTGTTCCAGCGCCACGGACTCCCGCACCGAGGCCAGAAGCTGCACCTCGCGGGTCAGCCTTTCGGAGATGTCCGCGAGCGCCTTGGAAACCTCCAGCCCCAATCCCGAGATCTTCTGCACCACGCCTTCCACCGTGACCCCGTCCACGGACTGCCGGATCTCCGCATCGCGCAACCGCGCCACTTCGTCGGCCTTGGCATCGGCCGACTCGCGAGCGGTCTCCGCCTGTTCCTGTATATCCGCAAACTCCTGCTGCACCTCCGCCTTGGTGCGCCTGCCACGCACCGGCGGCTTGGACGTCTTCACTGGCATAATCTGTTGTCCTTTCCGAAGTGGTAGCTTACCACTTGCGGCCGGTCTACGCTACGATCGAAGCATCTCAATCGACTGGAAAAGCAATCTCCGCGTTGTCCTGGTGGAGACGCGCAACCCCCTCAACATCGGGGCCGCGGCCCGCGCCATGGCGAATTTCGGGTTCGCGCGCCTCTGTGTCGTCAACCCCTACGACGTGGCGTTCCGCGAGGCCCGCTCGGCCGTCGGCGCCGCCCCGCTGCTGCGCGCGGCGGAAGAGTTTTCGACCCTCGCCGCCGCCGTCGCCGATTGCCGCCTCGTGGTCGGCACCACCTCCGTAGGCCATCGCGAGTTGCACCACCCCATCCGCCGCCTCGAATACGGCGGACGTCTGATCCTGCGCGCGCTCCCTCGAGCGCCCGTCGCGCTTCTGTTCGGCTGCGAGAAATTCGGCCTCTCGAATGAGGATCTCAGCCACTGCCACTGGCTGATGCGCATCCCCACGGTGGACGCAGATCTTTCCATGAACCTCGGCCAAGCCGTGGCGCTGTGCCTCTACGAACTGGCCCGCGATCCGAGAGCCGTCAAGGCTCGTCCCGAAAGGAGCAAGCCCGCTTCCGCGGCGGAAACCGAGCAGATCACCGCCATGCTCATCGAGGTGCTCGGGGAGTGCGGTTACGTCAACCCCGTGACCGCCGCTTCCACGGAGGAAAAGGTGCGCCGCCTGGTGCGCCGGCTCGACATCGCCGCGCGCGACGCCCCCGTGCTGCTCGGCATGCTCCGCCAGGTCCTCTGGAAAATGGGGGGCTAATGAATTCTGCTATCGCGCTTCCCCGGCTTCTGTCCCGGATTCTCTCCCGCAAACGTCAGCGTCACATCGGCGGTGTGCTCCCGGTCGTTGATCTTGGAGTCGGATTTGGTTTTCCCCAGGTTCTCGAAAAGGCCTTCCTCGCGCACGCGGGTCAGAAATGATTTCGGATAATCCGCATTGAACGGCTTGCCTTCTTTCATGGTCCAGATCCGCTTGATCTCGAACTCGCCGTTCAGGTCCAGCCCCACAATGTTCAGTTTCCCCATGGTGAACTGCGTCCCCGCATCGATGTGCACCGCCACGTCCACGGCCTTCTTCTCGTTGTCGATTTTGCGGTCCATGGTGACCTTGGCTTCCAGGTACCCCGCGTGCCGCATGGCCAGGCGGATGCGCTCCAGCCCCTGGCTCACGCGGTCGAAGTTGGCAACGTCGCCGGTCTTGAAGTCGCCGGCCTTCAGCAACCCAGCCGGCTCGAGCGGGCTGGGTCCTTCGATATTGACCTTCCCCAGCTCGTAGCTCTGTGCTTCGTCCACCGTGACCATCACGTTCACTCCCTGGACGTCCTTGGCCGGCTCCGTGCGAATCTCCGGGAACGTTACGCGCACGCGGCCGCGCATCTCATACAACGGCCGAATCGCGTTGTTCAGCACCTCGCGGAATCGGTCCTCGGTGTACGGCGAGCCAATGGCCACCCCCGCGATGGCCTCGCGCAGCACGTTCTGCGGAATCACGTGGTTCCCCTGAAACGTCACCTGCGCCACCGCGGGCAGGTTGCGCGCCGGCCGGAACACGATCGCGAACTCTCCCGGCGCCGACGCCGTCACACTGCCGGAAATCTTCTCCGGCACGCCCTTCGACGCCAGAAACTCCTGGATCCACTTCACGTACCGTTCCAGCACCGGTTGAGTCGCGGGCATCTTGGCCATGGAAAACAGCGGGTCCTTGGCTCCCAGCGTGGCCTCGAGGTCCTTTTGCGAGACTCTCAGCTCTTCAAAAATCACCGGGTAGACCTGCTCCACCTCGGTCACCTGGAAGCTGGCGGCATAACCTTTTCCGTGCGGCGCCGCCACGAACTTGTAGCCCACGGTTTCGAACGCGCCGCAGGCCACCAGCTTGTCGCGCGCCGCCTCGAATTCGGGCTTGCCGGCCACTTGTCCGACCTTGAGCCCCGTGACCGCCAGCACCTGCTCCCGCGTATAGGCATGAGTGCCTTCCACCACCAGGCTCTCGATCGGCCACTTGACGGGCGCCGGCGCGGCTTTCTTCTGGGCCGGGGGACGCGTCTGCTTGACCTGCGCGAATCCACACCCGGCGGCCAGCATCACAAGAATCAGCAGCTTCTTCATGTATCTTTCATGGTAGACGCACCGGATTCCGTGCTGGTGACGTATGTAAAATGAAAAAGTGCCCTACGATCTGATCGTCATCGGGAGTGGCCCCGGCGGCTACTCCGCCGCCATTCGCGCCGGTCAGTACGGTCTCAAGACGGCGCTCGTCGAAAAACAGGCCCGGCTCGGCGGCACCTGCCTCCTGGTGGGCTGCATCCCCACCAAGGCCCTGCTCCATACCGCCGATGTCTGGCAGCGCATCCTCCACGCGGATCAGGAAGGCATCCACTGCGAAAACCCCCGCCTCGACTACCCCAAGGTGAAGGAGCATAAGGACGGCATCGTCAACAAGCACTCGAACGGCGTCGCCATGCTGCTCAAACGCGCCAAAGTCGAGCGCATCTCGGGCTTCGCCACGCTCCAAGGCAACGGCAAGGTTGAAGTCCGGTCCGATTCCGGCGTCCAGATGCTCGAGGCCCGCAACATCATCGTCGCCACCGGTTCGGAGGCCCGTATGTTGCCTGGCCTCGCGCCCGACCCCGATTTCATCCTCACCAATGTCGAGATACTCGACCTCCCTGCCGTTCCCAAGAGCCTCATCATCATCGGCGCCGGCGCCGT
>PLMF01000189.1:0-22179 GCA_003142355.1 Bryobacterales bacterium
GATGAAAAAGGCGCAAGAGTCCTTGACAGGCAACCCGCCCCATGCTACATCTGTCTAGACAGGTTTTCAGTAGAGCTCGCTGACATTGCGGCCCGATCGTCATATAATTGGGCAGACGAAGTGTGGGAGTTGAATGAACCGCCTCGGTAGGCTTTTTCGGCCGGCTGCACACGTGAGCATGCTCCCCGCCGAGCAGGTCCGGCGGCTATACCCAAAATTCCGCTGGCGGATCCTCGAATCCACTTTCATCGGCTACGCAACTTTCTACTTTGTACGCAATAACTTGCCGGTAGTGTCCAAGGAGATGGGCCAAGCCTTGCACTACTCCAAGGGCCAGATCGGCGACATGCTGGCCATGACCGCCATCGCCTACGGCATCGGAAAGTTCGTCTTGGGAGCCTGGTCGGACCGCAGCAATCCCCGCTATTTCATGCCCGCCGGATTGCTGGTGACGGCGCTGTGCAACTTCCTCTTCGGCGCCGCCAGCAGCTATTCCGTGCACCTCACGCTGTGGACGCTGAACGGCCTGGCGCAGGGCATGGGGTGGGCGCCGTGCGGGCGCTCCCTGGGGCATTGGTACAGTGTGCGTGAGCGCGGAACGGTATTCGCCTTCTGGAACCTCGCCGTCAATGTCGGCGGCGGCTTGACCGGCCTCATCGCCGCCTACAGCACGGCATGGATGGGGTGGAGGTCGGCCTTTTATGTCCCCGGGGTGCTGGCCGTGCTGTGCGCCGTTTACCTGGTCGCAAGGCTGCGGGATACGCCGCAATCGGTCGGGCTCCCGCCCATCGAGGAGTACCGCAACGAATACCCCGAACAGGGGGGACGCGACCGCGAAGCGGAACTGGGTACCCGCGAACTGGTGGTCACCTACATCCTGAAGAACCGTTACCTTTGGCTGTTCGCGGCCGCGAATTTCTTTGTGTACCTCACTCGTTACAGCATGCTCGATTGGGGTCCCACGTATCTGAAAGAGGTCAAGCACGCCAGCCTGGAACAGGGTGGATTCAGTACCGCGATCTACGAGTTGGGTGGCATGTTCAGCACCGTCCTGATGGGCTGGTTGTCGGACAAAGCGGGAGGACGCCGCGGCATGATCAGCGTGATTTGCATGGTCCCCGTTTTTCTGGCATTCGGCGGCATTCTGTATGCGCCTCCGGGAATGTTGTGGCTCGACCTGACGCTCTTCGGAATTATCGGATTCTTCGTTTATCCCCCGGTGATGCTGCTGCCGGTCATGGGCCTCGATTTCACTTCGAAAAAGGCCATCGGCACCGCCGCTGGGTTCATCGGGCTTTTTGGCTATCTCGGCCGCACGGCGCAGGGCAAGGGTATCGGCACCCTCGCCGAACGCTACGGATGGAATGCCGCATTTTATGGTATTCTGGCTTCCACACTCTTGGGGATTCTGCTGCTTTCCTGGACCTGGAACCTGAAACCGCGGGCTGCCGGAACCCGCCCGCTCGACGAGGCCAAAGTCGCGGCGGCTCCCAAGGGAGGCGCTGCATGATTTTCACAGCACGCGACCAAGGCGCGCCGGCGCCGTTGTCACACACTGGTAACGGCGCTGTAAACACGCGCACACATTCAACTGAGACTATTCTGTTGAGAGGAGACTGAGAGGTTAGACTATGAACAAATTCTCGAAAATCACGCTGTTGATCGGGTGTTTCCTGATCGCAGGTTTGCTTTACGGGCAGTTCGACACCGCCGAGGTCCTGGGCACCGTGCGTGACGCCTCGGGGGCTGCTGTCCCCAAAGCCAACGTCACGCTCACCAACATGGACACCGGGATTCAGGCCAAGACCGCCACTGACGACAATGGAAACTACGATTTCTTCAACGTCCGGGTGGGCCGTTACTCGATCGCCGTTGAGCACGAAGGCTTTTCCAAGGCCACGGCCACGGACGTGGCAGTCAGCGTAAGCGCCCGCCAGCGCGTGGACCTCGCGATGACAGTGGGCGCCATCACCCAAACTGTCGAAGTTACGGGCGCGGCCACCGCGCTCCAAACCGACTCCAGCGATCATGGGCAGGTGTTCAGCGCGTCGGCGGTCATCGAGCTTCCGCTCAACGGCCGCAATTATGCGGACCTGGCGCTGTTATCCACCAACGCCGTCAAGTCTCCGATCGCGGTCTCCTTCTCGGCCAGCGGCACGCCGCGAGAAGGCGCCTTCAACGTAAACGGCATGCGCAGCACGTATAACAATTTTCTGCTGGATGGTTTGGATAACAATGCTTATGGAACCAGCAACCAGGGCTATTCCGCCCAGTTGGTGCAGTTGTCGCCCGATGCCATCGCCGAATTTAAGGTGATCACCAGCAACTACAGCGCGGAATACGGGCGCGTGGGCGGCGCGGTGGTGAACGCCGTCATGAAGTCCGGGACCAACCAGTTTCACGGCACGGCCTACGAGTTTCTGCGCAACACCAAACTGAACGCCACCGGTTTCCTGTTCAGCCCCGCGGTTTTCATCAAGCCCACGCTGCAACGGAACCAGTTCGGAGCGACAATCGGCGGGCCGATCGTCAAGAACAAGCTGTTCTTCTTCGCGGATTACGAAGGCTACCGCCAATTGCAGCGCTATCTCAATTTCGACTCCATCCCCAGCATGACCGACCGCCAGGGGATACTCCCCGTGTCGGTCGTCAACCCGCTGACCGGCGTGGTTTATCCCGCCAACACGCAGATCCCCGTGGCGCAGTTGAATCCGTTCGCCGCCACGGTCTTAGCCGGACTGCCGCCCACCAATGGCCCCGGACGCTCCAACAATGACGAGGCGCTGCTGCTCATCAAAGACTACGGCGACAAATTCGACGCCAAGCTGGACGGCCAGATCAACGATCGCATGACCGCGTTCCTGCGTTTCAGCCAGCGCAAGGACTTGCAGTACTATGCACCCGACCTCACCGGGCCCTCCGGCGGCGACGGCAACGGCTACATTCACGTCGTCGATCAGAACGCTTCGGCCGGCTACACCTGGACGGTTACGCCTACCTCCCTTTTCCAGGCCCGCCTGGGCTGGTCCCATATCCTTGCCGGCAAGGTGCCGCCGTTTCTGGGTGGCCCCAGCATGTCCGCCATGTTCGGCGGCTTCCAAGGCCTGCCGACCACGCCCAGTCTCACCGGTGGAATCAACACGCAGACCATCACTGGACTCACTGCCTTCGGCCGCCAAACCAGCAATCCACAATTCCAAAATCCTGTTTCCTGGGATCCGGAACTCAATTATTCCAAGACGGTGGGCCGGCATTCTATCAAAGTGGGTTACCAATTCCTGCCCATCCGCACCGAAATTCTGGACACCAATCCGATTTACGGCCAACTCACATACAACGGGAACTTCAGCAAGCCCACCTGCGCACAACTGGGCCAGCCCTCCACTTGTTCGGTCCCGACCGACAATACCAGCTACAGCCTGGCGGATTTCATGTTCGGCACTCCCGCCCAAGTCAACCTGGGGAGCTATACCGTCATCAATCTGCGGCAATTCGTGCACTCCATGTATTTTCAGGACGACTATAAGGTGAGCGCGAAGCTCACACTGAACGTCGGACTGAGGTGGGAGTTCGCATCCCCGCTCTATGAGCGCGATAACAATTATTCGAACTTCGACCCCACCACCAACACCATGATCAAGGCCACCAGCGGAAGCCTGTTTCAACGTGGTATGGTCCACCCCGACTACAGAGACTTCGGACCGCGGCTAGGCCTGGCATACAGCATCGACCCCAAAACGGTGGTCCGCGCCGGATATGGGATCAGCTACACTTTCTTCAACCGGCCCGGAAGCGCCCAGGAGGGCATCAATGCTCCTCAGGCCCTGTTCGGTGTCTTCACCCAGACGATTCCGCCAGGCGGCCCCGTGCCGGCCACCTTCCTCACCACCCTGAACAGCTTTAGCACCAACATCGCCAGCCCCGCGGCCTTCAATCCGGCCCTTTCCAACGTGGTCTACACCCCGCCGGACAGCAAATGGCCGCGCATACAGAACTGGTTCTTGTCGGTGCAGCGGCAACTCCCCAAGAACACCGTACTGGAGCTGTCCTACAACGGAAACCACAGCACGCGGCTCCCCATCATTGCCGATTACAATCAGGCGGCTCCCAACCAGCCGGGCCAAAGCCTGGGAGTCGCGGCGCGCGTGCCGATACCGGCTTTCGGACCGATCACGTGGCTCTATCCGGGGGGCAACAACCACTACGATGGTCTCTCGGCCCGCCTCGAGCACCGTTTCTCGAAAGGCTTGTACGTCCTGAACTCGTTCACCTGGGGGAAGGGCATGGGAAATTCCGAACAGGCGCTCGAGTATTTCGCCGGCTACTACCAGGCCAATCCCCAGAACATTCGCAACCTGGCCGCCGAAAAAGGGCCCTCCAGCTTTGACGTGAAGCTGAATAACGTCACCACCGTGGTCTACCAGCTTCCCTTCGGCAAGGGCCGCCAATTCGGCGCCAACATGAATCCCATAGTGGATGCGTTTGTGGGTGGATGGGAAATCAACAGCATCAACACGGCGCACACGGGCTTTCCGCTCGACGTCACCTATGGTGCGTCCGGGGCCAACATTGTCAGCTCCCTTTCCAACGATTATCGCGGCCAGCCGTTCCTGCGCCCCAATGTGACCGGCAGCGCCACCAGCCAGAACCGCTCCGCCATGCTGCAAACCTATTTTGCCGGGTACACATTCGCCACGCCGCCCGCCAGCGCGCCGTATGGGAATGTCGGCCGGAATTCGTTCCGCGCTCCCAATTTCGACCAGTGGGACTTTTCAGCCGACAAGAACTTCCGTATCCTCGAAAAAGCCCAGTTGCAGTTCCGGTCGGAGTTCTTCAACATTCTCAACCACACGAACTTCGGCATACCGAACACACAGACCACCAGTGCGGCTTTCGGAACCGTTCGAAACACCTATCCATCGCGGCAAATACAGTTCGCGTTGAAGCTGATTTTCTGACAACCCGCTTGCCGGGGGGCCCTCCGGGTCCCCCGCTATTCTGAACCCATGAACAGATCCGAGATGTATCAACGCCTCCGCGCGCACGCGGGACCGTGGGACATGATCGTCGTTGGCGGGGGCGCCACCGGCGCCGGTGTGGCCATCGACGGCGCCACTCGCGGATACGACGTGCTCCTGCTCGAGCAGAGCGACTTCGGCAAAGGCACCTCCAGCCGCAGCACCAAGCTGGTGCATGGGGGCGTGCGTTACCTGGAACAAGGCAACGTCTCGCTCGTCATGGAGGCCCTGAAGGAGCGCGGCCTGCTTCTGCAGAACGCCCCGCACCTGGTTCGCAACCTGGGCTTCGTGGTGCCCAACTACGACTGGTGGGAAGCTCCGTTCTACGGAATCGGTCTCAAGCTCTACAACCTGCTCGCCGGGAAGTACGGCTTCGGGGCCTCGCGCATCCTCTCCAAGGAGGAGACGCTCGAGCGGCTTCCTACCCTCAACACCGAAGGACTCCGCGGCGGGGTCATCTACTTCGACGGCCAATTCGACGATTCCCGCCTGCTCGTCAACCTGGTGACGACCGCTTACGAACAGGGCGCGGTCCTGCTGAATTACGCGCAGGTTGCCGAAGTGACCAGGGATGGCGAGGGCTTCGTCGATGGCGTTGGGGTCCACGATATGGAAACCGGCGAGGAATTTCACGCCCAGGGGAAGGTGGTCATCAATGCCACCGGCCCCTTCTGCGACGACCTGCGCCGCAAGGCCGATCCCTCGGCGGAGCCGATGATCGCTCCCAGCCAGGGAATTCATCTGGTGTTCGATGGATCGTTCCTCTCCGGCGACAGCGCCATCATGGTGCCGCATACCAGCGATGGGCGGGTGATGTTCGCCATACCCTGGCACGGCCATACGCTGGTCGGCACCACCGACACTCCCATTCCAGCGGCCACGCTGGAACCCGTCGCCTTGGAGCAGGAGATTGAGTTCATCCTTGGCACCGCATCGCTTTATCTGGCCAAGAAGCCGGTCCGTGCCGATGTTCTGAGTGTCTTCGCGGGAATTCGCCCGCTGGTGCGGTCGGGCGATTCCGGCAATACCGCGGCCCTCTCGCGCGATCACACCATCCGCATCGAGAACTGCGGCATGGTGACCATCTGCGGCGGCAAGTGGACCACCTATCGCCACATGGCGGAAGACTGCGTCAACCAGGCGGCCACCCTGGCGCGGCTGCCGGAGAAGCCGTGCGTCACCCGCCATCTCAACGTGCACGGCTTCCACCCGGGTTCCGACAAGTTCGGCCACTTGAGCGTCTACGGCTCCGACGCCGCTGACGTGCAATCGCTGAGCGCGGCGGACTCTTCATTGGCTGAGCCACTCCACCCCGCGCTCCCCTATACCGGCGCGGAAGTCGTCTGGGCGGTGCGTCACGAGATGGCGCGTACCCTGGAAGACATTCTGGCGCGCCGGACACGGGCACTATTCCTGAACGCCAGAGCTGCCATCGAGATGGCTCCTGGCGTTGCCCGCCTGATGGCGCGCGAGCTCGAACGCAGTAGCGCGTGGGAGACCGAACAGGTCCGGTCGTTCACCGAGACGGCGCGGAACTATCTTCCACTCCCGGAGACACCATGAACCGAACAGTTTACGTATTGTTGATCGCCGTGGCGTGTATTGCTGTGTCCTGCGGGCGTGCGGGCAAGGGAAAGACCATCGAGATCGCGCTCGTGACCAAAGCGCTCGACAGCGAGTGGTGGCAGCGCGTGAAGTCCGGCGCCGAAGAGGCCGCGCGCGCCGCTCCGGGCGTAAACCTTGTGGTGCTGGCGCCCGAGCGCGAGGTCAACATCGATCAGCAGGTCGGGATCCTCGAAGACCAGATCACCCGAGGCGTCTCCGCGCTGGCGGTGGCGCCCGCGGGAGTGTCCGAGATCCTGCCGGTGCTCGACAAGGCGAAGGCCGCGGGCATCCCGGTCCTCATCGTCGACACGGATGTGAATTGGCCCGCCAAGCTGAGCTACATCGGCGCCGACAACCGTCTGGGCGGCCGAATCGCCGGCGAGTACATCGTCAAGTTACTAAGTGGCAAAGGCAAGGTTGCGGTAATCCGCGGAATCCTGGGCATCGCCACGCATGAGGAGCGCCTGGCCGGCTTTCGCGAAGCGATGACGCGCGCCCCGGGAATCGAGTGTGTCGCCGTGCAGCCCGCCAATAGCGAGCGCGCGCTCGGCATGACGGTGATGGAGAACCTGCTCACCGCGCACCCGGATTTGAAAGCCGTCTTCGCGACCAATGACCAGATGGCGCTCGGCGCGGTGGAGGCCATCGCCGCTCATAACCTTACGGGGAAAGTCGCGGTAGTCGGGTTCGACGCCACCAGAGAAGCCGTCCGCGCGGTGGTGGCCGGTCGCCTGTCGGGCGACATGGCTGGTCTTCCCGAAGTGATGGGCCGGCGGGCGGTGGAAGAAGCCATCCGAGCCGCCAAAGGCCAGCCCGTGGACAAACAGGCCATCATCACCCCGGTCCTGGTGACCAAAGAGAATGCCAGTCAGTTCCTACCGTAGCGCCGGCGGTCTTTGCCGCCGGTGTTTTAGCATGGGTACATGCCCCGCTACGCCGCCATCGACATCGGCAGCAACTCCATCCGCATGGAGGCCGCCGAAGTCGTGCCGGGACAGCCGGCCCGGGTCCTCGCCTCGGAACGCGAAGTCACGCGCCTGGGTGAGAGCGTTTTCCGCACCGGCTTGGTCGGCGAAGAAGCTCTGAAAGCCACTTGCGCGGTGCTGGCCCGCATGGCCGGGATCTACCGCAAGCTGGACGTGGTGGGCGTCCGGGCGGTGGCCACCAGCGCCATCCGCGACAGCGGCAACCAGAAGGCTTTTCTGGCGCGCGCATCGGAAGCCGTCGGCGCGGGCGTCGAGATCATTTCCGGCCGCGAAGAAGCGCGCTTGATTCACCTCGGCGTCGAGAGCAACTGGCCGCAGCCGGCCCGGCGCGTCCTCATCATCGATATCGGCGGCGGCAGCGCCGAGATCATCGCCGCCGAAGCCGGCCGCCCGCGGGAATCGTTCTCCAAACCGCTGGGGGCCGTCCGGCTGCGCGAGATTTTCCTGAAGGACGACCCGCCCGCCCCGCTCCAACTCCACCAGATGCGCGAGTACATTCAGGCCAAGCTCGATGCCGCCGTGCGGCGCCTCGGGCACTCGGGCTGGGACCGCGCCATCGCCACCTCCGCCACCGCTTCCGCCGTGGCCAGCGCCATCGCCCGCGCACCGCGCTCCCAACGCGACCAGATCGACCGCCTGCGCGTCCCCACCGCGCAAGTGCGCAAGCTCTACCTCAAGCTGGCGGAGCGGAATCTCGCCGGCCGGCGCAAGATCACGGGCATCGGGCCGCGCCGCGCCGAGATCATCGTTCCGGGCGTGGCCGTCCTGCTCGAGTTCCTCCAGGAATTCCACCTGCCCGCGGTCTACTACTCGCGCGCCGGCGTCCGCGATGGCATCATCGCCGACCTGGCTGCCCGCAACGTGGGCGCCGAGCTTTCCCGCCTCAGCCGCGATCAGCGCCGCGAGGTGGAGGCGATGGGCCGGCGCTACGGCGTCTCGCTCGACCACGCCCGCAAGGTCGCCAACATCTCCAACCTGCTGTTCACCGCGCTTCAGCCCCTGCACCAAATGCCGCCCGGCTGCGGCAAGCTCCTGGAGGCCGCCGCTTACCTGCACGACGTGGGACATTTCGTCAGCCATACCGGCCACCACAAGCATTCCTATTACGTGGTCGCCAACTCCGATATCGCCGGCTTCACCGAGCGCGAGCGGCTCCTGATCGCGGGCCTGTGCCGCTATCACCGCAAGTCCCTCCCCAACCCGGTGCACCACGCCTACCAGTCGCTTTCGGCGGAAGAAAGGCGTATGCTGCTGATGATGATCCCCATCCTGCGGATCGCCGACAACCTCGATCGCAGCCGCGAACAGCGCGTCCGCGATGTGGAATGCCGCTTGCGCGACGGGGAGGTTCTGCTCCAGATCGGATCCCGCGGCGATATCGACCTGGCGCAATGGGGCGCCGAGCGCGCCGGCGAAGTTTTCCAGCAGGTGTACAACCGGACGATTTCCGTGACCAGGGCGCGAGATTGACTATGCATGATTACGCCCGCCTCGCAACTGCGATTCTCCTGCGGCGCCTCGCCTACCAGTTGAACCGCGCCGCCCGCGACGGCGACGCCGATTCCATCCACGACCTGCGCGTCGCCATCCGCCGCTTGAGCCGCTGCCTGCGCGTTTTCGCGCCGTTCTTCCCCGGCGACTCGTGGAAGAAGGTCCGGCGTCAGCTCGCGGGGCTGATGAGAGCGGCGGGCCGGGTGCGCGACCGCGATATCGCTATCCAACTTCTGGCCGAGGCCGGCATTCCCCCGCGCGCTGTCATCGCTGCGCGCCTGGCGGCCGAACGCCGCAAAGCGAGCCGTGAGCTGCTGCTCGAAATCCGCCGCTGGAAAGGCCGGAGTTTCTCACGAAAGTGGCGAAGCCGGCTGGAGCTGAGCGCATGAGCAAGCTGCACCAAGTCAGGTGGGATGAGCGGGCCGGCGCCACCGCCAATGCCCGCCGCGAGCTTCCCCGTCTCGCCGCCAGTTACTTCGCGCAGGTCCGCGCGCTGCTGGCCGACGATCCGTCTCCCGTCAAGCTTCACCGGCTCAGGCTTCTCACCAAGCGCCTGCGCTTCACGCTCGAGCTGTTCCGTCCGTGTTACGGTCCCGGCCTCGAGACCCGCCTGGCCGCCTTGCGCCGCATTCAGCAGTCGCTGGGAGAAGTGAATGACAGCACCGCCGCCACCCGGTTGATCTCGAAGTCCATGAGCACCGCCTCGCCGCAACGCGCCCACGTCCTGCGCTTCCTCGAAGAGCGCGCCGCCGTCAAAGCCCAGGAGTTCCGCAAGGATTGGGCCGAAGTCTTCGACGCCCCCGGCCAGGAACGCTGGTGGACCACCTACCTCGCACGCCACGCGAGGACGCCCGGCCGGCGGCCGTGAGAAACGCTCGGCCCAATGAAGCAAGCACTTCAGACGAGCCCCGAGTGCGGCCCTCAGACGATATATGGCACCAACCGCCGCACTCGCCGGGCGTAGGCTGCATAGGGATCGCCAAATCGCGACCCCATCCATCTCTCCTCGAGGCTCAGTTTGCGCCAGAGGACGGTCAGAACAAGCGTCACGGCAAGCAATCCCCGCCATTCCCCGCGGGCTATCGCGGAACCAACAAATGCCATCAGAAGACCGGTATAGATAGGATGACGCACCAGGGCGTAGGGGCCACTGGTAACGAGTTCGTGATCTTCCTTCACAGTGACGGCCTGGCTCCAGTTCTTTCCGAGGTGACGGCGCGCCCAGACAGAAAAGAGGAGACCGGCAGCGGTGACTGCCGCACCGCTCCAGAAGCACCAAGCGCCAGCCGGAAGAAATCGCTCGTTTAGCAGTGGGAGCGGAACTCTTGGGAGCGATAGTAGCCCCACCGCGCAAACGATCAGAACAAGCCGAACCAGCCGCGACAGTCCAGGCTCTTGACGCTCAGTCCCCTTGACATCCTTCGACATTACCTGCCAATAGGCCAGGTATCCAAGCCACATGGCAGGAAACAGATATTCAGCAATGACCGACATCCACGCACTCCACAAAGCAGCCGGTTGTGAGTGGCGGATTGCCTAGCCGGCTCCGCGCCGAGTCTCTTCGTGTTTTACGCATCGATTCCTCGCTTTGTTCCGCAGCTTCCCGCTTTCCAAGGTTCCCAGGCTCGAAATTGTGGCGATGCGCGCCTGGCTTCGCGCCGGATCCCCTCGGCAATCCGGCTGAAAGGCTCGTGTTCATTTGCTCCACGTATTGGCGGCGACCCTATCTTAACGCCTATGCCAGGACCCCGGGTCCCACCCTACCTCAAAACAACGTCATCTGCCGCGGCTCCGGCTTTTCGGTGCGCCCCGGCTTTCTATCGTCGAACACGCTCCTCCCACCCAGCTCCCGCGAAATGGCGTTCTCGTGTGCGACGGTGGCCGCGAGATCCACCTCCGTCGCGCAGTTCTGCTCCACCGCCCGAACGAAGCGGTCGAGCCGCGCAAAACCCTGGAGCTTCTCGTCGCCGCCCAGCTTGGCGGCGTCCAACGACCGGCGCAGTACCGAGATGGACTCGTCATAGGTTTCGAGCGGCACCGGAAACGGATGCCGGTCCTTTCCTCCCAGCGCGAACGAGAATCGCGCCGGATCCGAGAACCGCGTGCAGGTTCCGTGAACCACCTCGGCGATCAGCGCCAGCGCCTGGAGCGTGCGCGGGCCGAGGTTCTCCAATAGCAGAAGCGAGGCGAAATCCCGGAACTCCCGCTCATACGCAGCGGCCAGCACCGCGCCCAGGCGCTTGAGGTCCACGTCCGCGGCGCGGACATCGTGGTGCGCCGGAGCCACCAGCTTGCGCCACTCCCCGAGAGTCGCGTCCGGCTGCTCGCGGACAATCGCCAGCATCGCCTGCTGCGCCGCTGCCGCCTGGCTGTCCACCAGGTTCACGATGGCGCCCTGGTGCTCGCCGACGATTGCGGTATGAGGCTGCGAGGTGAAATCCCGAACCGACGACGAATGCCAGTGATAGCGGCGCGCCAGTCCGCTCCGCTCGTTCATGCCCTGTTGGACTACGGCCCATTCGCCCGCCGCGGTGACGACGAACGTGTGCAGGTAGATTTGAAAGCCGTCCGCGATGGCGTTGTTGTCGATCTTCGCCGTGAGCCGGCTGGCTCGGACCAGGGCTTCGCCATTCAGGCTGTGGCGATCGGCCACCGTGCGCAGTTCATCGGGAGTGTTGCGCGAATGCCGCCCGCGTCCGCCGCAAACATAGATGCCCAAATCGCCTGCGCGCGGGTTCAATCCACGCTTCAAGGCGCCCAGCACGGACGTGGTGATTCCCGACGAGTGCCAGTCCATCCCCATGACGCAGCCGAGCGCCTGAAACCAGAACGGATCGCTGAGCCGGGAAAGCAGCTCCGAGGGCCCGTAGTGATAGAGAATGCTCTCCGCGATGGCCGTGCCCAGCTTGGTCATGCGCTCCGCCAGCCAGGCGGGCACGTGCCCGCCATGAAGAGGCAAGTCGGCAAATCCGGAGCGTTTCATCGCTATGGCCATTCTAACCATTGGAGTCGGTTCCGGCCTGGTTCCGTGCCGCTGAAGACTGTCAAGCACCCATGGCGCAGTCGCTCGCGCTACGGGCGGACTTTCTGGAGGCGTTATCCGGTATCCGGAGCCTTAAACTCCTATACTGACAGTATGAAGCCCGTCCACGTATTCAATGTCATCCCTTCGTTGCCCGCCGCGCTCGAAGGCCTCCGCCAACTGGCGTACAACCTGCGATGGGCGTGGAACCACGACACCATCGAACTTTTCCGCCGCCTGGATAGCGACCTCTGGGAATCCACAAAGCACAACCCGGTGCTGATGTTGGGGACTATCGACCAGGCGCAATTGGAGGCCGCGGCTACAGATGAGTCGTTCCTGGCCCAACTGGATCGCCTGGTCAAGGAAATGGCTTCCTACCTCTCGGCGGAATCCACGTGGTATCGCCGCACGCACGCTCAGACGGAGGGGCTGCTGGTGGCTTACTTCTCGGCCGAATTCGGATTGACGGAGTGCCTGTCCATATTTGCGGGCGGGCTCGGCGTGCTGGCCGGCGATCATCTGAAGTCGGCGAGCAATCTGGGGGTGCCACTGGTGGGTGTAGGCCTGCTGTACCAGCAAGGGTACTTTCGTCAATACCTCAACGCCGCGGGATGGCAGCAGGAGTCGTACGAAGACAACGATTTTCAGACCCTTCCCCTGACCCGCGAACGCCGGGCCGACGGGAGTGCCGTGACGGTGGAAGTCGCGTATCCCGGCCGTCCGGTGACGGCACAGGTGTGGAGAGCGCAAGTCGGCCGCATCTCACTCTACCTGCTGGATTCCAACCTTCCGGCCAACCATCCGGAGGACCGCGTCATCACCGACCAGCTTTACGGCGGCGACCTCGAGATGCGGCTGAAACAGGAGATCCTGCTCGGCATCGGCGGGTATCGCGCCCTGGAAGCGCTGGGACTGGAGCCGACGGTGTACCACATGAACGAGGGCCACTCCGCATTTCTGGGGCTGGAACGCGTGCACAGGCTGAAAGAGAAGCATGAGCTCTCGTTTCAGGAGGCATTTGAGGAGGCCACCGCGGGCCTCATCTTCACGGGCCACACACCGGTGCCGGCGGGCCACGATTACTTTCCGCCTCCCTTGATGGACCGTTACTTCGGGGATTACATCAAACGGCTGGGAATCGGCCGTGGGGATTTCCTGGCGCTCGGCCGGCAGAACGCCGCCAACGACTCCGAACAGTTCTGCATGACGGTGCTGGCGCTGCGCATGGCGGCCACGGCCAATGGAGTCAGCGCGCTGCACGGGAAGGTCTCCCGGGGAATGTGGAAGTCCATCTGGCCGGGTGTCCCGGAGGATGAGGTTCCCATCGGCCACGTCACCAACGGCGTGCATTTCCGCTCCTGGATCTCTCTCGAGATGAACCAACTGTATGACCGGTATCTGGGGCCGAACTGGCGGGTGGACGCCGATGCGAAACTGTGGCAGCGGGTGGAGGGCATTCCGGCCGAGGAACTGTGGCGAACGCACGAGCGCCGGCGGGTGCGCCTGGTGGCATTCGCGAGGCGGCATCTGCGGTTGCAGCTCCAACGCCGCGGCGCGCCGCAGTCGGAGATCGNNATGTGGAGCGTCCCGTGCAGATTCTGTTTGCCGGCAAAGCCCATCCTCGCGACGATGCCGGTAAGCAGTTGATCCAGCAGATCATCAGACTGGCGCAGCAGAAAGAGTTCCGCCGCCGGCTGGTGTTTCTGGAAGACTACGATACGGCCATGGCGCGGTCCCTGGTCCAGGGCTCGGACATATGGCTCAACACTCCGCTGCGGCCCGAGGAGGCCAGTGGAACCAGTGGCATGAAGGCGCTGCCCAACGGCGCCATCAACCTGAGCATCCTGGATGGATGGTGGGACGAAGCCTGGCGGGATGCGGCTGCCCAGAATCAGTTCGTGGGGTGGGCCATCGGACGCGGCGAGAACTATGCCAACGCCGAGTATCAGGACCAGGTGGAGTCTTCGGCCCTCTACGATTTGCTGGAACACGATATCGTTCCTGCTTTCTACGATCGCGGGGCCGATGGCGTGCCGCGGCGCTGGATCGCCAACATGAAAGGTTCCATCTCCCACTTGTGTCCGTCATTCAACATGCAACGGGTGGTCAAGCAGTACGCCGGCGCCTATGTGACGGCGCACGAGAGATACCAACGGTTGACGGCGGAAAAGTCGGCGCGCGCCAAGGCGCTGGCGAACTGGGTTTCGCGCATGCGGGCGAATTGGGCCCAGGTCCGCGTCGAGCGCATTGCCGCGTTGGCGACCACGGAACTGGCTGTCGGCAGCCAAATCCAGGTACGGGCGTGGATCCGGCTGGGGGCGATTCCCCGCGATGAAGTCGCGGCGGAGCTCTATCTGGGCCGGCTCGACTCGGGCGGTGAAATCACGGGTGGCGTGGCGATTCCCATGCAACCGGCCGGGCAGAGCCCGGAAGGGCTTTGTATCTTCGAGGCGGCCGCGGTGCCGTGCAGCCGGAGCGGTCTCCACGGCTACACGGTGCGGGTTTTGCCCTTCCACCCAGACGAGGCCAAGGCCTTCCTGCCCGGACTCATCACTTGGGCGGATGGGAAGTGAGACCGGCCATGCCCCACTCCGTTAGTTTCGTCATGCGGCCCTGGCCGCGCGGCGGACTTGCTTCCTGGATCTGAAAGTCGATGCCCTTGGCGCGTATTTCGACCAACGCGTGTCCGAAAAACCAGCCGTCCTGGTAGAGTCCGGACAACCGGAGTTGCCCGCCCGAACTCGCCATTGAGACGTACGTCACGCCTTCGAGTTCGAGACGCAGCAGTTGGTGAACGTGTCCGGCGACCACGTACTGGACGCCGTACCGCCGGGCAAGTTGGTGCAACGCGAAGTTTGGATTCCGGAGCGCCACGTCGACGATCCAGGATGGCCGGTGCATGACGATCATCTTCACCGGCTGCCCGGCATGGGCTTTCAAGTCCGCTTCCAGGAAGACCAACTCCTGGGCCGGCAGTTCCTCGGACCGGCTGTTGTCCAGGATCGTGAAATGCGCCCGTCCGTAATCGAAACTGTAGTGCAGTGGGTGTGCGGCATACTGCCGGAACAGCCGCTCCGATGCCGGAGACCAGACGTCATGATTGCCGGGCGCGAGATAGAGTGGATAGCGCGAGAAAAGCCGGAGAATCCGTCCGGCTTCACGCCACTCTGCTTCCGCGGTGGCGTCGCTCATCCCCTGGATGGTGTCACCCACACCGACCACGAACGCGGGGCTTTCGGCCGCCACCTCCTCGCACACTTGCTCGTAGACGCCCCTTTGGGCTTCTCCCGTCTGGTCGCCCAGAATCGCGAAGCGGAAGGAATCGGGCGCCGGGGCAGCCGCTCCGACGGCAAGCAACGCCGCCACCAGAATCCACCGACCCAGGTTCTTCATGAGGTTGTCGATCACCCGGCGCTCACAGGCCCAGCCACTTCACGGGCAGCGTGGTCAGCTCGGGCACATAGGTGATGAGCAACACCCCGGCCAGCAGGATCAAATAAAAGGGGAACGTCGCGCGATAAACGGCAACCATCGGCTGTTTGAAACGGTAGGCGGAGAGACAGAGGTTCATGCCGATGGGAGGGGTGAGATATCCGAGTTCGAGGTTGGCGAGGAAGATGACGCCCATTTGCACTGGGTCGATGCCGAACTTCATGGCAATCGGGCGGATCAACGGGACCATCACGATGATGGCCGAGAACACGTCCATGAAGGAGCCCTTGATGAGCAGCACCACGTTGAGCAGCAGCAGGAAAACGTACTTGGAGTGGATGTTGACATCCACCCAATCGGTCAGCATGCCGGGAACATCTTTGATGGCGAGGTAGTAGGTGAGACCTTTGGCTACACCGATGATCATGAGCACGCCGCCCATCACGGTGACGCACTCGAGGGCGATGCGGGGGAAATCGCGGTAGAGGGAAAACCCGCGCTTGACGAAGCATTCCACGATGAAGGAATAGACCACGGTAATGGCGCCGGCTTCCACCATGGTGCCGAATCCGCCGAAGAGGCCGACGATCACGAGCACCGGCACGGCGAGCTCCCACTTGGAGTCCCAGAGGGCCAGGCGCGCTTCGGTGAAGGAGAAGGTAGCGCGCGGCGCGCCGCTGCGCATGCCGTGAACCACGCCGAAGGCCGAGACCATGGCGACCATCAGCAGCCCGGGAACAAAGCCGCCCACGAAAAGCGCGTCGATGTGCACATTCTTGGCGTAGACGGCGTACAGGATCACCGGGAGGCTGGGCGGAAACAGCAGGCCGAGCGAGCCGGAGGCGTTGATCAGGCCGATGGAGAAGCGCTCCGAGTAGCGCGCCTTCATGAGCATCGGCAGCAGCAGGCCGCCCATGGAAACGATGGTGACGCCGGAGCCGGCCCAGGTGAAGATGGCGCAGCCGACGGCGGTAGTGATCGCGAGGCCGCCCGGCATCCAACCGAAAAAGGCGTTATAGACGCGCAACAGGCGCGTGCTGGCGCCGCCTTCCACCAGAAGGTAGCCGGCTAGCGTATACAGCGGCAGCGAGGGCAACACTTCCGAGACCATCAGGGAGTAGGCGTTATCCGGCACGACGGAGGCGGGTTGTCCGCAACCCCAGAGCAGCAGCAGGGCGACTCCGCCCAGAGTAGCGAAGATCGGCAGACCCAGGACGGCTCCGGCGAGGACCACGGGGATGCCGATCCATAAGGCGGCATTCCCTTCGGGCCTTCCCGCCAGTCCGAGAATCAAGGGAACCAGGAGGAATGCGGCGGCGGCCAGGCGCTGTTGCGTGCGGGGACCGGCGCCCCGGATGGCGCGGATGGCGACCAGCAGAAGACCGAACGGCATGACGGCGGCGGGGACCCAGGTCTTGATTCCGAGGGCCAGTTCTTTTCCGCCGCTTCTTTCCAAAACGACGAACTGGTAGCTGGCCCAGCAAAGTGCGGCGGCGATGGCCGCGGTGAGGCCGCAGGCGAAGACGCGCACGGGGCCGACCCACTTTTCGGGCAGAAACGTATTGGCGGACATGGAGAGCAGGCGGTCGCCGGAAGCGGCCAGGCCGGCTCCGAGGAAGGCCACACACAGCGTCAGTTGCTGCACGAAGACCACCGAACCCGAAATTCCGGCGGTGCCCGCCAGGCGCGTCACCATGGCGATGCAGGGCAACAGCGACATCAAAGAGATCGCGGCAATCGACAGCCCTTTTTCCCCGGCTGAAAGAATGCGCCAGACGCGCGTCATTTGGCTTTGCCTTTGACGGCACCCTTGGTGTCGACCTTCGCCGGAGTCCCGACCGGATGCTGTGTCCGGTATTCGTCGCGCAGACGCTGGACCTCGTCAAACAGGTCGGCCGGCACCATCTTGCCTTTCATCTTGGGGTAGATGGCCTCGGTCTGCTGACGCCATTCGGCCAGGGCAGCCGGATCGAGGGTGGTGATGGTGAGTGCGCTGGAGCGCTTCCCCGGCTGTCCCTTCGTCATCGTCTGGAGGGCCCGCGCATCCTGCGCGCGGATATCGTTCTTCAGGGCATCCCCGGACTTGCGGGCCGCGGCCAGCATGGGGCCGCGCTGTGCGGCCGGGACCCTCTCCCAGGTGGCCTTCGAGACGATGGTCGCTCCGAGCAAGGGCGCCCATTTGACGTCGCACATGTATGCGGCCAGCTTGAAGAGCTGGGTGGTCTCCGCGTACAAGGCCGTCGTGGGCACGGCTTCGATGCCGTGGGTCTCGAGCTGCTGGACAATATCGGTGGAGGCCAGCGGCACCACGCGAAAGCCGTTAGCCTTCCAGAGATCCTCTTCCGTGGGGTAGCCGGCCCAGGTGAAGAGCTTGAGCTTGCGCAGATCGTCCAGCCGGTGAACCGGTTTGGTAGAGAAGAACTGAACCCAGCCGGCGTCGCCCCAATTGAGCACCAGGTAGCCTTTGTCTTCGATTCTCTTTTCGAGTTTCGGAGCGATACGGTCGCGCACGAAATCCAGCTCTGCATAGTTGTCGAACATCATGGGGATCTGGAGGGCCGCCACGCCCAGGTCGATATCGCCCAGGCCCGCGCTGGTCAGGCCCGCGGCCTGGATGGAGCCGGAGCGCAGCCTGCGGACGGCGTCCGGGTCGTCGCCCACCACGCCGCCGGCGCGGATCGACAAGTTCACATTGCCGCCCGAGATCTTCTTCCACTCGGCACCCATGTTCTCCATCACCTTGTACCATTCCGAGTCGGTGGGCGCCAGCGTGGCCATGATGATCTCGACCTTCTGGGCGCGGGCCGCCCCGGCGAGAACCGACAGAACCGCGCAGATAACGATCGTCTTCCGCATCTCTCCTCCTTATTGTTGTTTCGGCGCTGTTTCTAAGAACAGATCGTCGACATGCTTCAGCAACCAGCGGGCGCGGCGTTGCGCGACCAGGTTGGCCAGGCGGTTGTCCAGGTCCGCATCGGGATCCACAGCCAGGGCTTTTTCCAGCAGCGATTGGAACTCGGCCTTGTCCTGGGCCGGCACGCAGGCGTTTTCGGCGAACGAGACGTAGGTGCCGGCGCGCTTGCCTTGGGAAATCTTCAGTGCGCGCTCGAAGTGCTGGCGCATGAGCTTCTGTTGCTCCTCCGGCTTGACGCCGCTGTGCGCGGCCTCCAAAGTGATCAAGAACTCAGGTACCACGCCGGCGTCGAAGTTCTCATCCAACTCCGCCACGCGGCGCACAATGGTCTCCACCAACGGCAGCTCCGCGATGAGCTCGGGGCTGGTNNTCGGCATCGTTATCGAGCGCCGCGGCGAAGCCCGGGTGATGCACCTCGAGGCCGCGCATCCCATAGTGATACGCGCGGATATAGAGCTTGCGCGCGCGCTCGCGGAGGGCATCGGCTCGTTCCAGGCTTTCGGCGCGGGCTTCGTCGATGCGCGAATCCACGAAAGCGTAGGAGTATTCGGTGAAGCCCTGGGCCGCGGCGAGCAGCAGGCCGGTATGCTTGGGCGATTCCGCGAGCAGGCTTTCATAGAGCTTGAGCCCGAAGGGGATGGCGGCTTCCACCAGGTCGGGGTCGTCGTCGCTGGTGAACGTGTTGCCCCCCGAGGCCAGCGCGGTTCCGAGCTTGTTGATGGCCACCCGCTTGATGGAGCAACCGGCCGACAGGAGCAGCAGAACAACGGTCGTTAACGGTTTCATTGGTGCCTCACGTTTCCTTTGGCACAACCAGGTCTTGGGCTTCGCGGAACAGGACTCGCTGGTCCTGTTATCCGCTACCGCTTGCAGACCGCCATTGTAGCGTTGATTGCCTTCTCAGGCGCGTCCCATGACCACGGTGTGGGGGCTCATCGGAATGGGGTGCGCCGTGACGCCTCCGAAGCCTGCCTGCTGGGGCCGGTGTGTCCCTCCAGCACCACCGCGCCTCGCGGACCAGCCATGGGGGCCACCATGGGCGCCATGGTTTCCGCGAAGAAGAATCGCCGCCACCGGAATACTCTTGTGTGCTAAACTTCCACCTGGAAAGCGTGGCCCTTCGCGGAAGGCGGAAAGTGGCGCCGGGTTAGACGGCGCAGACTCTGAGGGACAGGGCGGTTCCTGCCATACCGATACGCTTTCGTTAGTGTGGAACCCGTTTCTGGATTCCACCGAAGAGGAGCTACTTCATGGCGGGTCTCTTCGCCTTTGTACTGGGCGCTCTCCTTTTTTGGCAGGCCTGGCGCAGGCAGCAGAAAGTGAAGGCCAGCATGTCCTGGCCGTACGTCCTCGGGCGTGTGGTTGCCGCCAGTGTCCGTCAAGTTGTGGAACGGGGTGATGCCCAGACGCGGGATATCACCAACTACGTTCCGTTCGTGCAGTATGAGTATCAGGTCGGTGGCCAGAATTACCAAGGCAACCGGCTCGCCTTCCAGGAGAAGGGATACAACAGTCACAAAAAGGCGTTTAAGCTGGTGGCGGCTTACCCGGCGGGGAATCCCGTGTCGGTGTACTACGATCCCGCCAATCCGCAGAACGCGGTGCTCGAACGGAAGGCGCATGGCAACAACTTCCTCCTGGCGGTAGGTGGCATTCTGGTGTTGGCCGCGATTTCGTCGCTCTTCTTCAAGAAGTAGGCGCGCCAGCGCGGATCCTTGTATTTCAGTAGAGAGCAAGAAACTTCAGATCATGCCTTGCCCAGACGACCATAACTGTTGGATTTCATGGTGCTGGAGGAGGGGGTCGAACCCTCATGACCAGTGAAGGTCGCGGGATTTTGAGTCCCGTGCGTCTGCCAGTTCCGCCACTCCAGCGGGGGCCTGCGGCGAAGTTTCAGTATAACGTAACGGGCGGGCGCGGATCTATCTCAGGCGCTCAATATATCGTAAACCGGCGGTTTTGGGGCCCAGCGCACGAAGGCCTCGGCGTATTGCCGGCCGCACTCGATGCCGCGCCAGCGGTTGCAGACCGTGTAATCGGGGACCAGCCGCGGCTGGGCGGCCAGGGTCTTCAGCGCCTCCACTTTGCGCTCGAATACTTCGCTGATATCCACATAGTGATCCGGCACGAACCCGACCTGTGACGCGGTCCCGATATTGGGCTCGAAGAAGCGGATATCCCAGGAGACCCGCGCCATCTGCGCCGCTTCCACCGCGCTGCGCGATGTCCGCCAGTGTGTGGGGTAAGTGAGCTCGTCCTTCCAGTGGGTCAAAATCAAGTCGGGCTTGAAGTCCGCCATCTCCCGTACCAGCATCTCCATGCGCTCCGGCGTCATGCGCAGCGGGCCGTCGCCGAACCCGAACATCTTCCCCTCGGCGCCGATCACCTCGGCGCAAGCGAAAGCTTCTTTCTCGCGGATGCGGCGGACTTCCTCCACGGAAATGCCCGGGCGTTTCTGGATCAGAAAGGCGCTCTCATCCGACTCGCCCTGAGTGAGCCAGATGACCTTCACCTTGGAGCCGGCGCGAACGTGTTTAATCAGCGTTCCGCCCGCCCGGGAGCAGAAATCGGCCGGGTGGGCACTGACTGCCAGAATCCTCGGTGGGGAAGATGTAGACTGCATTTCCGCCTCCATGGCGCTCCGGGCCACGGCCGCTGGCGCGCCCGCGCCCAACGATGCCGCGGCAATGAATTCACGACGTTTCATCAGGCTTACCTCTCCATTTCCTCGCGGTCTTTCCGGATACCTTCGACCAGGGCCCGTGCCGCGTTGTTCAGCAGAACCGCGTCGGAACCGGACGCGATAAAGCGGTATCCGAGTTCGTAATACTTCTTGAAATCCTTGGGAGTGGGCAGGAGGATTCCGCACTGCTTGCCGTGCGACGACGCGGCCGCGGCGGTGCGCTGGATAGCGGCGACAAAGTCCGGGTGGTCGAAATTGCCGAGCATGCCCATGGAATGCGACAGGTCGGACGGGCCGATGAATAACACGTCCACGCCGTCCACGGCCGCGATGGCGTCCGCGTTTTCCACCGCCGCCGGCGACTCGATCTGGACGACGGTTATCAGCGACGCCGAGCCCGCCATATAGGGGCGGAAGTTGGAGCCGTATCCGCCGGCGCGGTTCGAAAACGCCACGCCGCGCACACCGGCCGGCGGATAGCGCATGGCAGCGACGGCAGCCTTCGCCTCCGCCGCCGAATCGATGCGCGGGAACATGATGCCGTGGGCGCCGAAATCGAGAACGCGATGGACGCGCTGCCGCGCCGTCGATTCCACCCGTACAATGGCGATCGACCCACCGGCCGCCAGAGCCTGAATCTGGGGCAGCGCGTCGCGCTCATCGCCGGCGCCGTGCTCGAGATCGATGAGCGCCCAGTCGTAGCCGGCGTTGGCCATCAATTCGGCGGTGGCCGGAGATCCGAGCGAAAGAAAACAGCCTAGTACCGCTTCGCCCTGCGCGAGTTGTTCGCGGAACAGGGCCGCCGCGTCCTGGGGCGCGGGTGCTTTTGGAAGTTTTGTCATCTGGTTTTTCCTCGTGTGACTAGGTTGACAGGGTGGGGCAGGCGCTTTCGCCTGCCAACCGATTTCATTACACCTCATTCAGCTCCAGTAATTGCGGTCCAGGCTGCGATACTGCACCGCTTCCGCAACGTGCTTGGCCAAGACGCCTTCCAATCCGCCCAAATCGGCGATGGTGCGCGCCAC
>PLMF01000189.1:22186-47921 GCA_003142355.1 Bryobacterales bacterium
TGCGGATCATGCGCGCGGGAATGCGGGAATTATAGTAGCCGCGCGCCTGTTGCACCGCTCGGTCCCGCTGGACGCGGGCGGAGATCTCGGCCGAGCATTCGCCCGTTGAGTTGCCGCGCAGCTCCTGGTAGGGCACCGCGGGAACTTCGACGTGAATGTCGATCCGGTCCAGAAGCGGACCGCTGATCTTGCCGAGATATTGCTGGATCTGCCCGGGCGTGCAGCGGCATTCCCTGGTGGCGTCTCCCCAAAAGCCGCAGCGGCATGCGTGCAGACAACAACTGCAACTTGAGCATGAATCCAGAGTGCCGGATTGGATCGCGACCGGTCCAGCAATATCGGCCTGTCTGGGAATGCCCAACATTGGAGGCTAACACAGCGCAGCACGTGGGGCCCAAGCGTCAGGCCAAAATAGGCGCAGACAAAAGTGGAGCAGGCGGCTCAATCCAGAAACCGTCAACCCCGGCCGTGCCTTAACGGACCGCGACCAGTTCGATGCCCTCTTTCCGCCCCAGGTTGCGGGAATACTTCTTCTCCGCGACACTGTTCCAATGTTCGTGTGCGCCGAGGCTTCCGAGGACGGTCCCCTTGTTTTCCGGATCGTATTTGGTTCCTGAGGGCGGATGGTCCGCCAAGGCCGCTTCGTGCATGTAATTGTCCACGTTTCCATTGAAGCTGGGGTTGCCGTTAGTCAGGTGGGGCTCACTGCGGATCAGGTCGTAACCCACCGAGTCCAGCGCCACTGGGTCCTGCGACATCAGCATGCCGGAGAACCAACGGTCGTTCAGGGTGGACCACTTCACCACGGGACGGACCTGATTGTACGAAGTGTATAGCCCGTCGGCGAAGAACAGGATCGTCTTGCCGCCCAATTGCCTGTGCCCCAGCAGGGCCGGGAGGCTGTGCGATTCCCCCATCTTATTGGGTGTCGGGTAATCCCAGATTGCGAACGCGTGCAGAAATGAGGGTTTGAAGATCTTCAGTTCCGTGTCGAACACCGACCCGTAGTAATTCTTGGCTGAAAGAGTTACGCCGAACACGCGGTGCGGGCGAATGAGAGCGTAACTGATCAGGTAAGTGGCGTCCGTGTGGGACTGAGGAAGATACATGACGCCTTTCTTGCCCGCGGGCATGTCGAAATAGATGGGGGCGTTCAAATCGGGCGCCGGTTTGACCCGTTGCGGGGCTGGTTCGCCCAATTGTCCCTCGAAGGTCACCTGCTGAAAGGCGGAGTTCGACCGGACCTTGCTGTAAATCGGGTTGCCGATGTTGCGGGAGGGGTCCGACAATATGATCCGATCGGCGGGCACGCCGGCCACTTCGGTCAACTGCCGGACGAGCGTGTAAACCACGTGCGGAGTAGGATATCCGTTATTGCTCCAGGGTGTGCCCTCGTCGGCGTTGCAGTTGAGTTTAACTAGAACCTTCTCGCCCTTCTGGTACCCGTGATCGCCGCGGCCTGCGGTCTTGTTGTAATAGCGGAAGAGCCCGTCCCATGCCTGCCGGTCGGAAGGTGCGCCGGTAAGCGCCTGGAGGCTGCGCGAGAACATTTTCTCCACCTCTGGCTGGCTGACGTTTTTCTCCTCCCACCAATTGCCCGTCTGGCCGTCCCACAGCGTGGCAGCGAAGTCCTGGGCCCAGACTACCCGGCCCGGATTCATCCCTCTCGCCTGTCCTATAGGGTGATTGGGCCCTTCCGCGGGCGTGAGCACCTGGGCGATTTTTTCCGTCGTCGGAGGCTGGCTGAGACCGAGTTGATCATGCGCCACCGTCCCCAGTACGACCACAACGGCCACTGCCGCCGCCTGGCCCACCCGCCGCCGCAGAAACCGGAAGCCGGCGCAGGTCGCCAGCAGGCTGGCCGCATATGCCAGGAACCCGGCGCCTAAACCCGCCGCCACCTTCTGGCAGGGGTATTCGGCCCGGCTGGGTTTGGGGATTACGCGCAGCAGGAACCACCCGGTGGCCAGGAGTCCCAGCACTGGAAACAGCGCCCGCGTAACAGGCGTGTCGTACCGGATACCGACGATACCGCCCGACCGGGGACAGCGTTCAAAGAATTGATCGAGGATCTTGTTGGGCATAGGAAAACCGGGGTTACGTTCAATCCCAATTCCTGACAATAAGGCCTGGAATACCGGGCACCAACAATGGTATCAGACGCTAGACATCCGGCCAACTCGACGATTCGGTTCGGGCGCTGATATGGGCGCGCAGTTCTCGCCACGTCGAACGTGTTGCGCTCCGGTGCCGAAAGTACAGGGGCGGCAAAATGGAAAAAACGATCCAAATCTGGCGCTTGGATGTACAATCGAGGGTGACCAGAAAGCCAAAAGAGACATCCTAGTCAAAATGACGCCGGGTGGGGCGTCCAGGAGAAACTCGAGATGAGAACCACAAGGGGCTCACTGTTCGTGCGCTTGATTCTGTTGGCGGCCGTTCTTGTTATGCGGCTGCCGGGGCAAGGCGACCGGGGCGTGCTTACGGGAACCGTAAGGGACGCCAGTGCGGCGGTTGTGCCGGGCGCCCAGGTGACGGTCATTCACAACGATACAAACGTCACATATAAAGCGACTTCGAGCACCTCGGGCGATTTCACCGTCCCCTCGCTGCCGGTTGGCGCCTATGAGGTGAGGGTCGAAAGCCAGGGCTTCAAGACGCACGTTCGCGATCACGTCGTGCTGACTGCCGGCGGTACCGTGCGCGTGGACGTCGCGCTCGAGCTGGGAACGACCCAGCAGACAGTCGAGGTTACCGCCACCGCGCAGTTGTTGCAGGCTGACACGGCCAGCGTGGCCACGGCTGTATCGAACACGCTGGTGGACGGGCTGCCGGTGGTGGTAAACGGCGCCTCGCGCAGTCCCTTCGACCTGGCGGCCACCGCGCCCGAAGTAAACACGTCGGGAGGCGGCTTCCGCATCGCCGGCGGCGGAAACACCTGGGGCATGACGCTCGATGGCACCTCCATCACTGGCGACAAGCTCGGCAGCGACCAGGCTGCTGCCGCGATGAACAGCCCCTCGGTCGAGGCCCTCACGGAATTCACCGTCGAGGCCGCCGGTTTCAAGGCGGAAACGGGACATGCCTCGGGCGGAACTGCGAGCTTCGTTTCCAAGTCGGGCACCAACAAGTTGCACGGGAGCGGATTCGAGTTCCTGCGCAACCAGGACCTGGACGCGCGCGGCTTCTTTGCGGCCACCAAAGCCGTTTACAAGCAGAACAACTTCGGAGCCACCGCGGGTGGGCCGGTGTCGATTCCCAAGCTGTACAACGGCAAGGATAAGACGTTCTTCTTTGTCTCGTACGAGGGCTTCCGCAACCGGGTCGGCGCCACTCCGACACCCCTAAGCGTGCCGCCGCCGGAGTTCTACACCGGCGATCTGCACAACTGGGTGGACGCGAGCAACAAGATGTACGTGGTCTATGACCCGAGCACGCAACGGCTGGTTAACGGCTCGTACGTCAGGGACCCCTTCCCGAACAACACCATTCCGCAGGACCGCATCGATCCGGTGGCCAAGCCCATTCTTACTTACGTATCGAGCATCCTGAAGCCGAACGTTCCGAACCTCGTGCCCGGCACCTCGGCCTACGTGCGGAACAACTACATTTCCACAGGCACTACGATTAATCCCAGCGATAAGGGCAGCTTCAAAATCGACCAGACGTTGAGCTCGAAGCACCACATCTCATTTCTGTTCAATCACTATAAGGATCAACTCCTGTTCGGCCAGAATGGGCCCCCGGGCCTGCCCGCGCCCCTCAGCGGGTCTCCAGGCTACAACCAGGCGAACGTCTACCGTGGGAGTTGGGACTACGCCATCTCGCCGACCTTTCTGAACCGCTTCTATGGCGGCTTCAACGACTGGCGGGAAGACCATGGGGCGCCCGGGACAGAAACAGGGGCGCCGATGGCCGAGGGCCTAGCCACCATCCCCGAGGGAACGTGGAAAGGGAAGGGCATTTGCATCCCCAATTATCCCTACTGCTCCAGCATCTTTCCCGCAGTCGGCTTTGGCAACGAGTTCACTACCTGGGGCACGAGTGGCCCGAACGGATCGGACCGCCTGGTGTTCGAAGTCAGGAACGACATGACCAAGATCACCGGTCCCCACACGTTTAAGTGGGGCTATTTTTATAACCAGAGTAACTACGACGGCTTCGGAGTACAGAACATCGCGGGCAACGTCGGCTTCAGCCGCCTCGGCACCTCGATCCCACTGAACACCAGCCAGGCCACGGGAGGCGGGAGCGGCTTCGGGTCATTCCTCCTGGGTTACGTGAACAACTACTCTCTGGACACCCCGCGATACCTTTCCACCTGGTACCGCAGTCACCAGATGTTCTTCCAGGACGACTGGCACGTCTCGCGGCGCCTGACGCTGAATATCGGGCTGCGATATGAGATGAATGTTGCGCCGATTTCGGGAGACGACCGGTTGAGCGAGTTGGATCTGACCCTGCCGAACCCCGGCGCGGGCGGACTTCTGGGCGCCATCAAATTCGCCGGGTCCGGCCCCGGCAGGGTGGGCACCCGTGCGCTGATTGACAATTGGTGGGGCGGCGTTGGGCCGCGGCTCAGTTTCGCCTATTCCTTGAGCAGCAAGACCACCATACGGGGCGCCGCCACCCGCAGTTTCGGACCTCTGGTGGGAAACGGGTCGTCATCGCATAATCTTGGTTTCGCCGTGCGGCTCGCCGTCAGCGATCAGAGCCAGGGTTTGAACCCGATGTGGTCTCTGAAGAACGGCGCTCCGGCATGGACCCCGCCGCCTACGATCGATCCCTCGATCGGCAACGGCCAGAATCCCCCCTTTTACAACGGGGACAGTGCGGACACGAGTAGCAGCGAGCTTACCTACGCGTTCAACATCCAACGCCAGCTCACCGGCAGCTCGGTAGTCGAGATCGGCTACCTGGCCACGCTGGCCAGTGACATCACGTCAAACTTCCTCGCCCTCAATCAGCTCCACTATCGGAGCCTGCCCGCAAATCTGAGCCCGTTCACCGCGGCGGGCCGCACCCTGCTGAACTCGCAAGTCGGCTCGGCCGCCGCTAACGCCGCCGGGATCGTGGCGCCCTGGTCGGGATTCAACGCACTCTGGGGGACGGGAGCGACTGTAGGTCAATCTCTCAGGCCCTACCCGCAGTTCTCGACGATCAACACGCTGGACGGCGGAGGCGACCGGATCGGCCATTCAACCTATCACTCGATGACGGTGAAGTTCTCGAAACGGTACTCGTCGGGCCTGACGCTGCAAGCCTCCTATGTCCTTTCGAAGCTGCTGACCGACACAGACCTGACCGCCGGCGCGACGGGCGCCGTCGCTGGCTCGTTCGACACTTACAACTACAGGCTCCTCAAATCGATATCCGGTTACGACCAGACGCACCTCGTGAAGCTGACCTACGTGTACGAGCTGCCCTTCGGCCAGGGTAAGAGGTTCCTGAGCAACAAGAGTATCGTCTCCGCGATCGTTGGCGGCTGGCGTTTCTCCGGTATTCAAAATTATGGCAGTGGGACGCCCCTGGCCCTCGCCACAACCATTAGCTTTCCGATCTTCGATACCACCAACCTGCCGAACGCCCCCACTTACGATGGCTGGCGCGGGTCCATTGCGGGAAGCAAGTTCGACCCCAATGTGGACAAGTTCCTCCAGCCGGCTTCGTACTTCGGCACACAGCCCACAGACGCGCTTGGCAACATGACCCGGTACAATCCGAAGCTCCGCAGCATGCCGGGCTATTCGGAGAACATCTCCCTGGCCAGGACCATCAAGATTCACGAGGAATCGCGCGTGGAGTTTCGTTGCGAGTCGTTCAACCTTTTGAATCGGACCACCTTCGGCCCCTTGACCAGCGCCAACACGCTCCAGAACGCCAACTTCGGTTTGTGGCGCAACCAGACCAACACGCAACGCCGCATTCAACTGGCTCTTAAGCTGTACTGGTAAGTTGAAGTGCGAGAACTCAGGAGAGAATGACACTATGAACCGGCGCACTTTTCTCGGCGGTCTCGGCGGAGCCGCACTGGCTTATAACGAGTTTCTGGCGAGCGCCCGGGCACAGGGCACTTCGGCCGCGCCCAACCTCAAGATCCGCGAAATTCGCGCGGTCCGCTTGCGCGACGGCTTCAACAACCGCTTCGTGCGCGTCTACACCGAGCAAGGACTGACCGGAACCGGCGAGTTTATGGATACGCTCGGCGCCGAGTACATCGTCAACAACAACATTTCGCCCGCCCTCGCCGGCCGCGACCCGCTCGATATCGAGGGCATCCTCTTCAATCTCTGGGGTAACCGGCTACCGGGCGGATCGCCCAGCGCGGTGTTCGTCCGCGGAATGGGCGGACCCTATCTCACCGCCATCAGCGGCGTGGAAATGGCGCTGTGGGACCTGGCCGGAAAAGCCTTGGGCGTTCCCGTGTACCGCCTGATGGGCGGTCGCGTCCGGCAGAGGGTGCCGGTCTATCTTCACGCCACCGACGCGGCGGACGCCAAGAACCTGATCGCGGAGACCAAGGTCAAGGGGCTCAAGCTGGGCATCGATTACAAACCCTGGGACTCGACGCTCAAAAAGGGGATCGAGCCGGAAAAGTCGTGGAACTTGCACCTAAATAATCCGCAGACCGACGACATCGTGGCGTTGGTCGCATCCGTCCGCGAGGCTGTGGGCCGCGACTACGACCTGATGCTGGAGTGCCATACACGATTCGACACCGAATCGGCCATCCAGCTCTGCCACTTACTGGAGCCGTACCGGTTGACCTGGGTAGAGGAGCCCATACCTAGCGACAACGCCGACGCGATGGCGAAGATCCGGTCACAAACGCGCGTCCCCATCGCGGCCGGAGAGAACATCTACACCCGATGGGGGTACCGGCCGTTCCTCGAAAAACAGGCCCTGAGCGTTATCCAGCCCGACATGTGCAAGACGGGAGGGTTGCTGGAAGGCCGCAAGATCGCGGCGCTGGCCGAGATGTACTTCGTGCCCGTGGCCCCGCACGGCGTGGCTTCCCCGCTCGCCACCATGGCCTATGCTCATGTGTGCACGGCGATACCGAACTTGCTGATGCTGGAATGGACCCACTACCTGAACAAGAACTTCACGACCCTGACAGACACGGTAACGCTGAGCGACGGCGACCTCGTTCCAACTACCAAGCCCGGCATCGGCGTGGCCCTCAATGACGACGCCGTAAAGGAGCGGACCGACACCGGCTTCCGGCCGCTCTAAGCCGCATGCCGCCAAGGCCGCGGCTGCGCGGGTGATCGAAACGGCTGTCGCTGCGCAGCCCGCCGCAACGCCGGGCCAGTGCTCGACAAGAAGTACCTCGTCGTGTGCCACGATCCCGCCCGCAAGATCCCCGTCTGGTTGGTTACGCATTGGCCCAAGGGGAGAAACCAGGGGACGCTCACCTCGTTTCCCGATCCGATGCGCTTTGTCCGACCGTGCGCAGCCACGCTCACTGCCTAACATGAGCCGGTCAGCTCCAGTAATTGCGGTCCAGGCTGCGATACTGCACCGCTTCCGCAACGTGCTTGGCCAAGACGCCTTCCAATCCGCCCAAATCGGCGATGGTGCGCGCCACCTTCAGTATGCGATCGTGTGCGCGAGCGGAAAGGCCCATGCGGCGGACCGCCATTTCCAGCGTGCGCTCGCCGGCATCGTCGAGCGCGCAAATTTTGCGGATCATGCGCGCGGGAATGAGGGAATTATAGTAACCACGCGCCTGTTGCACCCGTCGTGCCCTCTGGACGCGGGCCGAAATCTCGGCCGAACATTCGCCCGTTGAGTTGCCGCGCAGTTCCTGGTAGGGTACCGCGGGAACTTCGACGTGAATGTCGATGCGGTCCAGAAGCGGACCGCTGATCTTGCCGAGATATTGCTGGATCTGCCCGGGCGTGCAGCGGCATTCCCTGGTAGCGTCACCCCAAAAGCCGCAGCGGCAGGGGTTCATGGCCGAAACCAGCATGAAACGGGACGGGAAGCGGAGCGTCATGCTGGAGCGCGCGATGGTCACCGAGCCGTCTTCAAGCGGCTGGCGGAGCATTTCCAGCACATCCCTGGGGAACTCCGGGAACTCGTCCAGAAAGAGCACTCCGTTGTGGGCCAGGCTGACCTCGCCGGGCCGCGCCATGCCGGCGCCGCCGCCAATCAGGCCGGCATCGGAAATGGTGTGATGCGGGGCGCGGAAGGGCCGTTCGCGCAACAGTCCGGTGTTGCTGCCCAACTGACCCGCGACGCTGTGGACCTTGGTGGTCTCAATGGCCTCTTCGAAGGTAAGCGGCGGCAGAATGCCGGCCAGCCGCCTGGCCAGCATGGTCTTGCCGGAGCCCGGCGGGCCGATCAGCAGCACGTTGTGCGAACCCGCGGCGGCCACTTCGAGCGCTCGCTTGGCCATGGTCTGTCCGCGAACATCGCGGAAATCCGGCGCGGCGGCAGGCTCCGCCTGGTGGCCGGCGCCGTCGGGAGTGGCGGGCGCGAATTCCTCGGGGCGCGCCAGCAGGGCGACGACCTCGGCCAGATGGCGCATACCGTACACAGCGACGCCTTCGACGACGGCTGCTTCGGCGGCATTCTCGGCCGGCAGGATCAGGTTGGCGATGCCTTCCTCGCGCGCGCAGACCGCGATCGAGAGGGCCCCACGCACCGGACGGATGGTGCCGTCGAGCGAGAGCTCGCCCACCAGGATGTGGCGGTCGAGCCCGCGAACCACGCCCATCGCGCCCAGGATGCCGAGCGCCACCGGCAGATCGAAACCGCCGCCTTCCTTGCGGATATTGGCGGGCGCAAGGTTAATCGTAATCTGTTTATTGGGATAGCCGAAACCGGAATTGATGAGGGCCGACTTGATGCGCTCGCGGCTTTCCCGTACAGCGGTATCGGGCATGCCGACCATCACGGAATCGCGCGCCGAGCCGGACGAGAACATGTCGACTTCGACATCGATCAGGTGCGCATCGATGCCGTAAACGGCGGCGCTGCGCGTCTTGAACAGCGCCATGGATGGGCTCTTAGACTGTAGTATAGGCGATTGCGGCGCGAAAAAGGCCGGCTCCCCCACGTGGCGGAGGAAATCCGGCCTGTCTCAAAGACCCGTCAAACCAAGTGGGCTTGACGGGGTCGCTCCATATCAGAAGAAGATCTTCACCGCCAACTGGATGATTCTGGGGTCGGCCGCTCCGTAGATGCCTCCGAAGTTCCCGTCGTTTCTGGTCACGTCGGGATCGTTGAATTCGGAGTGGTTGAGGACGTTGAAGAACTCTCCGCGAAGCTGGCAGCGTATGTCTTCACGCGACCGGAACGGGTAGAAGTTCTTGATCAGCCCTGAATCCACGTTGAACCGACTGGGCCCGCGGAAAGCGCCTTTGCCGACGTTTCCGAAGCTCCCGGCGGGCGTCTGCGCAACTGGCAGGAACAACGAAGTGTTCAGCCAGGGTACGCAAGTGGCCGAACCGCATCCGGAGCGCAAACTCGAGTCTGCCGTCCCGCCGTACTGGCTCGCGCTTCCGATGAAGGTTGCGCGATCGCCATTCAGGGCCGTTTGGGACTTATCCGTCCCGAGGGCGACGGTCAAGGCATCTCCGGTCATATAAGTGAAAATGCCCGTCCATTGCCAGCCGCCGAGGAGTGCGCGGATCGCATGGTTCGCTCCGGTCATTTTGGGGAGGTCCCAAACGTAGGAGGCCACGAAGCGGTGTGTGCGGTCCTGCCCAGTAGCCGGGCCGGTATCGAAGTGGCCCTGCCTCGGATAGCCGAACGGCATCCCGGAACCGACACTCGAACCCACGTCGGTGATGCCGCCACCCGAGGCCAAGGCGATTTCCATGGCCTTGGAAAACGTGTAGTTACCGAGGAGTGTGAGGTCCTTGAGAATGCCCTTGCCGCCTCCCGGGCGCTTTTGGATGTTGATTTGAAAGGCGTTATAGTCGGACATTCCGGTATTGCGGTTCTCTAAAATGTCCGTAAACCCTTGAAAGGGCCGGCTGGCGTCGGTTCCCACTCCGGCGGCCCTCGGGTTATAGTCGATATCCTGACGAAGATGCACGGCGCGAAGGCCCACGTAGGAGACGTTGACCAAGGTGTCCGACAGAATCTGGTGCTCGATGGTCACGTTCCAGTCGTAGGTGGTCGGCGTTACCCACTTCACGCCCGGCTCCAAACCATACATCTTGATGAGCCCCGTAAAAGGCACCCCGCCAGAGGGAAGAGTTTTGAGCGTGTAAAGCAGCGGCCATTGGGCCGCATACGACGGATTGCTCGCCAACGGGTTGCTGAAGGGGATCAGATTGTTGGGAGTGTTCGGTTCGGTTATGCTGGTTTGCAGGCTGAACGGCTGGATGATGGCCGCGTCATTCAGGAAGAGGCCGGGCATCCGCGAGGTATAGAATAAACCTCCTCCGGACCGCACCACGGTCTTGCCGTTGCCCAAGACATCCCAGGCGACCCCGAGGCGGGGAGCGAAATTCTTGTAGTCCGGCGTGTTTCCGGTGGCGGGAAAGTCCATGCCGTTATACGAGTCGCCGACAAACATCATCCCGGCGGGCGCGGTGGGGACGACTTTGGACTTTGCGCCGGCAGCATAAGCGGACGGCCAGAACTGCTCGGTGCGCCCGAAGATTTCCTTCATTACGAACTGCGGCTCCCAGCGAAGGCCCATGGTGATCGAAAGGTTTGGCCGGGGTTTCCACTTGTCCTCCGCAAAAACCCCGATGACGTGCTGCCGCGAGTCCGAATAGTCTCCCGACGACTGGTTGTAGTAATGCATGTGACCCATTACGAAACTTGCCAGCCCCAGGTTCGACAGGGTATCCGCGAACTGCCAGTTGCCGTTTTCAAAATCGGTATTGCGGATGTTGGACTGGTCGAACTCGAGATTGCCGCCGAACTGGAAGGTGTGCGATCCATGCGTCCAGGTGGCCTGATCGCGGATTTCGTAGGTGTTACGGATGAACTTGGCATCCGTAAAGTTGCCCAGGCCGAAGTATCCGTTGGTAATGCTGAACGCGCGAATTCCGCCTTCCGATTTGGGGAGTTGCGGGGCGGTCGAGCCGAAGTCGTTAAACTGTGGCACGTTGCCGCCCTGACCGCGGTCGGAGGCCGCGCGCATGAAGGTGGCCACGAAATTGTTGACGAACGTCGGTCCTTTGACCCAGGTGTAACCAGCCGCCCAGTTCTGAGATCTGATTGTAGATCCCGGGTTGCCGGTCAGGAGAATGTTCTTGCCGTCATAGGCGGGTGCATGGTAGTACCTGTCCGTGTAGAACCTGCCATAAAACTTATCCTGCCCTCGAAATACCCTGTCGAACCGGGCAATGTACTCATCGTAGTTCTGCACGCTGGGCACACCATAGGTAATGCGGCCATTGGCCGCGCCCTGGGAGATGGGGAGATATTTCGACAAAGCCACGGCGACCGGACTGACGGAGCTGGCGGGAATGATGTCGCCGGGAATTGGGTTGTTGGTGGTCGGATCGTTGATCTGGATTACCTTTGCCTGGGGATTGACGGCCGCGCTCGCGTTCAGGTAATTCGAGAAGTCGCCCGTCATGTTGGCGGCTGTAGGGAGAATGGTATTGTTGGCGTTCCCCGTGGTTCGGATGCGCGTTCCCTGATAGCCGAAGAAGACGAAGGTGCGGTCTTTCTGGATGGGACCGCCGATGGTCGCGCCGTATTGATTGCGTTTCAGCGGGTCGGTAGCGGCGGCGAAATAGTTGCGCGCGTTAAATTCCCGGTTGCGCACGAATTCGAACGCGTCGCCATGAAACTGGTTGGTTCCGGACTTGGTGACGACGTTCACTACGGCGCCGGCATTGGTGCCGTATTGGGTGTCGAAACTATTGGTCTGCACGCTGAATTCCTGAAGAGCGTCGGGGAATGGGAACGGGTTATTGGTGTTGCTCATCAGGTCCTGGTTGGTGCCGCCGTCCAGGTTGTAACTGATCTGGTCGGGACGCGCTCCGTTTACCGAGATTGTCTCGACGCCGGGAACCTGCTTGGTATCCCCTTGGGACGTGCCCGCGCCGTTATTGGAATCCAGGGCGCCGGCTACCATCTTCGTGAGATCGGCGGCGTTGCGGCCGTTCAAAGGCAACTCCACCAGGCGGGACCGCTCAATCACCTGGCTCAGCACCGGCGTGATCGTGTTCACCAGCGTGGCGGTAGCCTCCACGGTGACGGTCTCCTGTGCTTGCCCCAGTTGCATGGGGACTTGGAGCGAGCCGCTCTGATCCGCCAAAAGGGTCACGTCCTGGACGTACGTCTTGAACCCGGCGGCTTCAACCGTCAGGCGATAAGTAGCTGGCGTAAGGGAAGGGATGGTGAATTGGCCGCTGGCGTTGGTGGCCGCCGTGCGCCTCACCTGCGTCCCCGCCTGAGTCATAGTCACGCGGGCTTGGGATATCACGGCGCCGCTGGGGTCGGTGACAGTGCCGGTGATGGCGGCATTTCCACCGCCTTGTCCATAGGCAACGGCAGCCATCAGAAAAATCATGCCGTAGAGAAGAACCAGTTTCTTCATATAACCTCCACGCTTAGCCGAAGCGAATCTGAGAGAGTGGCCGCGGGTCGCGTTCCCGCGCCTCAAAAGCCAATTGGGGCCGGTGGATACCGCCAGCCACGGCGTCCGCCGCTTCTGAGACATACCAAGCCCAAAAAGCCGGTCAAAAAACTCGAAAGCCGCTCTTCCGAGCGGCTGGCCGTTTTCACGGGCTCACGCGCCCTCGTTTCGGCGCGGAAAACCATGTTTCACTACCCACCACAGTCGTTACGCAATCCGGCATTATGTTCAATGGTCGAATTATCTCTCCGCCTCAAAGCTGTGTCAAGCAAAAGCGGGTAAAAAGTTCAGATTACCCGCTTCTCCGACGCCGCGGATCTTCATATTGCCGCGAATAGCCAAAATGGCCTTGACGTTGCGACGCGAGTCGTGTATGGATAATTTTAAGCAACAACTATATTCACAATTCGGTTTTTTGGGGTCGCAAAGGGCGGTTGTGATAGCGTTAGGGTGAGCCCCCTGGCGCACTTCGGCCACGGGCGCTGGTCGCCGGCATCGGCTTCCCGACGATCGTGCCTGCGAGGGTCTTGGGTAGAGTGCACCCAGCAACCTGATCCAGGTAGCCCAGATCGGTTGCGGGCGGATTGGGCGAGATTCGGAGATGGGCGGGATGTTCCGCAACAGCGACATGGCAAGATACGTTGCTGTCTGCGATCTGGACAGGGTACGCCTTGCTGATGCCAAGGAAACCATTGAGTCCGAGTATGCCAAGAGGTTCGGCGGCGAAAAATATGCCCGTCTGGCGACCTATGGCGACTACCGGGAGATGCTCGAGGATAAGAGCATCGATGCGGTCGCGATCAGCACGCCGGACCACTGGCACGCCCAACCGGCGATAGAAGCCGCCTTGGCGGGGAAGGACATTTATCTGCAAAAACCGGCTTCGCTGACCATCCAGGAAGGCCGCCAAATGGCCGACGCCGTCAAACGCACCGGCCGCATCTTTCAGCAGGGCAGCCAGCAGCGCTCCGATCCCCAGTTCCGTCTGGCCTGTGAACTGGTGCGCAACGGACGAATCGGAAAGGTCAAAGAAGTCTATATCGGTCTCCCAACCGACCGGCCTGGCGGAAGCACGAAGGAAATGCCGGTCCCCTCAAACCTCAACTACGAGGTTTGGCTGGGATCCACGCCGATGGTGTACTACACGGAGGATCGCGTCCATCCACAAGCGCCATCGGCTGGAAGCCGTTATGACCGTCCCGGCTGGCTGCGCTGCGAGCAATTCGGCGCCGGAATGATTACCGGCTGGGGCGCTCACCATGTCGATACCGCTCACTGGGGTATGGGAACGGAGCTCACCGGGCCGGTGGAAATCGAGGCCATGGCTCTGTTTCCCAAGCAAGGTCTTTGGGACGTTCACGGTCCTTACCATATCAGGGCGAGGTACGCGGATGGGACCGACATGTACATCAGCGACAAGTACCCCAACGGAATCAAGTTTCTGGGGGAAGAACGGCTGGATTTGGATCACGCGCGGAAACTTCAGTGCCGTGGACATGCAAGCACTCAGCGCGAGCGGCAGTGCGGGGCAGGGCAGACCGTGGGGCCGGGCCATCGATGCCAGCGATCGCCGCTGGATCAAGGATGGCATCAGAGACGGCGAGATTCGCTTGCACGAAAGTCCCCGGAACGATCACCACCGGGACTGGTTGACCAGCATCAAAACGCGCAAGGAACCCGTGGCTCCAGCCGAAGCCGGCCACCGCTCATGTACGGTTTGCCTGATCGCCCAGATGGCGATGCATACGAACCGGCCTCTCTACTGGGGTCCGGCGAAGGAACGTTTCACGCGAGCCGGCGCCGAGGAAGCGAACGGGTGGCTCTCGCGTAAACAGCGTGCGCCTTATGGCACGGACACGGTTCTTGCCAAGGCGGGACTGGGCCGTGTCATCGGGCCGTAGTATCGACCCAAGAAGTGGAAAAGGGGATTCTTCATGTTTCGCAGGAACAGGTTTTTGTGGCTGGCATTGGCCGTGGCATTGCCCCTGGCGAGCCAGCAGAAATTCGCCTGGAAAGACCTGGGCGATGGCCGGTTGGAGCTTCGTGAGAGTGGCAAACCGGCGCTCGTGTACAACTACGGGCCGCAACTCAAAACGGGCGCTCCGGAGGAGAGGCGCCGCTGCTGCTATATCTTTCCCGTGTACACGCCGGCGGGCGTATCCCCACTCGACGACTTCCCCAGCGACCACTGGCACCACCGCGGTCTGTTCTGGGCGTGGCCTATCGTCGAGGTGGGAGGCAAACAGTACGACCTGTGGATGCAGTTCACGGCCAAACATCACTCCGCGAAAACGCCCACGGTGAACGCCAGCGGCCGGCAGGCGCGACTGGAAGCCGAGAGCTTTTGGGAAGCGGACGGGAAGGACATCGTGCATGAGAATCTGCGGCTCACCGTGTTGGCGGCCACAGGCACTTCGCGTGAGATGGATGTGGTGCTCACGTGGGAGGCTATCCATGGGCCGGTGACGCTCGAAGGTTCTCCCGAGTCCGGGAAAAGCTACGGCGGGTTCAGCGCCCGGTTTGCGCCAGGAGAGCACACGATCTTGCGCGCGGATGGCGAGGTGCTGGCCAAAGACGAGGACCGGAATCCGCGGAAATGGGCGGAATTGGAAAGAGTCTATGGCGGCAAGCGTGCGGTGTTGCGCATCACGCCGGACGAAAAGAATCCGGGAGCGCCGCACCAATGGTGCCTGCGGTCCTATGGCTTCGTCGGAGCTTCGTTCCCGGGGCGGACCGACAAGGTGGATAGCTATACGCTGGAGGCTGGCAAGCCGCTGACGCTAGGGTTTCGAGTGCGTGTGAGCGATCTACCGTGACCTATGCGACCGGAACAGTGAAACGTCTTTCCGTCGGTGGCGGAGTCAGCCCGGGAACACCGCGGGAGAACATTCGCGCGATGGTCGAGGCGGCTCCGGAGTTCGAACCTAAGGCGGTTGCTATAAGCTGAGCCAACCTCCTGACGGGCGCGCGCCGCCAATCCGATGATTGCGGCGCCGCCCGGCGGCCTGCTAGAATCCAAGTCACCCAGTAGTTGGAGGACCGATGAGAAACATACTGTTTACGCTGTTGCTTTCAGTTTTGGCGCGGCCGCTGCTCGCCCAGGGGGCGCCGCCACAAGGGTCGCCCGATCAGCCTTATGCAATGGAGTATTACTACAAGGTGCAATGGGGGCATCAGCAGGAATTNNGGCCGCATCCTCTCGGTGAAAATCGAGCAGCCCGCCAACCACACGACCGAGGATGGCCGCTGGGATTTTCGCGTCACGATCCGGTTCAAGAACTCGACGCTGGCGACGACGGGCGATCCCAACGAAGAGCGTCTGATTAAGCAACTCTGGCCCGACCAGAAGACTTACGAACGCGANNTCACGGCACCAGTTGATAGCTGACGAACGCCAGCCTCCGCCCATCGGGCGACCAGGAGGGCACGTTGATGGTCCCCTGGCCGCCGAACAGCTTCGCCAACACGCCGATTCCGCGGTCCGCCAGCGTCATGATCCGGAGCATCACATCTTGGTTTTCGGGATGCCCGCTAACGCCTTTCTCATAGGTGAGAAACACGATCCGCAGCCCGTCCGGCGAGAGGTGCGGGAACCAGTTGTTGTACCCATCGTCGGGAGTCACCTGCTCCTGCCCGCTCCCGTCCGGCTTCATCCGCCAGATCTGCATCAGCCCGCTGCGAATCGAGTTGAAATAGATATACTTTCCATCCGGCGAATACTCCGGCCCGTCGTCCAGCCCCTCCGCCGTGGTCAGCCGGGTCTCTTCGCCGCCCGCCGCCGGAATGGTGTAGACGTCGAAGTTGCCGTTGCGCTCCCCGCAGAATGCCAGCGTCTTCCCGTCCGGCGACCATCCATGCAAATACGACGGCGACTTTGCCGTCACCTTGCGCGCAGTCCCGCCGCCGATCGGTACCACATAGACCCGCGACCGGGGGTCTTCCTGCGATTGACCGCTGATCCCCATCATGGTCCCGTCCGGCGAGATGACGTGGTCGTTGTTCAGCCGCGTGGCGATTCCCGTGTCGATGGTCTCCTGCTTCCCGCCGTCCACCGGTATGCGATGCAACCGCCCGTCCCCGTTGAACAGCAGCATGTTGTCCTTGGTCCAGTTGGGCGCTTCGAACCGCCCCGGCGCCACGTAGACCACCCGCCGGTCCGTCGAGGCCACCGTGATGGTTTCCAGCGTGCTGTACAGCTTCGGCTGCCCCGAAGCCGGCGGCGCCGGCGTGAGCTCCACATTGCGGAAGATGGCGGTCTCGATGGCGTCCTTGTTGTGAGCGCTCACCCCGATCCCCACGTAGAATGGATCCTTCAGAGCCACCTTCATCGATCCGCCCGCCAAGTGCAGTTCCTCGCCTTCCGCGGCCACGGACATATACAGATACGCTCCCGCCTTGGTGATCCGCACCCGCTTCGGCGCCGGCAGGTTGGCTTGTACCTCGTGCGTAGCCGCGCCCTTCTCTTCGCGCGATTGCAGTGAGGTCAACCCGCTGGCGTGCACCGCCGCGTCGGCGTACGCCGCGTCCGCGTCCATGCTCTGCCGCAGCATCAACACCGCCTTCTTGTGCGGATCGCCGCTGGTCGTAGTGAACGCGATCTCCGCCGTCAGCGACACATCGCCAGACACTTCCTTCCAGACAAACTGAAATGCGTCCGCCGTCCCCCAGATGTTCTCCCCGCTGGCCGTAATGCGATACGTCTTCTGGGCCGCGTCGTACTCCACCGATCCCCGATGCAGCACGGCGCCGACATCCCCGTGCCCTTCGAAGATTCCCGGTTGGGCGACGATCGCTGGCGATAGCACGATGGCCGCCGCCATCATCCGGCACACGCATCCGATTTCCATTTTTCAAATCCTCCCGCTCACCACTGGCTGGTCCGGCACCGACTATATCACACGTCTCATTCCACACGCTGTGCTAGCCTTCAATGTCGAGCGGACCGGATGTTACTTTACTCCCTGACCATTTTTCTTTCCGCATTCCTTCTTTTTCAGGTGCAGCCGATCATCGCCAAGATGATCCTGCCGTGGTTTGGCGGCTCTTCGGCGGTATGGAGCACCTGCATGTTGTTCTTTCAGGTGGTGCTCCTGCTCGGCTACCTTTACGCCCACTGGCTGCATGAAAAACTGGCGCCCCGCAGGCAAGCTGTCGCTCACATCGCCGCCCTGGTGGTGAGCTTCGCCGCGCTGCCCACGTTGCCCAATCCGGGTTGGAAGAGCGCGGGTGTGGCACATCCTTCACTTACCATCCTGGCGCTGCTCTCGCTCACCGTAGGGCTGCCGTACTTCCTGCTCTCCTCCACCAGCCCGTTGTTGCAGGCGTGGTACGCGCGGACCCACCGCGAGGGGATGCCGTATCGTCTGTTCGCCCTGTCGAACTTCGCCTCCATGCTGGCGCTGCTGAGCTATCCGTTCGTGGTGGAGCCGAACCTGCCGGCGCGTACGCAGGGGTTGGTGTGGTCGGCCGCATACATCTCGTTCGCGGCGCTCTGCGGAGCCACCGCGTGGCGAACGTCCACGCGCGCCGCCGCACCCCAGGCGGCGGCCCAGGCGGACGCCCCAGCCAGGGATTGCCACCCCGCCTGGACGCTGCGTCTCTTGTGGCTGGGCCTGGCCGCCAGCGCTTCGGTTCTGCTTCTTGCCGTCACCAATCACCTCACCCAGGATGTCGCCGCCATTCCGTTTCTGTGGATCCTGCCACTCAGCGCCTACCTGTTGAGCTTCATCGTCTGTTTTGAGTCTCCCAGGTTCTACCGGCGCGCCGTCTTTCTTCCGTTGATGGGCGTGGCTTTGGCTTTCATGGCATACCGGCTCTGGCCGTACCGCACCGACTTCAATCCCCCCTGGCTTGGCTTCCTCACGCACATGCCGATTCGCTGGATCGTGGTTTCCTTCGCCGTGGGGTTGTTCGCGTGCTGCATGGTGTGTCATGGCGAGCTGGCCCGCCTCAAACCGCACCCGCGCTATCTCACGGGCTTCTATGTCACGGTTTCGCTCGGCGGCGCCGTGGGTGGTCTGTTCGTCGGGCTGGTGGCTCCCAACCTCTTTCGCGCGTACTACGAATTCCCCATCGGACTCGGGTTGTGCGCAGCCGTCGCCTTCCTGGTGTTGGCACGGGGATTGTGGCGCCTCGCCGGCTTACGGCCGCGATGCGGCGCTGCCGCGCTGGCCGTGGTGCTGTGTGGCTACCTGGCGTGTCTGGGAGTGGTGATGTGGGAGATGGTGGATGGATACCGGGTAGTGGCACGCAATTTCTACGGCCTGCTCCGCGTAGAGGATGAAGGTAATCCCAAGATGGATGAATATGCCAGCCGGAAGCTCATCCACGGGACCATCAACCACGGCGAGCAATTCCTGCGCCAACCATACCGGCGCCTGCCGGTCACCTACTTCTGCCCGCAATCCGGTATCGGACTGGCCATGCAGGCGCAAGAAGGCCCGCCGCGGCGTATCGGAATCCTGGGCCTGGGCTGCGGCACACTGGCCGCTTACGGGCGGCCGGGCGATACCTTGCGGATCTACGAAATCAATCCTCTGGTGCTCGATATTGCGCGCAGGGAATTCACGTACCTTCGCGACACGCCCGCCCGAGTCGAAGTTGCGCTGGGAGACGGCCGCCTGGTCCTGGAGTCGGAGCCTGGCCAGCAGTTCGATCTTCTGGTGATGGACGCTTTCTCGGGCGATTCCGTGCCGGTCCACCTGATCACTCGCGAAGCGTTCCGCACGTATTTTCGCCATTTGAAACCCGACGGCATCCTCGCGGTCAACATCACCAACACGTATCTGGATCTGCGGCCGGTGGTGGAACGGGCAGCCGCCGCTTTTGGCAAGGTCGCTCTGGTATACGACTACGCGCCCGATAGCGACGACTTCCTCTGCTTCGGGTGCTCCTGGACCCTGATCATGGATCGCGCCACGGCAGCCGCTCATCCCGGCCTTCAGCATGCTGGCAAAGTGCTGCGGCAGGAGCGGCCATTCCGCACGTGGACCGACGATTTCTCCAACATGTTCAGCATTCTGCGGTAGGGAACGGGCCGGGCATGCCCGGCCCTGCAGCTAGTCGCTGGCGGCGGCCGCCCTCTTGGCGAAGTACAGCCCCACCGCGCGGTCGATGTCGGCTCGCGTCAATCGCACCGGCCGGCCTTCATATTCGCTGATGGCCACTACCAGCCGGTAAACATCCAGCGGATAGCAGGCCCGCAGGCAACCCGAGCCTGCCGCCAGGCAGCGCTCGCGAAGGTACTCCGCGCAGCCCGGTTCGCAGGGAGCGCCGTGGGTCTCCACCACCCGCTGGAAGATCTGGTCGAACAGTTCGGCGCTCACGTCGTCCACCAGCACTTTAGTCTGGATGCGCCGCAGGAACGCCTCATCCGCCAAGTCGTGCGGATTCAAGTTGGTCGAGAACACCACCATCAGCTCGAAGGGCACCTGGAACTTCATGCCCGAGGCCAGCGTCAGGTAGTCGACCCGCCGGTCCAGCGGAACCACCCACCGGTTCAGCAGGTCGCGCGGCGAGAGCATCTGCCGCCCGAAATCGTCGATGATCAGAATGCCGTTGTTGGCCTTCATCTGGCAGGGCGAAATGAAGACTCGAGTGGAGTCGTCCAGATGCAGTTCCAGCATGGATGCCGAAAGCTCGCCGCCCACCGTGATGCAGGGCCGCTCACAAACTACCCAGCGCGGATCCAGCATCTCGTCGCCGCCGGGCGCCTGCCGGTGAACCACGGGGTCGAACAACGTGATGATATGGCCGTCCACCGTCACCGCGTACGGCACCACTATGGTGTCGTGATAGATCCGCAGCATCCGCTCCGCGACACTGGTTTTTCCGTTGCCCGTGCCGCCGTACAGAAACAGCGATCGATGCCCGATCAGCGCAGGCCCAAGCTGGTCCAGAAACGCATCTGCCAGCACCAGGTCGCGGAACGCGCGCCGCAGGCCTTCGCGGCTGAGCTTCACGTGGGCTGCCTGGGTCTTCACCACCTGGTGGTATTGCTGAATGGAGACCGGCGCTGGACCCGCGTACTGGCACACTTCATTCCGCGCCGTCGCCAGCACCCGCCCCGCGTTGGTCAGGGTGAACGAGTAGTCGTCTCCCAGCATGCCCTTCACTTCCAGCAGTTGCTGTTGCCGGAATTGGTGAAACAGAACTTCGAGCACCGGAAAGGAAAGCTTCAAGGCCGTATTGAGGACCGCCAGCGTGCCCGAGCCATGCAGCCACAAGTACCGTAGAATCAGATCGGTAACCAGGCTGCGTGGAATACCCAGGTCCTCTACGCGGTCGGGAATCACCGGCCAGGAATCCTGCCGGGTGATCGGCGCCGCTACGGTTCTCGCGGTCTTGATCATGTTGGCAGCTCGTTCGCCCACGCCAAAAACCGGCATCCGCTTCGGACTATACAACAGGTTGGACCGGCGGACCAGTACTCCATTGGTTAACTGAAGCTATCAGCTATCAGCGGTCAGCTCTCAGCTAAAACCTGCGCCGGCGTAGCTGATGGCTGAAAGCTGATTTACCGCAGTTCTTTGCTGTTGACCGTGGCCGGCTCCGGGCCGTAGTTCTCGCGGATGACCATGGACTGGTCCGAAAAGAACGAGCGGCTGCCCGAAGACCCGTACGCCACCGGGTTGGCATTGATCAAGTAACCACCCGGGTTTCCGGTGAGGGTGAACTTGTAGCCTTGCTTTTCGCCGCCCGAGAGGTCGTTGCCAATCAGATCCGCGGCGGAGGGATTGGGCGCGCCGCTGGCAGGCGGTCCGAGTTCCGTCAGCGACACCGCATAGCGGCCGTACTGGGACTGGTACTGCACCTCCATCTGGTGAATGGTCTGGATGGCCTTGATGGCGGCGGTCTCCCGCATGAACATCTGGGTCTTCTGATACTTGGGAACCGCGATGGTGATGATGATCAGGATGATCGCGATCACGATCAGCAGCTCGATGAGTGAAAAGCCTCGACGGAGTCTTCTTGGGTGGAACATTCTGCCCCCTATTTTATGACGCATCACGCCCCCGCGGTGTGCAGGAAATTCGGGGACGTAACCAGCGCGTGGATGGCCGTCAGACGCCGCCAGAAATCGCGCAACAGGCTGAGCCGCAGGGCGTTGGGGCCGTCGGAGAGGGCCTTTTCGGGCTCGTCGTGGACCTCGACAAAGACACCGTCCACACCCGCCGCCACGGCCGCGCGCGCCAGAGTTTCGATGAACTGCGGCTGGCCCCCCGACGCGTCGCCCGCGCCTCCGGGCACCTGCACGCTGTGGGTGGCGTCGAAAACCACCGGCCAACCGGCGTCGCGCATGATCTTGAGGCCGCGCATATCGACCACCAGGTTGTTGTAGCCGAACGAAGAGCCGCGCTCGGTGAGGATCACCTGGCGGTTACCGGTGGAAGCCACTTTTTCGGCCGCGCGGTGGATGTCGTGCGGCGCCACGAATTGCCCCTTTTTGATATTGACCATGCGCCCCGTGCGGCCGGCCGCCAGCAGCAGGTCCGTCTGGCGGCAGAGAAACGCGGGGATCTGGAGAATGTCCGCCACCTCAGCCGCCGGCTCGGCCTGCCAGGGCTCGTGAATGTCGGTGAGAATGGGGAAGCCCTCGGCCTTCACGCCCGCCAGGATGCGCAGGCCTTCCCTCAGACCGGGCCCGCGATAAGCGCCGCCCGAGGTGCGGTTGGCCTTGTCGAAAGAGGCCTTGAAGACAAACTGGCCCACGGCGTCGCGGATGCCGCGCGCCATGCGGTGGACGTGCTCTTCGCTCTCGATGACGCACGGCCCGGCGATCAGCACCGGGCCCTGAGGGCACCCCTGGCCCCGGCCGAACGCCTGGTACTCAATCGGCACGCGAGTACACCGCCTCCGTCCGCGACGCATCCATTGCCAAGCGGCGCCGCCGGTTCTCATAGGCGGCGCCGATAAACGCCTTGAAGAGGGGATGCGGTTCCATCGGTTTGGACTTGAACTCGGGATGGAACTGGCAGCCGAGATACCACGGATGATCGGCGATCTCGCAGATCTCGACGTAGGTCTGGTCCGGCGTCTCGCCGGTGATCCGCAGCCCCGCGGCTTTCAGCCGGTCTTCGTATTCCCGGTTGAACTCGTAGCGGTGCCGGTGGCGCTCGTTGATCTCGCGCGCGCCGTAGGCGCGGTACGCGAAACTGTCCTCGGCCAGCTTACAGGGCCAGCCGCCCAGCCGCATGGTGCCGCCGAGCTCATCGACGCCTTTCAATTCCCGCAGCTTGAAGATCACGCGGTGCGGCGTTCCGGAGTTGAATTCGGTGGAATCGGCGCCCGCCAGGCCGCACACGTTGCGGGCGAATTCGATCACCAGGGTCTGCATGCCCAGGCAGATGCCGAAATAGGGCACCTTGCGCTCGCGGGCGTAGCGGATGGCGTTCAGCATGCCGTCGATGCCGCGCTTGCCGAAGCCCCCCGGCACCAGGATGCCGTCGTAGCCTTCGAGCTGCTTTTCCCATCCCTCGCCGACCACGCCTTCGGCATCGATCCAGTGAATATCGACCTTCAGCTCGTGCGCCAGCCCGCCGTGCAGCAGCGCCTCCTTCAGGCTCTTGTAGGAGTCCTCGTAGTCGGTGTACTTGCCCACGAGGCCGATGGTCACCTCGTCGCGCGGGTTGGCGATGCGCTCGAGCATGGCGGTCCAGCGGCTGAGCTCGCGCGGCCCGGCATCGATGCGCAGCAGCCGAAGCACGATTTCGTCCACGCCTTCCCCCGCGAACATGACCGGCACCTGGTATACCGACTTGACNNTTTTCCTTCATCTCCTGGGGGATGAAACGCTCCGAGCGGCAGATCAGGATATCGGGCTGGATGCCGATGGCGCGCAGTTCCTTCACGCTGTGCTGGGTGGGCTTGGTCTTCAGCTCCTGGGCCGCGGCGATAAACGGCACCAGCGTCACGTGCACAAACAGGGTGTTGTCGCGGCCCTGCTCATGGCGCATCTGGCGGATGGCTTCGAGGAACGGCAACGATTCAATGTCGCCCACGGTGCCGCCGATTTCCACGATCACCACGTCCACGTCCTGCGCCACCTTCTTCATGGCGGCCTTGATCTCGTTGGTGACGTGCGGAATCACCTGCACGGTCTTGCCCAGATAATCGCCTCGGCGCTCGCGGGAGATGATCTGCTCGTAGATGCGGCCCGAGGTCAGGTTGTTGGCCTGCGCAAGCTTGGAGTGGGTGAAGCGCTCGTAGTGGCCGAGGTCGAGGTCGGTCTCCGCCCCGTCGTCGGTTACGAACACTTCGCCGTGCTGGAAGGGGCTCATGGTGCCGGGGTCCACGTTGAGGTAGGGATCGCATTTCTGGCACGCGACCTTCAGCCCGCGGCTTTCCAGCAGGCACCCGATGGAAGCGGCGGAGATGCCCTTTCCCAGCGAAGAAACCACGCCACCCGTCACGAAAATATATTTAGCCATACTGTCTCACCCCCTGCGCCATCGAGGCTTCGAACAACTTGCAAACTCTCTCGAGGTCCTCGGGCGTATCCACTCCCAGCGATTCGCACTCGGTTTCCACCACGCGGATTCGATAGCCGTTTTCGAGCGCGCGCAATTGCTCCAGCCGTTCCGCCTGTTCCAGCGGCCCCACCGGCAGCGCCGAATACCCCAGCAGAAAATCCCGCCGGTAGACGTAGAGGCCAATGTGCTTGAAATGAGTTCCCGGCCTCGCCTGGTCCCGCCGGTACGGAATGGGACACCGCGAAAAGTAGATGGCGTCGCCGTTCCGGTCCGTCACCACTTTCACCACGTTGGCATCGGTAATCTCGCGCGGGTCCTCGATGGCCTTCTTCAGCGTGCCCATGACGATTTCGGGGTCGTGCGCCAGCGGAAGAATGGCGGCGTCGATGGCCGCGGGATCGATGAGCGGCTCATCTCCCTGGATGTTGACCACCAGCTCGGCGTTCTCGGCCGAGGCCGCTTCCGCCACGCGGTCGGTGCCCGAAACGTGGTCCGCGCGGGTCATGACCACGCGTGCCCCGAAACTTCTTGCAGCCTCATAAACCCGCTCGTCATCAGTAGCAATAATCGTAGCCGTCAGGTACCGTGCCAGAGAGGCGCGCTCATACACGTGCTGGAGCATGCTCTTGGAGGAGATTTGGGCCAGGACCTTGCCGGGAAAACGGGAGGATGCGAAACGCGCCGGAATAACGCCCAGTATTTTACGCGGCACAGGCGATGATACCACAAAACCCGTATGCTAAAATCAAGCAAGAAAGGCTGGCCAGCCGCCGATGCTGCCGTCCTACCGTAAGCTGTTGTCATTCAGTACATTTTGGGTTTGTTTGGCGCCGGTGCTCTGGGCTCAGGTCAACATCGAGCCCCGTGCCAAGCCTTCGGTTCGCGCCGAGGCCGTACCCAAATCCAACATTCGCGTGGACAGCACCCTGGTGCTGATCCCGGTGACGGTCACCGACCCTATGAACCGCTTCGTCACCGGACTGGAAAAGGAGAATTTCAAGATTTTCGAGGCCGGCAAGGAGCAGGATCTCAGCCAGTTCTCGAGCGAGGACGCTCCGCTTTCGGTGGGCGTGGTGTTCGATTGCAGCGGCAGCATGGGGAGCAAACTGGACAAATCCCGCCAGGCCGTGGCGCAGTTCTTCAAGACCGCCAATCCCGAAGACGAGTTCTTCCTGGTGCAGTTCCACGACTCGGCCGAGTTGGTCCAGCCGTTCACCACCAGCCTCGCGGAGATTCAGAACCGGCTCACCTTCACGCAGTCCAAAGGCAGGACCGCCCTGCTCGACGCCATCTACCTGGCGCTGCACGAGATGAAGAAGGCCAGGAACCCGCGCAAGGCGCTGCTGGTGATCTCCGACGGCGGCGACAACAACAGCCGCTATACCGAAGGAGAAATCAAGAATCTGGTGAAAGAAGCGGACACCCAAATCTATGCCATCGGAATCTATGAATCGATCGGGGCGCGCGCGCGGACCGCGGAGGAACTCGCCGGGCCGGGCCTGCTGACGGATATCGCCGAGCAGACTGGCGGGCGGCAATACGCAGTCGAGAACTTGAACGAATTGCCGGACATCGCCGCCAAGATCGGGGTCGAGCTTCGCAACCAGTACATTCTGGGCTATGCACCGCAGAACCGGGAACACGACGGGAAATACCGGCGCGTTCAGGTGAAACTGGTGCAGCCTCGCGGACTCCCTCCTCT